>JANNTN010000351.1:0-3978 GCA_031394445.1 Anatilimnocola sp.
ACGGGACAAGAATTTGGGACGCCACGCCGCTGCCGGAGAAGCCTTGATCGCAAGGTGACCGACGCGAACAACCGATGCCCATGCCGGCGGCGGGAGCGACCATGCTCTACGCCGCCGGCTTTTTTCTTGCACCGTCTCGCCATTTCAAACCAGCCTTTGCGTTTGCGGCTGGTCCGACCTAAAATTCAGTTAGCGAGGACAGGAATTCGGGCCGAACAAGCCTGGGTTTTTGTTCGCCCCGTTGCATTCGTGGTAGTTTGCAACGGGGTTTTTTGTTGGTATTCGCTCGCTCTTTGCCAAAATAGTGTTCTTCGGCGAGGTTCACTTTCTGCGAGTTTGGAACATCTGCTTGTCCGACGTGGAGAACCAGTGCCAATGCCAGCGGCGAGAGCGGTCCATGCTTACCGCCGCTGGTTCATTTTCTTGCACCGTCTCGCTCTTCTGGATCGCAGTTTCTTCCTCAGCGAGTTTCCTCTGCTCGTAACTCGCAAGCTCGACATTTGCTCTGCGGCTCGGTAGCGTAATGGCGGTTGCCCTTCGTTCGCGATTTTCACGGCCCGCGGTCCCATGTCCGACGTTACCCGCATCTTGTCGCAGATTGAGCAGGGTGATCCGCAGGCGGCAGAGAAGTTGTTGCCGCTGGTGTATGACGAGCTGCGGAAACTGGCGGCCGCCAACCTGGCCAAAGAGAATCCAGGGCAGACGTTACAGGCGACGGCGTTGGTGCATGAGGCGTATGTGCGGCTCGTGGGAAACCAAGGGCCGGACCCAGTCCAATGGGACCATCGGGGCCACTTCTTTGCCGCCGCAGCTGAGGCAATGCAACGAATTCTGGTCGAAAATGCTCGCCGCAAACAGCGGCTCAAGCATGGCGGACAGCAGCAGAGGGTCGATCTCGACTCGGCCTGCGCCCTGACGAGCGGTCCCACGCTCGACCTAATTGCCCTGGATGAAGCCCTTACTCGCCTAACGAAAGACGAGCCAATTAAGGCCGAACTGGTAAAGCTCCGCTACTTTGCTGGCCTGACGATGCCTCAGGCGGCCCAGGTTCTCGGAATTTCGACCGCCACCGCCGAGCGCTATTGGAGCTTCTCTAAGTCCTGGCTCTACGCCGAATTAGCGGATCGGCCGTAGCGTTCCGTTGCTAAAAATCTGAAGGCGCGGTGAGGGGTTCGTCGCCCGTTCGTCGCATTGTTCTATAGCGAGTATCACATGAGCAAACTCTCACAGCTCGAAGCGATCTATTACGCCGCCCTCGAACGGCCTTCCCAGGCCGACCGGTCGGCCTACCTCGACAGCGCCTGCAATGATGATCCCAACCTGCGCATCCGCGTCGAGAAAATGCTGGCGGCCCAGCGTGACGCCGGCAGCTTTTTGGAATCGCCCCCCTCCGCCATTGCCGTTGCGGGTTCGGAGAGGACCGACCACTTCTGCCCGGTCACGGAACAGCCCGGCACCCTCATCGGCCCCTACAAGCTCCTGGAGCAAATCGGCGAAGGGGGCATGGGCGTCGTGTATATGGCCCAGCAGACGCAGCCCGTCAAACGGAAGGTTGCCGTCAAGGTCATCAAGCCAGGGATGGACTCGAAGCAGGTCATCGCTCGCTTTGAAGCCGAACGCCAAGCCCTAGCGATGATGGATCACCCCAACATCGCCCGCGTGCTCGATGCGGGCGCGACTGACAGCAGCCGTCCGTACTTCGTGATGGAACTCGTCCGCGGCGTTCCGATCACCGAATATTGCAACAAGCAGCAGCTTAATGCACGTGATCGCCTCAAGCTCTTCTTGGATGTCTGCCACGCCGTCCAGCACGCACATTTGAAAGGCATCATCCACCGCGATCTCAAACCCAGCAATGTGCTGGTCACGCTGCACGATGGCGTGCCGGTTGTGAAAGTCATCGACTTCGGCGTGGCCAAGGCCCTCAACCAAGAGCTGACTGAGAAGACGCTCTTTACGCAGTTTTCGCAGATGGTCGGGACGCCGCTCTATATGAGCCCCGAGCAAGCAGAGCTGAGCGGGCTCGATGTCGATACACGCACTGACGTGTATTCCCTGGGCGTGTTGCTCTATGAGTTGCTCACGGGCACGACACCCTTTGACAAGGAACGCCTCAAGAATGCCGGCTTCGACGAAATGCGCCGAATCATCCGCGAGGATGAGCCACCAAAGCCAAGCACACGCATTAGCACTTTGAGGGCTGCTGGCGAATCAACTGCTGCCGGCATGCGCGGCAGCGATCCTCGCCAACTCAGTCGTCTGCTTCGTGACGAGATTGATTGGATTGTGATGAAAGCCCTCGAAAAAGATCGTTCCCGTCGCTACGAATCCGCCAGCAGCCTCGCTGCTGACATTCAACGTTATCTTTCCGATGAACCTGTCCTCGCTTGCCCCCCAACTACCATGTACCGCTTCCAAAAATTCGCTCGCAAACACAAACCCGCCCTCGCTACTGCAGCAGCGATTGCCGCGTGCCTGATTCTCGGCACGACGGTCAGCGCCTGGCAGGCTGTGAGAGCCACAACAGCCGAGGCCCAGGCCAACGCCAACGCCGCCACTGCCCAAGAAAAAGCTCAGGAGGCTAACACTCAGCGCGACGAAGCCCAGCGGCAGCGCGACGAAGTCCGTGAGCTGAACGAACGGCTGAAAAGTACGTTGTATGCGTCCAACATGAACTTGGCGCGACACGCCTGGGAGAAGGGCGGCGCAGAGCAGGTGCGGCAGTTACTCGAGCAGCATCGACCCAAGCCGGGGGAAACCGACCTGCGAGGCTTTGAGTGGCATTACCTCAACAGGCTATGCCACTCCGACCTGCCCACCCTCCAGGGACACACCGACCGCGTCACCAGCGTGGCCTACAGCCCAGACGGCAAGCGACTCGCCAGCGCCTCTCGAGACAAAACGGTGAAGCTATGGGATTCCCTTACTGGCAAGGAACTCCGATCGCTAATAGGACACACCGGCATTGTCGAAAGCGTGGCATACAGCCCCGACGCCAAGCGTTTGGCTAGTGCTTCTTATGACCAAACGGTGAAAGTTTGGGATGCGCAAGACGGCCACGAGCTCTTCAATTTCAAGGGACACTCGGGCACAGTATGGAGCGTGGCCTTCAGCCCTGATGGCAAGCGTCTGGCGAGCGCGGGCGGAAACGAAGTCAAGGTATGGGATGGACAGACCGGCCAGGAATACTTCACCCTCATCGGGCACACCAATGCAGTAACGGGCGTGGTGTTCAGCCCGGACGGAAATCGTCTGGCCAGTGCTTCTGGTGATCAAACGGTGAAGGTGTGGGATGCTCAGACCGGTCTGGAACTCCTGTCCCTCAAGAGTGGTTTCTATCGCGTGGCCTTCAGCCCGGACGGCAAGCGATTGGCTAGCCCTTCTGGTGACGGCACCGTGAAGGTATGGGACGCGCAAACAGGCGAGGAACTTCTCGCCTTCAGGGGCAGTGCGTTGAGCGTGGCCTTCAGCCCGGACGGCAAACGACTGGCCAGTGCTTCTGAGGACCATACGGTAAAGGTATGGGATGCGCAGGTCGGCCAGGAACTCCTCTCACTCAAGGGGCACACCCGCGACGTCTGGAGCGTGGCCTTCAGCCCGGACGGCAAACGGCTGGCCTCGGGCAGCGGGGACCGAACGGTGAAGATTTGGGATGCGACCACCAGTCCGGAAGCCCACACTCTCAGGCACACCGGCACTGTTAGTGGCCTTGCCTTCAGCCCGGACAGCAAACGCCTCGCCAGCGCCGGCGGAGGAGAGGTGAAGGTGTGGGATACGCAGGGCGGCCAGGAACTCCTCTCCATCATGGAAGCCGCGGGTAAAGTAGCCTTCAGCCCGGACGGCAAGCGTCTGGCCAGCATTACAGGAAAGGATCGACTGGTGAAGGTGTGGGATGCCCAGACCGGCAACGAACTACCCAGGCACCCGCCACGCTGCTGCTGGCCAATCTGAATGGCCTGGTCGCCGCGCGCGATGCGC
>JANNTN010000369.1:0-11524 GCA_031394445.1 Anatilimnocola sp.
GCGGGAATTGTCGCGATCGATGTGACGAAGTTGGGGCAGGAACCAGTGAAAGCGGAACTGGTGGTGCCGGATGCAAGGACCATTGCCGTGGCCTGGCGGACGCCGGACGTTTATTACCGTAAAGACGGGACACTGTATGCGACGAATGTAGAGACGAAAGCGACGCGCGAACTGACGAAGGTTCGCGGGAGCGTGGTGAACGCCGACGAGACGCTGCTGGTTGGTTTTGAAACGGACGCGGAGGCAGCGGCGAAGGTGAAGGAACTGGGGCTGCCGACACTGGTGACGGCGGAATTTGTGAATCGGAACGAGCCCCCGGGGCGATTGCGGCCGGGGGGACGGTCGCTGGCGATGGTGGTGACGAATTTGAAGACAGGCGAATCGAAGAAGATTCACTACTCGACCGAATGGTTGAATCACTTGCAGGCGTCGCCGGCCGATCCGCAGCGGGTGCTGTTTTGCCACGAAGGGGCGTGGCATCAGGTCGATCGCACTTGGACGATTCGCGCGGATGGCAGCGAGTTGAAGTTGATGCACAAGCGGACGATGCCCTATGAGATCGAAGGGCATGAATTCTTCAGCTATGACGGCAAGTGGGTCTGGTACGACTTGCAGACGCCGCGGTCGAAGGAGTTTTGGCTGGCGGCGGTGAATGTCGAGACGGGCGAACGCGTGCGGTATCCGATCGCGCGCGAAAACTGGTCGGTGCATTACAACATTTCGCGCGACGGGAAGCTGTTTGCCGGTGATGGCGGCGGGCCAGGGAGCGTTGCCAATCAGACGCCGCTGCCGAATTCGCGGAAGCTCGATCCGCCGGGGAATGGGCAGTGGATTTATTCGTTTACGCCGAGCAGTGAGCCGAGGGAGTCGATGACGGTGGCGGGAGAGAAGATTTCAGTCGGCAAGTTTCACGCGGAGCGTCTCGTTGATTTGAGGAAGCACGACTATCGGCTGGAGCCGAACGTGACGATCACGCCGGATAACAAGTGGATTGTGTTTCGGTCTAACATTCATGGCTCGACGCACACGTATGCGGTGGAAGTCGCGAAGGCGAAGTAAGGTGAGTCGGCTCGGCAGGAGCCTCGCCCTCCCAATTGCGTGAGCCTTGCCCTCCCGGTTGCTACTTCAGCAGTTCCGTGAGATGAATCTCGATTGACTCGGCGAGGCGCTGGGGGTTGTAGCCGCCTTCGAGAATGCTGACGACGCGGCCGTTGGCATATTCGCGAGCTGTGGCGAGCACGGTTTGCGTGAGACGCGTGAAGTCCTCGATTTCCAGGTCGAGTGAGCCGATGGGGTCTTGGCGGTGGGCATCGAAGCCGGCACTGATGAGGACGAGTTGGGGCTTTACTTTTTTGGCCAGATCGGCCAGGGCTCGCTCGAACCGCTGGTGATATTCTTGCCTTGATGTGCCGAAGGTGATGGGGATGTTGGCGATGCAGCCGAGGCCCTGGCCGGAGCCGGTTTCGTCGGCAGCGCCGGTGCCGGGATAAAACGGCGAGCGATGAATGGAGAGAAAGCCGACGCGGCCATCTTCCCAGAACATCTCTTGCGTGCCGTTGCCGTGATGCACATCCCAATCGACGACGAGGACGCGATCGAGCCTATGCTCGGCGAGTGCGGAGCGGGTAGCGATGGCGACGTTGTTGAAGAGGCAAAAGCCCATCGCGTCGCGGGGGCGGGCGTGATGGCCGGGAGGACGCGTGAGGCAGAGGGCGGTTTTGTCTTCGCCAACGAGGACGCTGCGAACAGCATCGCAGGCGGCACCAGCGGCAAGCTGCGCGACATCGAACGAATGATCGCTGACGACGGTATCGGCTTCGAGGCGGCCACCACCCGCGGCAGCGTACTCTTTAACGCGATTCACGTACTCGGGCGAGTGCAAGCGGCTGAGTTGCTCGAGGCTGGCGGGTTTCCAGTTGGGCAACTGGCAGCGCTGCCGGAGCTTCTGCTCTTCCAGCAGGTCGGTAATGGCGATGAGGCGTCGCGGATGGTCGGGATGCGCGCCGGTCACGTGCTCCAGAAAAGTCGGATTGGTATAGAGGAGCGTCACGGCCCAAATGATAAGGCGAGGGAGCGCTATTTAGAAGAATTTTCGCCCTCGGCAGCTTCAGCGGCTTCGGAGCGGCCGATCAAACGGAGCTTGGCGCGGAGCGTGGGGCGGCTAAGCCCCAAGACCTCGGCAGCACGGGATTGCAGGCCACCGACAGCTTGCATGACTCGGCCAAGGACGATGGCGTCGAAGCGTTGAATCAGGCTGCGGTACAGTTCCGGACGTCGATTTTTCAAGCCTTCATCGACATATTGGCCAAGCCTGGCCCAGTCGTCGGCCTGGGGCGGGGCGATGGTTTCCGGCCGTTCGTTATCGGCAGGGACAGGCGGCGCGCTCAGGGCGAGGAACTCTGGCAAGAGCGTGGGACCAGTGGCGACGATGAGCGCTTCACGTAAAACGCTTTGCAGCTCTCGCACATTACCCGGCCAAGGATGACGGGCCAGTAATTCCAAGGCCTCGTTGGAAATAGTTTGGACCGCAGTGCTAAGCTGACGGTTGAGGCGAAACAGGAAATAGTGCGCGAGCTCGGCGATGTCGTCCTCGCGTTCGCGGAGGGGCGGAAGATGCAACGTGACGCCGCGAATTCGGTAGTACAAATCGCGGCGGAAGCGGTTCTCTGAGATCATGGCTTCCAGGTTTTGATTGGTGGCGGCGAGGACGCGGACATCGACGGTGAGTGTTTCGTTGCCACCGACGCGTTGGAATTGGCCGTCTTGCAGCAGACGGAGCATTTTGGCCTGCGTGGCGAGCGGCATATCGCCGACTTCATCAAGAAAAATCGTGCCGCGGTGGCATTGCTCGAACTTGCCAATGCGCTGCCGCTCGGCACCGGTGAACGCACTTTTTTCGTGACCGAATAACTCGCTTTCGAGCAGCGTTTCGGGAATGGCGGCGCAGTTGACGGCTAAAAAAGGGCCCTGGCTGCGACGGCTGTGGTGATAAATGGCCCGCGCGACTAGTTCCTTGCCGGTGCCGCTTTCGCCCAGGATGAGCACTTTTTCATCGAGCGGGGCGATGCGGCCCATCTGCTTAAAGAGCGACTGCATCGCGGGACCGCTGCCGATGAGGCGGTCGGAGGCGTCGCTGAGTTGCGTGGCGGAATCGACGGCGGCGGGGACATGGATCAAGTGACTGATTTTCAGAGCTTGATCGATGACATGCACTAGTTCAGTCAAGTCGAGGGGCTTGACGAGATAGTCGAAAGCACCGAGCTTCATCGCTTCGATCGCCGTTTCAGCGGTGCCGTGACCGGTGATGAAAACAACGAGCAACTTGGGATCGATCGCGCGCAATTGGTGGAAAACTTCGAGTCCGGATTCGTTGCCGAGGCGAATGTCGAGGAGCACGACGTCGGGAGATTCTTCGCGCGTGAGTTTTAACCCTTGCTCGGAGTTTTCCGCAGCGAGGACGCGCAAGCCGGGGCTTTGGAGCACTTCGCGAATGGTAAAGCGAATGCCGGCTTCGTCGTCGATGATTAGGAGAGTGGCCATAGTTGTTGTAATGTTCCGTTGACGGAAACGCGATTCAGAAAAAGTGTGCCGATGGCGGCGAGCATTCTACATGGCCGCGATCATCGCTGGTTCACTGCGTGCGATCAGCGGCAGGGTGAGTTCAAAAACCGTGCCGCGGGGGAAATTGGGGCGGGCTTCAATCGTGCCGCTGTGTTCTTCGAGAATTCGGCGAGAAATGGCCAAGCCGAGGCCGGTGCCGCGCTCTTTGGCGGTGGCAAACGGCTCGAAAAGGCGCGGCAGGAGGTCGGCGGGGATGCCATCGCCGGTGTCGAGAACGCGAATGGCGACCCGCTGATTGGACAGATTGCCTCCGGCCGTTACGCGCAGCGTGCCACCGTTGGGCATGGCTTCGATTGCGTTGATGAGTAGGTTCACGAAAACCTGGTGAGCTGCTGGGGATCGCCGTCGATCAGCAAGGGACGCCCCGTTAAATCCAGTTGTGTGGCAACGGAATGTTTTTCAGCTCGGCCAGCGACCAAGTGCATGGCGCGCTCGATCGTTTCGCGAACATCGTGAACGGTACGCTGGGGCTGTGCTGGCCGGGAAAAATCGAGCAAACCTTGAATAGTGGTCTCCATTCGCTCGATTTCTTCCAGAATGAGGGCCAACTTACGGGCTTCCACCGTGGCATCGCCGCCGCGGCTGCCGGCGTGTTGCAAGAGCAATTTCACGGAGGTGAGGGGATTGCGGAGCTCGTGCGCGACGCCAGCGGCTAATCCGCCAATGGCGGCGAGGCGTTCGGAACGGAGAATTTCCTGGCGCGCAGCTTGAAGTTCCTCACCGCTGCGGCGGAGACGGTCAACCACGACTTCCACTTGCTTTTGAATGGACGCCAGCTCATTGCCGCCGCGAACTTGAACCGTACCTAGATTGCCTGGCGTGGCGAGGAGGGGGTCGTGCAGTGTGACTTGAATACGGGCCACGGAGCGCTGCATGCGCGCGGCGGTCCACCAGCCGAGGGCGATACCCAAGGCCGGCACAAGCGTGATGGCCAGGCTGCGGGCCCACAAGACAGCCTGGCTGATGCGGGTGCGGCGTTCGTTGTGAGTGTGAAGCAAGGAATCGTTAATGCGGCGAATCTCGTCGGCGCGGGCGGAGATTTTGGTGGCAATGTTGAGCAGGCGGTCCTGTGCGGCAGGGCTTTCGTCGGATTGTCGAGTTGCGGGAAGCTGCATGCTTTGGACGGCGGCCAGATACTCGGAGATGAGATCGGAAATTGCCTCGGTGGCAACCCGTTCCTGATCGGTGGCCGCTTTTTCGGAGAGCGTTTGCAGAGGAGATTTTAGATTGCTGGCAAAAATGTTGAGGCGGGAGGACCAATCGTCATTGCGATTCCATTGGGAAACGAGTTCGGCGTGGATGCGCCATACCTGCTGCTGCATGGAAGAAGCGGCGTTCATGGAAGCGATGTTTTCGTCGAAGACGCGCTGGTACGAATCGTCGAGCCACCGCAGGTAGAAATTGGTGGACCCGCTCACCGCCAGCCAAGAGAGGGCCACGGCAATAACAGGCAACGCTATTTGCCTCCACATAGGTAATCACTTCTGCTCGAAATTGAGCGCCTTCCCTATAAGGATGCGTGTTTTCCCCGGTCGTGGGAAGTTAATGCGGTAAGCCGAGGGAAAGTGTATGAGCTGATGCGCGGTATCGTCTGACATTAAACGTCGGAATTGGTGAGAAGTGTCACTGGTTCTTGGTGCGGCAAGAGACTTTTCGAATTTGGAAAATAAGTTTCCGAAAAGTGTCTCTCCGCAGTCTGTCATGGCAGGCGACAACACCGAGTACAAATAGCCTTTTCCCTTGAGAATGTTCCGTTTTCAAGGCCGCGATCGTAGACCGGCATGGTTGTTGCCTGACAAGGTAACAGTTTCTGTGCCGTTTCATTTTAATTTAAGAGGAAGCCGCAAATTGCTAAAGAATATGCGCGGTTTCGTTTTTTCGTGGCGGTGTCATGGCTGATCGCCGTCAAGAAGTGTTGGTACTGGCACCCCATCCGGACGACGAGACATTTGGCTGCGGGGGAACGATCCGCATGTTGGCCGACCGCGGCGTTGCGGTGGATGTGGTGTATTTGACCCGTGGCGAACTGGGGGTGGAAGGCTATGCGCACTCGGCGAATGCGGCGAATGAAATGGCCGAGCGGCGAACGAGCGAAGCCCACGCTGCTTGCGCTGTGTTGGGAGTGCGCGAGATTATCTTTTTTGATGGCCATGATACGCGATTGAACGACGAGCCGCAGCACGTTGCGGCGATTCGAGGCCTGTTCGAGCAGCGAACGTATCAACGGGTTTTTTGCCCGTGGCCGCACGATTCGCACGGAGATCACCGCGCGACTTTTAGGATGCTGCGCGACGCGGTGCAGCAAAGCCGACTGACGGCGACTTTTTGGCTGTACGAAGTGTGGAAACCGCTGCCCGCGAATACGTTTGTGCCGATCGATATCACGATCGAGGCGAAACGGAAAGCGATCGATAAATATGAGAGCCAGCTTTCGCAGCTCAACTATCGGGAAGGCTTTTTAGGTTTATCGGCTTATCGCAGCTTGTTTTGTCCGCCGTCGAAATTCGTGGAAGCGTTTTGGGTGTGCGACGCCGGCGAGATGGCCGGGCTGGTTTAGGCGATTCAAGAGGTGCTGAATTGACAACGCGATTGCACTGGGGCTGTGGTCCGATTACGCCCCACGGCTGGGTGAACTCCGACATTCGGCCCGGCCCCGGCGTGGATATCGTGGGGGATATTCGGAACGGTTTGCCAATCGCGGATGATTCGTTCGACTATGTTGTGAGCATTCACGTCATGCCGGAGATTCCCTACAACGACTTGGACCGAACGCTGGGTGAACTGCGGAGAGTGCTGAAGCCGGGAGGGACTTTGCGGTTGGGATTGCCCGATTTCGACAAGGCGCTCAAGGCGTATCAAACGGGCGATGTCGATTATTTTTTTATTCCGGATGAGGCGGTGAAGTGCCTGTCTGGAAAGATGATTGTGCAGTTGTTGTGGTATGGCTGTTCGCGGTCGATGTACACGGCGGAGTTTGCCACCGAGTTGCTCGCGCGGAATCAGTTTCAGTCGATTCAGGTTTGCAGTTTTCGGCAGACGCGCATAAAACTCTTTCCGCGATGGAAAAATACTTTCCCGGCCAGGGAGAACACTTTTCATTTCGAACACGGGGAAAAAGAGCGCCAAGCGAGCGATTATCGCTGCTAACACGTTTTTTCTGCGGTTTTCGAAATTGTGCGCGTTAATGCCAGCATTGGCACGGCGCTTGCCTTGAGTTGTATCACGGATGCGAGCCTTCTGGGCTTGGGGGGTGCCTATACGGTGCTGGGGGCAGTTCTGTGAGTGGCAAAAACGGCAAGGCGTCGGTATCGCTGTGCATGATTGTGCGCAACGAAGAGAGTCGGTTGGCGGAATGCCTATCGCCGGTGGCTCGCCTGTTCGACGAAATCGTGATTGTCGATACGGGCTCGGTCGATGCTACGCAGCAAATTGCCGGGCAATTTACTAGCCAGGTTTTTCATTTTCCCTGGCGGGATGATTTTTCGGCGGCACGCAACGAGAGCCTGCGTCATGCGACCGGCGATTGGATTTTTTGGCTGGACGCGGATGATCGCGTGTCGCCTGAAAATGTCGCTCGATTAGAAAAGTGCCTAGGGCAGCTCAACGGCCAATCGCACGCGTATTTCATGAATACGGCTTGCTGATCGCAATATGCGTGTGAAGGGGAAAACCTCATCACACATATTCGCTTGTTTCGGAGGCATCCGGAGCTGATGTGGAGTGGCCGAGTTCACGAGCAGTTGCGGCCGGATGTCACATCGCTGGGGTTCGATTTATTGTGGAGCGACGTGTGCATCGATCACACAGGGTATGAAGATCCGGCTGTTGAACAGCGCAAACTGCAAAGGGACTTGCGGCTTCTGCGGATGGATTTTGCTACGGACCCAGAAGATACGAGCACGCTGATTCACCTGGGGCTGGCTTATTATCACTTGGGTCGATTCAGCCTGGCCCGCGAACATTTGGAGCGGCTTTTGGCACTGAGCCCATTGCCCGGAGACCATTTGCGGCAGGTGTATGGCGTGCTGACGTCGATCTCGATGCGGGAGGGAAATTATTGCGAGGGGCTGGCGACGTTGGACCGGGCACTGGCAGTGTTTCCAGACGACGAACATTTGATGTATCTGCGGGCTGAGTGTTTTTATGAGCTCGACCGCTATCGCGAAGCTCGGACAGTTTTGGGACAGATTTTGCGCGGCGTCAATCAGCAGCAATATCGAGGAGGAGTGCCCGGCGATATACGCAACCTGCGAGCCCCGCGAAAGCTGGCAGACATCTGCCGGCTGGAGAGGGACTTTGGGCAGGCGGAAACGCTCTTACAGAACCTACTAGAGCGGTTTCCGCAAGATACACGGTCGTGGCACATGCTGGGGCGAGTGTACGTTGACTCGCGGCAGTCTCAGAAGCTGGCCGGGGTCATCGATCGCTTGAGAGCGTGTGCCCAAGGGGATGTGTTTGCGGAACTGCTGGCGTCTTTGTGGCACATGAACGCGAGAGAGTTCGGAGCGGCTAGCGAAGCCATTGAGCGATTGATTGGATTGGCACCGCAGATGCCAATGCCGCGCATCTTGCGGATCGAGTGGCTGACACATACCCAGGCACCGCTCACCGCTCGCATTCAAGCGTGTCGTGATCTATTGCGCATTCAGTCGGGAAATCAAGAAGCTCGGCAATTGCTGGCGCGTTTAGAATCGACCGTGGCACAATGGGGCTAACTGCCGGCAAAACCAGCAAGCACTTCGATCGTGCTGGGGCCGAACATGGCCGTGGGAGTATCGTAAGCCGGCAGAGCCAGCCGGTCACTTTGCTTCTTGCCCCAGACGCTGGGCGTGTACGTGGGCAACGTCCCACATGTAATGGGCGATCTTGTGTCGCTCGGCTTCTAGGATGTGCCGCTTGGCTTCGGCTGCGTTGCCGGCTGCTTCATACCAGAGGCCGATGTAAAGGTGGGCGTAGAAGAGCCGTTGATTGAGCGACTCGCGGTTGGGGGGATTGTCGTTGGCGGCGGCCAGCACGTCGTCGGGTTTCAGCTTGCCTTGATACAGCCCGTAGATTTGCATCATGGGCACGCGAGGATCGTACTGGATTGGCAGCAGCGTGGTCCGCGCTTTTTCGACGCTGCTTTCACGGGCGACGCAGAGATAACGCCAGGTGGAGTTCTCCACGTCCTGATCGTGGAACTTTTGATAATTCTCGAATTGCTTGGCCCCTTGGGCAAATTTGCCGGCGTAGTAATAAGAAATGCCACGTTCCCACTGGCGGCTTTCGGCATTTGGCTCTAGCTCGACGTACTTGTCAAAGTCGGTGACGGATTCTGACACTCGGCCAGCGCGAAAATTCTCGCGACCGCGCAGATACCACGCGATTGTTTGTGAAGGACTGCTCTCGATGGCTTGCGAGAATAAGCGAATCGAACGATCGTGCTCGCCACGTTGCGCGGCCTCGGTTGCTTGTCGAAGAATCTGCTCGGGGTCTTCGGCTACTGCCGCGAGTTGAGAGAACGCAACTGAAAACAAGACACCAGCTAGCATCATCGATCGCAAGGTAATGGCTTTCGTATCGAGGAGAGAAACGAGATTGCCTGTCGCAAAACTTATTGACAGCTTATCCACAAAACTTACCGCGATGGGGCCGCTAGCTGCAAGCATTGTGCAGAGGAACGCTATTGATTTAAGTCTGTCCTGGTTGGTGAATCAAAATGCGTCAGTGTGCCAGCCTGACATGCCAGAATGAGACAGGCGTCTCATTTGCAGACTATTTCTGGGATCTTCGCCACTGCGAATCTGCTAGCAATTCACACTTATTGTGGTGATTTAGCGCAATTATTTCGAGTTGCGGGAAATTCATTCAAGAAATGCGCTGTCGGCGCGAACATTGCAGCAAACGTGGCGTCCTAAGGAAAATCTGCCAGAGAAAACTGGCAGCGAATGACAGCCGGAGCTGTTTTTCGTCCCTGGATGTAAGTCACAACAACATTCGGCGAGACTCAGACCCAAACTACCGCCGGATGACCTTTCAAGGAGGAAGCTATCATGCTCGTTCTAAGCCGCAAAATTGGTGAGAAGCTGATCATTGGGGACAACATCACGGTTGTCGTGAGCCGGGTGGCGGGCAATCGTGTCACGCTCGGCATCGAAGCTCCGAACGACGTCCGCGTCATTCGTGGTGAGCTGCAGGTAGTAGTCGATGATTCGGCTCCGTCCGCTCGAACTGCTGGTGCATTTCACGTCGAAGTGGACGCGTCGGAATTGACCGTGGCGCATTTGGCGAAGTAAACGCGGATGAATTCATCGCGGACGAGGGGAAGTGGCAACTGGCTGTCAGCACTTCGGGGGAAGCAGCGATTGGCTGACTTTGTTGATGGCTTGAGCGACGAGATGCAGAGTTTCGTCGGCTTGCAGTAGCACCGGATGATGCAAAATGACCGTGCCCGCTGCGGCCTGGCGGGCGTTGGTTAGGTCGCCGACGACGCGACAGCGTTCATTGGTACGCCGTGCAAACCCGCGGAAGCCTTCGTCGAGGGCCACGCCTTCGGCGCGAACGGCAGCTACAAACTGTCGGCGAAGCTGCTCAAATTCGGGGGAGTCGCAGGCGTCGTTGTTACCTGTCAGCAGCCAGGGCAGCTTGTAGAACGCAAGATAGTCGCCGTTAGCCGGCAAGCGCAAGGGTAGCAGCCGCGAATTGGTCGGAAGCTCGGCCTGCAATATTTTCACTGCGTTTAAGCGACGGGCATTCTGCTCCGCGAGGCGGGGAATCTGCGGAGTGAGAACCGCGGCTTGCAGCTCTGACAAAGGATAGGCATCATTGCCGCGCTCGCAGTGAATCTTAATGCGATGGAGAACATCTTCTCGCGATGTTACGACCGCGCCGCCGCGGCCAGCGGTTAAAAGCTTGCTGCCGCCAAAACTGAGGACGCCGCTATCGCCCCAGGCACCAGCGGGCCGGCCGGCGATAATCGCGCCGGGAGTTTGACAGGCGTCTTCGACGATTTGCAGATTGTGCTGCGCGGCGATTTGCTTGAGCCGCGGCATGTCGGCGAGCGAGCCGTGCAGATGCGAGACGATCACGGCTTTGGTCTGCGGAGTCAACGCAGCCGGAAGTTGCTCAACATCGAGTGTCCAGGTTCCGACCGCCAGATCAACCAAGACGGGGCGGGCACCGACTGCTTCGATCGCGCGAAAGTTGCCGGGAAAATCGTAAGCGGCGAGGACAACTTCATCGCCCTGGCCAACTTTTAATCCGCGCAGCGCAAGCTCGACCGCGATTGTTCCCGAGGAGCAGAGCCAGGCGTGGGTAGTGCCGCAGAGATCGCAAAGGAGCGACTGGAGCGCTGCTCCGTGTGGACCGTGGTAACGGCCCCAGCTTCCGTCGGCATAGGCGGCTTGCAGAGCGGATTGAATGGCATCGTCGCAGAGCGGCCATGCGGGTGGACCGCTCGGCAAAACCGGCGTGCCGCCATGAATCGCAAGTCTTGAAGGTTCCGGCATAGATTCGGTTGAGTAGACACCAGCGACTGAATCAAAATCCCAAGCCGTTGCCGGTCAAGGCAGCTGTGCCGACGGTTCCGTCGGTGATGTGAAACATGCTGGGATAAATTTCGCCGAGGGCGCGGTTGCCCGCGGGGCAATATTGGCGGCCGTTCCCCTCAATGGCGGCGATGGTTGGGATGCGGGCGGCGATGCTGGCGGAATGCAGGAACGAGAAGCCGGGACAGCTCAAGTCTTGCACGCAAAGGAACATGCCGTATTTCTGCGCGGCGGCACCCATCAGGAGCGCTTCGGTGTGACCTTTGCAGGCTTTGAGGGCGACGCCGCTGTAGCCCTGATCGCGGGCGAGTTGCAGGCTTTCCAGGTCGATCAGCGATTCGTCGATCACGACGGGCTTGATCGCAGCCGCTTTGTGC
>JANNTN010000392.1:0-3879 GCA_031394445.1 Anatilimnocola sp.
CGTATCAGTTGAGTGAAGTGCCGAACGAGCATAATCTCGTCGATCGGCAGAATTTCTCGCGCTACTACCCGCGGCGGCTGCAGGCCGAAGTGCTGCTGGACGCGATCGATTACCTGGCAGGAACTCAGACGGATTTCGCGAATCTTCCGCCCGGAACGCGAGCCGTGGCGCTGCCCGACAATAGCTACAACCGCTCGTCGCAGTTTTTGCGAGTCTTTGGACGTCCCGAAGCCGCCAGTGTCTGTGAATGCGAGCGAGTGCAATCGTCGAGCCTGGCCCAAAGCCTGCATTTGCTCAACTCGCAAGAGATGAAGGGGAAGCTCGCGAGTTCCAGTGGCCGAGCGGAACGGCTCGCGAAAGAAGACAAGCCGGCCGAAGCAAAAATCCGGGAGCTATACCTCGCTGCCTTCTCGCGTGAGCCTCGTACTGCAGAAATGCAGACGGCTCTCGACTATCTTGCTGACGCGGCCGTCGGGGCCGTCGGGGCCGATGGCAAACCGGTCGATGTGAATAAGGCAAACCGCGAGAAGTTTCAGGATCTGATTTGGGCGTTGATCAATACCAAGGAATTCCTGTTTAACCATTAGGGCGACTTGTGTTGGGCAGCAAATCGCAAACAGGTTCAGCCGCCGAATCCACTGTTCGGCGGCAGAAAGATTGCCTTATGGACATCTTGAGCCCTGTAAAAAGGCTAGTTCTGTATGGCGTGGTGTGCTGCGTAGCAGTTGATTCATCAACGGTGCTTGGCGACGATAGGTTCGCTGGGAGCGACCAGTACATCCAAGCCGCCATGGAGAAGTGGCGCGTACCTGGACTCGCGATTGCCGTCGTCAAGGATGGGAAGTTGGTCCTCGCCCGCGGTTATGGTGTCTGCGAGCTTGGCAAGAATCGCAACGTCACTGAAGACACAGCCTTTCCGATTGCTTCGTGTGCGAAGTCGATCACGGCTGCGTGCGTGGCCATGTTGGTCGAGGAAGGGAAGGCGAGATGGGACGATCCGGTGGTAAAACATCTACCGGGATTTGAGCTTTCCGATACGTACCTGACGACTCACATCACGCTGCGCGATCTACTCTGCCATCGTACTGGGCTGCAACGATGCGACTTGATGTTCGATGGAGCCAATTCCGGAACTTCAGAAATCCTACGCCGGCTGAAATACCTGCCGCTCGCCGCGGAATTTCGCACGACTTTGACGTATAGCAACCCAATGAATGTCGTCCTCTGTGAGGTGGTGGCAAGTGTTTCGGGACAACCCTGAGAGACATTCGCCGCCAAACGAATTTTTCAGCCGCTTGGCATGAAATCGACTACGTCAACAGGGATGGAAGTCCCTACCGATCAGCGGGCCGTACGGCATTGGCAGAGCGACACGGGAATTGTGGCTCGCACCATGGCGCGCGACGCTGCAGGAATCCACTCCACCGTGGCTGATATGGCCCAATGGCTCAAACTACAACTGTCCGAGGGCACATACGGAGAACGCCGACTTCTCAAGCCAGAAACTGTCCGCGAGATGCAATCGCTGCAATTTTCTGTCCCCATCAAATCGCTGCCACGGGGAAACATTTATGCCGCCCATTTCTACGGTAGCGGACTCGGCTGGTTCGTTCAGGACTATCGCGGCCGCAAGATTGTGCTCCATGGCGGCTCATGGGGGGCAATGGTTGCAATGATTCCCGATGAAAATCTGGGCGTTGTCGTGCTTTCTAACCTCGACCTGGAGAGCATTCCCGGCCTGTTAATATACGACGTCTTCGACGCCTACCTCGTCGGACCAGAAATAGCATGGGATCAAGACAAATGGAAAACGTGGCTACGCAACGAACCTCCGGGCTACGCCTACCGACCCAGAGACGAAGCAAAAGCCCGCCTGGAAGAGACTCGCAAGATCGACAGCGCACCTTCGCTGCCGCCGGAAAAATACGCCGGCACCTTTGACTCCAAACTTTACGGTCCGCTCATCATTCGCCACGAAGGTGGCCGGTTGTTCGTGACCTTCGGTGAATTTACAACAGAGCTGTCGCACTGGCAGAATGATTCGTTCTACGTCCGATCCCCGACACGGATCACTTACGACTGGCTGCTGACGTTTGGGATGTCTAGCGACCACCAAGTCTCGAATGTCGCCGTCAAGCATGTGGGTTGGGACAAGGACGAGAAGGACCAACTGTTCCTTCGCGGCAAATGACTGGAAAGAATATTCGAAATGATGACTGAAATCGTTTGTCACTTGCGTTGCCGCTTAATGCTCCTGGCAGTTTTGTATTGCTCGGCATCGTTGATTTTCATCTCGCCGTCGTTCGCTCAATCGGTCGGTTTGCCGGCTCCACGGCTGCTTACGACAAGTCCGATGGGCGCCCAAGCTGGGTCCCAGGTCGAGATCACGATCACGGGCGAAAACATCGACGACGCTGATCAGTTGACGTTCTCGGATCGACGCATTACGGCCGTTCGCAAGCTGAATGCCGCGGGACAGCCGGAACCGAATAAGTACATGGTCACGGTTGCCGCTGATTGCCCGGCTGGTCTTCACGAAGCACGCGTGATGACGCGGCTGGGGATTTCCTCGTCGCGAGCATTCTCCGTTGGCACGCTCGACGAAGTGACGCCGGCCAAGACGGGTGCCACGCTGGCAGCCGCGGTGGAATTGAAGATGAATTCGATCTGCAATGCCGCGATCACGCAGCGGGCGGTCGATCACTATGTATTTGAGGGTCAAAAGGGGCAACGAGTTATTGTCGATTGTGCGACGCGCGGCATCGATTCCAAGTTGGATGCGGTGGTGATCATCGCCGATGCTGCCGGCCGCGACCTGCTGGTGGAGCGACGCGGCGGCGCGCTCGACTTCGCCACGCCCGAGGACGGCCGGTATGTGATTAAGGTCCACGATCTGACCTTCAAGGGTGGGCCGGCGTACTTTTACCGCTTGGGACTGTGGGAATTGCCGGCTGGAGCGCCGATCGTGCGGCTGCCATCGACCAAGCCCGTGAATTCGTTTTCCTGGCCGCCTCAGGGGCTTCCAGACGAGGCAACTGTCGCCGAAAGCGAGCCAAACAACGATCGATCACACGTGCAGAAAATCTTGCTGCCTTGTGATATTGCGGGCAGCTTCTTTCCGGCGGCGGATGTCGATATTTTTGAGTTCGAGGCCAAAAAAGGAGACGTCTGGTGGGTGGAAGTTGCTTCCGAGCGTTTTGGCTTGCCGACCGATTCGGCGATTCTTGTGCAGCGGGTGAACGGTTCGGGCACCAACGAAAAACCGACCGATGTCGCTGAGTTCAGCGACATTCCTAGCCCCGTGAAAGTCTCCAGCAACGGTTATGCGTATGACGGCCCGCCGTACAACGCCGGCTCGGCGGATATCCTCGGTAAGCTGGAGATCAAGGAAGACGGCCTCTATCGTCTGCAACTTTCGGATTTGTTTGGCGGGACTCGCAACGAGCCCCGGAACGTTTATCGGCTGGTCATTCGCAAGGCGGCTCCCGACTTTGCCCTCGTCGCGTGGGCGCTGCACATGGAACTGCGCAACGGCGATCGTAATGCCGTGTCTAAGCCGCTTGCCCTGCGCGGCGGGGCAACGATGGCCTTGGAAGTCGTCGCCATTCGGCGCGATGGTTTTGATGGCGAAATTAATCTGGCCATGACCGACCTGCCGGAAGGCGTTACGGCGCAAGGCTTGAAAATACCGGCCGGACAGTCGCGCGGCGTGATGCTCGTGTCGGCCGATCAGAACGCGCCTCGTGCCGTGGGCAATGCCACGTTCGTCGGTCGCGCGATGATCGACGGCAAAGAGGTGACACATCCCTGCCGGCTGGCCTCGATGGCCTGGCCGATCCTCGACGCCTGGAGCGAGATTCCTTTTCCGCGGCTGCTGGC
>JANNTN010000458.1:0-4534 GCA_031394445.1 Anatilimnocola sp.
GCTTGCGCGGCAGCTTCTCGTCGCGCATGGCGGCATGATAAACGAAGGAGGCCATGATGACGGAGGCTTGCTTCACGTCGTCTTCTTGCAGGCGGTCGAAAACGTCCATATTCGAATGGTGCGTGCGGCTGTCATATTCCAACGGGTCTTGAATGAATTGAAAACCGGGCAGGCCGACGGCGTCAAACGAGAGATGATCGGTGCCGCCGGTGTTGTTCGGCGAGAGCGTGAGCGCACCGAGGTCGGTGAAAGGCACGAGCCAGGCGTTAAAAATCGGCCGCACGGCTTCGTTGCCTTGCAAATAGACACCGCGCACCTTGCCAGAGCCGTTATCGAGGTTGAAGTAGGCGGCGAATTTTGAATGATCGGGTTTTAGCTCGTACTTCGTTGGCCGAGCCGGTGCTGCCGGCGTGGCAGCCTTGCTGGCGGTTTTCGGTTGATCGTCGCCAGCCTTTTCATTCGACGACGAACTTTTGCTGCTCTTACCGGAACTTCCACGCTGCCCACTCGGCTGCGGCGGCGCGATCGCTTTGCCAAAATGGTCGGTCACGTAGGCTTTGGAACCGAGCAGACCTTGCTCCTCACCGGTCCAGAGTGCCAAACGAATCGTGCGCCGCGGCTTGATGCCCAGCGACTGCAAGATTCGCACGGCTTCGAGGGCGACACCGCAGCCGATGGCGTTATCGGTCGCGCCGGTGCCGCTGTGCCACGAGTCGAAATGGGCGCCGAGCATGACCAGTTCGTCCTTCAGGTCGCCGCCGGGAATTTCTCCCACGACGTTGAAACACATCAGGTCGTCGGCGTGATATCGACTGGCGATGTCGATTTCCAGTTGCACCGGAGACTCTTTTTGCAACATGCGGACGATGCGGTTGTAGTGCTCCACCGCCACGACAACTTGCGGCACGATCTCCGGGCAATCCTTGCTCCACGGGCGCGGACCGCGTGTCGTTGAGCTTTCACCAGCGGCCGGCGATTGATTGTTGGCGGCACTCGCTTGCCCATCACGCGAGCCGCTGGCGCTCGGCGGCAGCGTCGCTTGACCGACAAAGATTGTTCCGCCGTCGCCGCGTCCGGGTTCGAGGACCACAGCCGCTCCTTCGTCATAGATCATCTGCCACTTCCGATTTTGCAGGGCGAAGGCCGCCCGCTGCTCGGCGGTCCCGCCGTAGGGCGTTCCCGGCGCGGTGCCGGGCGCTCCGGGCGGAGTCGGTGCATTCGTGGGAGCGGCATTGGAGGGCGTTACATAGCGCGAGCGCGTTTCGCCGTTAGCGAGCCTGAGGAGGTCGGTGTCGCTTTGACGCTTGGCGGGCGGTTCAAAGAGGGCCTTCACTTCCCGCGCGGGGCTGAGCAGCACAATCGCCCGATGCAGCTTGCCGCGATACTTTTCCAAGTCCTCCTCTTTCGCTGCATCCAAGAAGATCGGCGTGCCGCGAATTGTCTTCGGCGTGCTGGGGGACCAAGCCTTCGGCACGGCGATGAGCGGCGAGAACGACGGCTCCGTCATGTTGGCCGTGAAGCCTTCGAGGCTCCAGCCGCGACCAAACGGCCCCCACGGTTCCAGATGAACCTTTTCCAGGCCCCACTGCGTCAGCCGGCCATTGGTCCATTCGGCTGCTTTGCGTAACTGCGGCGAAGCAGTCAATCGCGGCCCATGAACATCCGTAAGAAAACTGATTGTCTCCATCGCCTTCGAATTCTTCAGACCCTCTTCGCGAATCTTCTTGATGACTTCGGCATCAACTTTTTCGCGCGGAGGCTGAGCCAGCGAATTCGCCGTTGGCAAAACGCTGAATCCGCAAATCACCAGGCAGACGGTAATCGACAATCGCATGAGTTCCTCCACGCCCCAGTTCGGGCGGAGACAAAGAAAGTATGCAGCAGAGCCAGAGGATTATGGCTTGTCCAAATACGTTTCGCTAGCAGCAACGCCAGTGAAAGATTGCAACCAAGCGGCAATCGTCTCGGCCAGCCGGTCGCTCGTGGCGGTATAGACGTGGTCCGCCCCGTCAATCACGGCAATGCAACGCTGTTCGGCACCGGGCAAGGCCGCAAGAGTTTCGGGCAAGCCAGCGAAGGCGATGCCGCCGCTAGCCAGTTCTTTCCCGCCATAGACGAAGAGGGCAGGGCAGGGGAGTGCGGCGGCATACTTGAGAATGTTGTAGCGCTCGGCGGGGCCGTATTTATCGATGTAGGCCGCGGCCGTAATCAGTAGTGGAAACGGATATTTGCTGGTGAATAACTCATCGCTTTGGCCGGCCTTCGCCAATTGCTGGGCCGTGTGCATGGAATCCCAGAACTGGCTGCTCTCCGGAGCATTCATAAAAGTGGAGTATGACAGTCGCGGCGGCGAAACGGCGACGACGGCCGCGACTTCCGGAAATTGCTCTTGAGCCTGGGCATACACCGACTTGATCGCTCCCAGGCTATGGCCAATCAGCATAATCCGCTCGTGCCCGCGGCTCTTCAAAAAGGCGATCCACGCCGCGATATCCAGCCGGCAGTCATCCACCGTCTCATACGCCGCGCCAAATCGCCGGCGAACATTGCCGGCACTCGCGCCAAAAACCAGATCGTGCCCGCGGGTGTTGACGGTGAGCGCAGCAATGCCGAGCTCCGGCAATTTTGCGATCAACGGCTCAAACGTGTTCGCTGTATAGAAATTGCTGGCGACGCCATGGAGCAGAATCGCGGCAGTGAAAGCGGGCGAGGAAATTCCCTCGCTTGCGTGTCGGGTTGGTGTCAGTGCCCCGTCCAGTCGCAGGCCATCGCGCGTGACAGTGCGGACAAGTTCGACGTGCATAAAAGTAGGCCCCTGACGCCGTCAGGGCCAGATGCGGCGATGGCCAACTCTATTCCGATTCAGTCCAACACTGCTGAGGGGACTACCTATTACTACTCTTGAGCAGGTGCGGCCGGCTGTGCGTCTTTCTGGGCCCCGAGGCTCGAAACCATGTGCAGCACGCCGCCGAGGTGGGCCATGCGAGGGCCAAACCGATCGACGAACTCTTGCAGCATGAACTCGCTGTCCATCATCGTTTCGTAGCCGTCAGCCGCTTCTTCAGTCAGCTTGTGGATGTAATCGTTTTGAACCTTGAGGAGCGCCTCGCTGGCGATGCGACAGCTACGGGACAAATCGGGATTCGCTTCTTTCCACTGCGTGATTTCGTGCTGCCGCTGTTTGTGGTTCAAGCCGACCCAATGGGCGATTTCCGAAAGCAGCTTCAATTCGTGCTGCTGACCATCGACCAGCTTCTGCAGCAAGTTAACGATCAACTCATTGGCGTCGATCTTCGTGCTAGCGGCCGCCGTGCGGGCGTCCGTGCAAACGTCGATGCTGAAAACCGGACTGAACAGACGCGGATCCTGGGACATGAATGAATTTCCAGAATGAAGTTGCGGCAACTTCGCTAAAGTCGCGGTGGCTGGGCCATTGGGTCGCAACGGTCCGCACAATCGGCACCGGAACTTGGCGATTCACCCAATATACACAGCCTGCGTCCGCTGTCGAGCATTTGGCCGGTTGTGAGGGCTGGGCGACCTTTAGCGGCGATTGCAGCGCCATCCCATTTCGCCAGCGGGTTGCGACGATCCATTAGGCAACCATCTTGATGTTGCTTCCGCGACGCTTCGACCTGGACAGTTGGCTCGAATGACTTCTCGCAGCACGACTCCGCCGCTTTGTCTTGGCTTTTTGACCGTGATCGAAAATGCCGACCTCGGCGTTCTCGGCGGTTATTTACTGCTCAACGCATCTGGCCGCCCCTTAGAATTTCATTGCACCGCGCCGATCCGCGCCAATCGCACGCAAGAAATTCTCTACGGCCCGACGCTGAGGCCGTTTTTATACGGCGAGCAAATCGGGCAGACTTTGCTGACGAAATCGAAATTGACGCCGCTAGTGATTTGCACGGATAGCGAACCGGTGCTGGCCACCCGCGAATTCAGCGATCTGCCCGTGGTGCAGGTGCTGAGTGACCGCGCCGACTCGCCGAACCGAAGCACGTCCGGCCAATTTCAACTCGCGTTGAACCAAGTCGTCACCGCCGCGAACTATTCCGACGACGAACAAATAATCCGCGCCGCTTGGCCAGCATTGGCAGACCACCTCAACTTGCTAGAACCCTTCGAGCGGATTCGCGAAGCACTAGAAGAGGCGCAGCGGTCATCCCGGCAAGCCGCCTAACGTGGGGCCGGTCCTAACGTGGGGCGGGCCTCCGGCCGGCCATAAAAAAATGGAGCGCCGAATGGAATCAGCGATCCAATTCAATTCAACTGCGGCTGACCTCTCCGCCACCGCTCCCTCCCTCCTCCAAGCCTCCTGGTTTGCTCCGGACGAGCCGCTGCCGTTTACAACCTCCTCACAATCACTCACCGACTCCGCCGACCAGCCCAAATCCCTCTCGCTAAAACTCGCCAAACAGCCCATCCGCATCCACAGCTTCACCTTCCCCGACGCCCCAACAGTAACCCTCCGTCCTCACGGCCCGGGCGGGGGCGGGGGGGGGGGGGGGGGGGGGGGGGGGGGGGGGGG
>JANNTN010000465.1:0-5412 GCA_031394445.1 Anatilimnocola sp.
CTCGATGCCAAGCTCGAAGCTCAAGCCGAGCAGCGTAAGCTCGTCGAAAAAGTTGCCGATCTCGCCGCGGAGAACGCCCGGCTGAAGACGCACATTGAACTGGCCGCCGAGCGAGCCGAAATCGCCCAAGCGACCAGTGCTTTGGCCCTGGAAAACGAGAAGCTCAAGTTCCGGCTGGCCGAACTGGAGCAAAAGAGCTCCATCGCCCCCGTCGCCCGCACCGCCTCCAAGCCGCGAAGCGAGCGCAAGCAGCGCTAAGCACCGCGTTTGAAAGAAACAAAAACCTTCAACGCCCGCTTTCATACCTATGAAGGCGGGTGTTTTTTTGCGCCCTAACGAAACGACAAGAACATTGCCCTGCCGGAAGCCGTGACCGTAATTACGCAGAAGCCGCGACGCGGGGCCGCACCGGGGCGGGCCAGACGATCTTGAGAGCCCCTTCGGCGGTGGGCGAAGGAATCGCGCGGATGGGAAGCTTCGAGTCAGCGGTCAGTTCGCGTTCGCAGCGCGGGCACCGCACCTTGCCGTCGTGAGTCGTGGCGGCCCGTCGGTGTGCGTCGCAAGCCCAGCAATAATAGACACTTACTTCAATCATGGCACCGAAAAAATCAAGCGGGAAAAACGGGGACGAGTGTTAATTATCGTCGCGGGCGGAGGCTAACTTAAGCGGCCAATCGCTACGACCCGACTTTGTAATCCAATGCTGGCAACGCAATGACAGCAAGCCAATTGCGAGCCGCCGCTGGCCCGACTAGTTTGGAAATCGGTAGCGAAGTTTCAATCCGCCAGCTCGGCTGAAGACTCCCCATGCAGCTTGCCATTCTGATCGCCGTGTTGGGGGCGATTGCGGCTGCGGAAAGCGGCGGCGGGCCGGTCGTCGGCCTGGCTTGGCGTCTGGCAGCCGTTGCCGGTGCTGTGTGTGTCGCTCCGCTCGCCGCTCTGGTGGCAGCGCGAAGAATTGCCCAATCTTTGCCGGCCGAAGCGGGGAACACATGGTCGGCTCAGCGATTACAGAATCGGTTGATTTGGTTGTGGCTGGGCGCGGTCGCCATCATTCTGTTCGTCGGTCAGTGGCCGCGCATCGTTCGCGGCAATTGGCAACTGGCAGCGTGGCCCCTGGTCGATGAAATCGCGATTCTCTTGCCGGTCGTTGCTCCGCTCGTCTTGATCTGGGGCGCGCTCTATAGATTGGAGTACGCAGAGCGCGACGCAACCGCGAATGCCGGGCAAGCTGCCGCGCCTCCGCCTTCCCTGTTGTCCTATCTAGCCTTCCAAGCTCGCCATCATCTGGCCCTCGTGCTGTTGCCACCTCTGGCAGTAGTGGGAGTGATCGAATCGTTGGCCGCATTAAACTTGTCGCCCTCCGGCGGCGCGGTCTGGTGGTTTGTTGTGCCGCTCGTCGCGATGGTGCTCGTCGTCATGCCCCTGGCCGTCCGCGGAATGTGGCGGACGACACCGCTGGTCGGAATGCCCTTGCGGCAAATGCTTGATCAAACGTGCCACGACCGCCATGCGAGTGTGCGCGAGATTCTCGTTTGGCAAACCAACGGCACAATGGCCAACGCGGCCGTCGTCGGATTCTCGCGATGGCTCCGCTACCTATTGCTCACCGATGTGCTGCTTTGTCACTTGTCGGACAACCAGATCACCGCCGTCGTCCGCCATGAATTGGCCCATCTGCGACGTCACCATTTGCCGTTGCGCCTTGCCATGCTGCTTCTACCAGTGGCCGCATGGGTCGTGCTGCAACCGATTCTTTCCACCGGCATACAGCTACAAAAACTCGCCCCCCTGGCCCTACCCCTCATCTTGCTCGCTCACACAACCTTCGTCGTCGGGTGGTATTCCCGATTTTTAGAGCACGACGCCGACCTGGACGCTTGCCTGAATGACGCCGGCCAGTACGACCACAGCTCCGCCACCGATTTTTGCAACGCGCTGGTCCTACTGTGCGGTGGCGAGGAAGGATATCTCAGCCGCTGGCTCCATCCCACAACCTCGGCTCGCGTCACGCTCTTGCACGGCGTCGCGCTACATCCCCAACGAGCCGCGAAGCTCCGCCGTAAAAAAACAGCCATCACCGCGGCCATTGGCTTGCTGTACGGCGGCATCGCTATCATTGCAATTGCCAGCGGGCAGTTCAGTTTCTTCCGCTAGCAGCCGAACTCAATAGATACGACCGCCGTAACTTCACGAGTCGAGCCCGTTAAGCGTCGAACCGTTGCATTCGACAGGTTCGGCATATCCGGCCCGATTTTGCCAGCTTACGCTGCTTATCGGCCAGGATTCCCACGAGTGCCATTCGCGGCTGGCCGATTGATAAGAAGTAGGACTGGGGTTGAGTTTATCGGCCCAGCTAGAGCGCATTTCACGCTGATGTAATGCTAGCTTCGTCGAATAGACTTGAAAATCAACCGCCGCGTCCGCATATGTCCGTGCGACACGCACTAGCCCAACGGAGTGCCAACCTTCATGCCGCTAACTGGTGATGCCATGCCGTTGTTCGAGCCCTCTTTGGCCGCGCGTATCGATCAAGCGATTCAAACCAATCCCTACGTCAACGGCCGCACGCTGCGATTTGAAACCGAAGGCAGCCGCGTCGTGCTGCAAGGGTCCGTAAAGTCGTATTTTCAAAAGCAAATGGCCCAGGAAGTTGTCCGCAAAGTGGACGGCGTCGAGCAAATCGACAATTGCCTGGAAGTGTTGATGTAAAGCTATTGGCGACGGCTGTTTTCACTCTTCACCAGTTGTTCTTGCCGCCGGTCGCACTCAAGATTCTCATGGTGCCTGCGAATACGCAGGTAACGGGCGCATTGCTTGGTCTTTTTTTTGGAGTCCGCTCCCATGCGCGGCTGGCTTTATTCACTGCTTGCCCTTGGTCTATCTGTCGCCACGAGTGGCCACTGCCATCTGATGATGGCGGCCGAGTTTCGTAGCGGCGAGAAAATAACCATCGCCGCCGAGGAAACGATCGACGACGATCTCTATGTCTTCGGCCAGGAAATCGTGATCGATGGCACGGTCAACGGCGACGTCATCGGCTGGGGCCAGCAAATCACGGTCAATGGAACCGTGCGGGGCCACATCATGGTGGCTGGCCAAACGGTGGTAATCACGGGCAGTGCCGAAGGAGCGCGCATCGCTGGCCAGGTATTAAAAATCGGTTCTCAGGCAAAGTTGGCCGGCGATCTGCTCGCCGCTGGCATGAGCCTGGAGTGTGAGAAAAGCAGCGATATCAGTGGCGACGCTCTGTACGCCGGCTACCAAGCGCTCTTCGCCGGAAAAGTTGGCAGTGATCTGAAAGGCGGCATGGCCAATTGTCGCGTGGAAGGCAGCGTTGGCGGCGATGTGAACGTCGAAGTTGGCGGCGATAAAAAAGCCAAGAGCGCGACGTCATTTGGGCCACCGCCTCCGGTATCCATGCCAAACGTCCCTGGCGGCTTTACGGTCGCCAACTCGGCCAGCATCGAAGGGGATCTCAATTATCAATCGCCGCAGGAAGCCGAGATCGGTGAAGAGGCAAAAGTGGGCGGTGAGGTCCATTTTCGTCAGCAAGTGAAAGCCGAGAAAAATGGAAAGGCTGGCGCTGCGGCAGCCGCAGCCAATCAAGTATCGCGTCTGGCGTTTGTGCGCCTGCGTCACATCTTGTCGGTCCTGCTGGTCGGCCTTGTGGTGGTGTTGCTATTTCCGCGAACAACCACAACTTGGGTGGAAACGATTCGCCAACGTCCCGCGGCCAGCTTTCTCAGCGGGCTAGCCGGCTTCGCGGCGTTCTTCACGTTTCTCGTCTTGATGGTAATTTTGATCGTGTTGGCGTCGATCTTCTTTTTCGGTACGCGCATCACGGAACTTGGCCCCTTGGTACTCGTGGGCGGTTTCGTCGGTTACAGCGTTGTCATCGTCGGTTTTTGGATCGTGAGTGCATTTTTGGCGGAGGCGATCACTGGCCTCGCCATCGGTCGAATGGCGATTCAGAGCAATAGTTTCGGTGCCCGCCTGGGAGCGCTGCTCATCGGTGTGCTGCTGCTGGGTCTCGTCCTCAGCGTCCCGTATCTGGGCGGCCTGCTCGGATTTGTCGTCTTGATCTTCGGCTTAGGCAGCATTTGCCTATGGCTCACCGGGCAATCGAACATCCAATCGTTCGAGCCCCTGCCGCCGGCGGCGAAATTCCCGGTCTAAAGGAATTTTCCGGCCTGGTTCCACGTTTAATCGAGCGTGACGGTACTCCCATCCCCTTTGTTTCCGAGCGCCGCAAAAACTTGCTGCGTGACGTTCCAGCTAATCGACCGCACGCTGCCATCGGCGAAAGCCGCACTCATTCCGCCTGGGTGCGCGCCGCCAAAATAGCTTCCCAATCGCGGTGACGGCGTTCGGTTCATTGGATCGCGCCAATAGTCGCAACACGGATTGTTGTCGGCGGCGGAAACCTGCACGCCAGTGAACGGATTGTTCTTCGTGTCCTTCACCGGTGCCACATCACCCACTCGCATATGGTCCTGGTCGTGGGCGCTCGCAAAATTCTGATCGTCCATCCAGTCGCCAAAGAGATACAACTCGGGCCGCAGCCATTTTTCTCCTAGTAGCAAGGTGTTGCTCGTCCCGTCGGTTATTTGTGCGATGCGAATGGGCGTGTCGGGGTTCCCTTGTGCTTCGGGTGGCTCCGAAGGCACGATGATCCCCAAGAAGGTGTTGGGATCGTTCTTAATGGTCGCCGTGGCACGGCTGACCGGGCCAAAATAAGGAGCGGCGTAATCCAGCGGTCGGCCGCCATTATTGTTCCCTGTACCACGAAACTGCACGTTGGGCCCGCGGCGCGACGCACAAGCAAACGCCGGTTGCCCCAGATTCCTAACTACGCCCGCCTGAGCGTTCGCCGCGGCACCAGCTTCGATATACGGCAATATCTGAAATGGCCAACCGACAGCTTGACGCGGCGGAGCCGACCACGGCGATCCCGTCGGGTCGTTGCCGTTTACGGGACCGTTGCTGTACGAATTCACTTGGCCACCATTCAAATTGTATGTCACGAGGCACCCATTCTGCCCCCAGTCTCCCTGCGGAATGTACGACGGCTTTCCCGACGGATACCCATTGCACCATTGATACCAGCCGCTGCTGGGAAATCGGCCATGCGTGTCTGTAAAGTTGTGCATCGCCAACGTGATCTGCTTCAAGTTGTTTATGCACTTGGTGCGGCGCGACGCCTCGCGTGCCGACTGTACGGCAGGCAGCAGCAACGCCACCAGCACGCCGATAATCGCAATCACGACCAGCAACTCCACGAGGGTAAAACCGTGTAGGGGCCTGGGGGAATTGGTACGCTTCCCCCTGGTAGTTCGCAGTTCTTGGCCCCTAACACGGAGATTGTCTTTATGTTGTACGACACAGCCGGTTTTCAGTCCTTCGTGGGAG
>JANNTN010000472.1:0-3674 GCA_031394445.1 Anatilimnocola sp.
TGTTCGGATGGTCCATCATCGCCAGAGCCTGCTTCTCAGCCTCGAAGCGGGCGATGACTTGCTTGCTGTCCATGCCCGGCTTGATGAGTTTTAGCGCCACCAGCCGCCGCATCGGCCGCTGCTGCTCGGCCATATAAACCAGGCCCATGCCCCCTTCGCCGATTTGCTCCAAGAGCTTGTAGGGGCCGATGAGGGTGCCGGGCTGTTCACTGAGAGACCGATCGACGGTAGGGCTTGGTGCAACTGCAATTCCCGCCGGGAGACGTTCGAGCAAACTGTCCAAGTTCTCGCGTTCTCGCAGCAGGCCCTCGATATGTTCGCGGAGTGCCGAATCATTGGCACAGGCACCCTCCAGAAAGGCGTCGCGCTCGGCAGCGGATTGCTTTTCGATGGCAGCAGTGAATATCTCTCGTTCGGTCATAATCAAACCTCTCGACACGCGGTTCGACATTGTTCAATGCGAAATCGAAGGCGCTAATCGGCAAAAAATCCGCGAAGAATTCCGAAATACCCGAATTCCGTGGAGTCCAGTCGTCACAGTTCCCGGATGGCTTTCTGCAGCCACGAGCGGGCATATATCCAGGTGCTGTAAGCAGTTCGGGGTGAAATCCCCAGAGAAGCCGCTGCCTGTTCCACGGTCAAGCCAGCGAAATAGCGGAGCTTCACAAGACTCGCTGCGGTGGCATCCACTTTGGCCAGCCGACTGAGCGCTTCATCCAAGGCCAGGAGTTCGTTCGCGTCCTCACCCGTCGTGAGTTGCGCCTCATCGAGAAGCTGTCGCTGTAGTCCTCCACTGCCTTTCACGCTGGCCTTGCGGCGGGCGCTTTCCACCAGGATCCGTCTCATTGCCTCGGCCGCAGCAGCAAAGAAGTGTCCGCGGTTATCCCACTGCGGGCTGTTATTGTCGCCGACCAACCGCACATATGCCTCATGCACGAGTGCTGTTGCCTGCAGCGTTTGACCCGGATTTTCGTGGGCTAGTTTCGCTGCCGCTAGCTTCCGCAACTCGTCATACACTAGCGGCAACAGCTTCTCTGCCGCCTGGGGATCACCCTGCTCGATCTGCGACAGAATGCGGGTAACGTCGGACATCGAGGCGAACCAGCCAATGAGATGGAAGAGAAGTCATCGTTACGCTATCCCCGCGAAGGGCATATGTCGAGATTCTAGGGCAACCACAGCCGACATACCGGCGTCCCAGTACGTTAAAAGTCGATGGTAAAACGTCGCCAAGTTCCCGCATTTTCGCCGCCGGACTGCCCACAATCAAGTTCGAGCGATGTGAAAAGCGGGCATTCTGAGAGCGGCGTTCATTCGCCTTGGGCCAAAAGGCATGGCGTTTGAGCCACAAATCGGTCAGAATGTTATTAGCAATTTCCAATTCTATCAGTTAAGCAATTTTGAGGGATTAGCCGTGGCCGACGCCCATCCTACCGACCACCATGAACCAGCCGATATCTGGCAAGATATGTCGCCGGCCCGCCAACAAGAGTTGAAGTTGGAAGACGCGGAAGCTTGGAAGCAGGTGGTGGGGGTGCTGCTGTTTATCATTTCCATCGGGCTCGTTTTGGCGGTGGGAACCGCGCTCCTCAGTGGCGTGCTCAGCAGGAACCTTTAATCGAGGTTGTGCCGCGTAGTCGATCCTCGTCGCAGCGGCAAGCTTCCAGGCTGGTTCGCGCTCTTGGTCAGTGTGTCAGCACCTTGAACCGAAATCCTCGCGAACGATAGGATAAGGCCAAAGGACGAAGTATTTTGGGTTTGGCATCACAGGTAGGGTAATTCATGGCAGCGGACGATATTTTGCTCGATGTGGAAGATCGGATGGACAAGGCAATCGTCCATCTGAGGACGAGCTTGGCGGGTATTCGCACCGGGCGAGCCAACCCGGGGTTGGTCGATACGCTCAAGGTCGAAGTCTATGGCTCGCTGACACCAATGAAGCAACTGGCGAGCGTTGGCGCGCCGGAGCCGCAGCAGATTTTGGTCCGGCCTTACGATCCGAGCACGATCAAGGACATCGAACGGGCGATCGTGAATAGCAATCTGGGACTGGCTCCTCAGAACGATGGGCGGGTGATCCGCATCAATGTGCCGCCGCTGACCACTGACACCAGGAAAAAACTGGTATCACGCATCAAGGAGTTGACGGAAGAGGCGAAGGTGAGCGTTCGCAATGTTCGCCGCGATGGCAACAAGGCGGCCGAGCAAGGCGAGAAGGACGGCGATTTCTCCGAGGACGAGCGGGACAAGCTGAAGGAAGACATTCAGGAACTGACGAAAAAGTATGAGAACACCGCCGGCGACATGGCCAAGAAGCGTGAAGACGAAGTGATGGAAGGTTAGATTCGATGAGGCATTTGATGAACCGCAACCGTTTTTCGATCATTCTTTCCCTCCTGATTCAAGGAGGCTTTGTGTCACACACTCTCGCGGCTGATCTGACGCCAGCACAAAAGCTAGTGGGCCAATCGGGAACGCTGATCATCGCGCACCGAGGCAATTCGAGCGTCGCGCCCGAGAATACGCTGCCGGCGTTTCAGTCGGCGATTGAGGCGAAGTCGGATTTGGTCGAGTTGGATTACTTTCATGCTGCAGATGGCGTTCCGGTGGTGATTCACGATGAAGTTTTGGATCGCACGACCGACGCGGAGCAGGTTTTTGGCAAGCCGAAATTGGTGATTGGTGATTTCAGTTCAGTAGATTTGCGGAAGCTTGATGCGGGGTCGTGGTTCGATGATAAGTTTGCCAGCGTGCGCATTCCGACGCTCACGGAATCAATCGATTTGATTCAAAAGGGCTCCGTGACGTTGATCGAGCGCAAGGGTGGCGATGCGGATACGGTCGTGCGGATGCTGGAGAAAATGAACCTCATCGACAAGGTGGTGGTGCAGGCGTTTGATTGGGAGTATGTGAAGCGTTGCCGCGAGCTGTCACCGAAATTGGCGCTGGCCACGCTCAGCGGCAAGCCAGCCGCGCCGGAGCAAATTGAGGCAGCGGCGGCGACGGGTGCCGACATCATCGTGTGGGATCACCGCAAGATTGATGGAACGCAAATCGAGCAAATTCACAAGTTGGGCAAAAAGGCCTGGGCCTATACGATCGACGATCCGGCGCGGGCCAAGCAACTGATAGCGGCCGGGCTGGATGGTGTAATTACCAACAAGCCGGCCGAAATGGTGAAGCTGCGGAAGTAACCGTGGCGTTCTAGGCGAAGGCGGCGCGGATTTCGTTCATGTGGCGGGCACATTCTTCGCGGACGTTGCCGGGCTCTTCGTATTCGAGCACGATGTAGCCGCGGTATTTTGCGTCGCGCATGATCTTGGCGAGGCGTTTGTAGTCGGCCGGAGCCCCGCCCACCTTGGCTTTGATCTGCGCATTGATGGCATAAGGCGCAATCTGGGCGAGCTGAGCGTACGGATCGTCGCCGCGAAAATTGCCACCGTCGAGGTTGACGCCGAACCAGGGGCTATCGACGTCGTGGACGAATTTCAAAAGGCCCTCAGCGGTGGCGGTTGGACCGCCGTGGTTTTCGAGAGCCAGATGAACGCCGTGCTTACCGGCATAGTCACAGCATTCTTCGATGGCGGAGACCATGAGCGCGTGGGCTTCGTCGGCGGGCTGACCTTTTTGCTGGTGGCCGGCAAAGATGCGAATGACCGGGGCACCGAGCACCG
>JANNTN010000473.1:0-1263 GCA_031394445.1 Anatilimnocola sp.
TGTTCGGATGGTCCATCATCGCCAGAGCCTGCTTCTCAGCCTCGAAGCGGGCGATGACTTGCTTGCTGTCCATGCCCGGCTTGATGAGTTTTAGCGCCACCAGCCGCCGCATCGGCCGCTGCTGCTCGGCCATATAAACCACGCCCATGCCCCCTTCGCCGATTTGCTCCAGGAGCTTGTAGGGGCCGATAGGAGTGCCGGGCTCCTCTGACGGAGGCTGGTCGATGGTGGCGGCCGCAGGTTGTCGCAGGAAATCACCCGCCAGCTCGTGCGCTTTAAGCAGCAGGTCGATGCTCTTGCGGCGGGAGTCATCGCCAGCACAGGCCTGGCTCAAGAAAGCTGCCCGCGCCTCGGCGGACGTTTTCTGTAAAGCTTCGAGGAATACAGCTTCTTCGTTGGTCGCTGGCATGACGTGTGGGCTCCCGTCCTATAGTGCAATGCGCCGTCTGGGCGCACGCAGCCTCAAAAAAGTCGCAGGAAATTTCGGATTGGGTAAGGACAATTACGATTGGAGTTCGGGCGCGAGCTCACGAAAGAGCCAAGCCCGGGCGTAAGTCCAATACCGATCGGCAGTTGCGGGCGATATCCCTAGAGTCTGAGCCGCCTCGTCCCCAGTCAGGCCGGCAAAATATCGCAGCTTGATGAGTTCGACATGCTCGGGATGGGTCTGGCTTAGCTTGGTGAGGGCGTCGTCCAGGGCCAGTATGTCGTCACTGACGCCCGGCGCCGTGATCTCGATCTCGTCCAGCTCGACACGCTGTCGGTTGCCGCCCCGTTTCCAGCGGGCCTTGCGCCTTGCCTGCTCCACAAGAATTCGCCGCATCGCCTCGCCGGCCGCCGCGAAGAAATGTCCCCGATTGTCCCACGACCGCTCCTGCGCTCCATCCACCAGCCGCAGATAGGCCTCATGCACCAGTGCCGTGGTCTGCAGCGTCTGCCCCGGCTTTTCCTGAGCGAGCCGTTGGGCGGCCAGTCGTCGCAACTCGTTATAGACCAGCGGGAGAAGTTTCTCTGCCGCTTGCGAATCGCCTTGTTCAATCTGCGACAAGATGTGCGTGACATCGGACATGGTCAACAAGATAGCCAGCCATTACCCGCGACGCCACCAATTGCGTTTAGAGCCGCGCTTGAATAAGCGGCGGACTGTGTTTCAAAAAACGTTGGTTAGATGCGCTGCCTTTCAAGCCATTTGAACTCCAAACGACCGGCCATCGCCAAATCGAGTGCAATTCCGACAAAACGGTTGGGTTCTCGGGACGAAAA
>JANNTN010000504.1:0-6616 GCA_031394445.1 Anatilimnocola sp.
CGCGACCACGGCCGACGCGGGCGCGGGCAGCCTGCGCGAGGCGATCCGCTGCTCAAACATTCTGGCCGGCACAAACACGATTTCTTTCAACATTTCCGGCGCGGGGCCACACACGATCGCACCCACGTCGGCGCTGCCGAGCATCTTTGCTCCGGTCATCATTGATGGCTACACGCAAGGGAGCGGAACGCCCGACCCGTCGGACGACGCGCGGCCGAACACCGACCCCGCCGGTTTCAATGGGAAACTGCTGATCGAGCTCGCTGGAACCAATGTGCCCGCCGGCTCCAATGGCATCAGAATCACCGCCGGTGACAGCACGGTCCGCGGGCTGGTGATCAATCGCTGGCGGGGCGTGTTGGATCCGACGGGTCTATTGGTCGATGGCGGCGCGGGCATCTTTCTTACCAGCGCCGGCGGCAACTTGATCGAGGGGAATTTCCTCGGCACCGACGTCACGGGCATGCTCGCGCGGCCGAACGGTTTTGGCATCGAGGTGGTGTTCATCGCCGACGGCCAAGCCAGCACGATTGGCGGCACAACGCCCGCCGCGCGAAATGTCGTCTCCGGTAACGATTTCAGCGGTATCCTCCTGCAAGAAAACGACGGAGCGGGCAACCTCGTGCAAGGCAACTTCATCGGCACGACGTTGGCCGGCACGGCGGCGCTGCCTAACGGCGAATCCGGCGTCTTCACCACCGCAGATAATAACAACACGATCGGTGGCGCTACGGCCGGCGCGGGCAACCTCATCTCTGGCAATGCCGGCGACGGCATCTCGCTCGACGCCGGCTCCAGCGGCACGCTCATTCAAGGCAATTTTATCGGCACGAGCGTTGGGGGCACCGCGGCGCTTGCCAACGGCGACGACGGCATCGACATCGAAGACGCGCCGAACAACACAATCGGCGGAACCGTCGCCGGCGCGCGGAACCTTATTTCGGGCAATGGCGATGACGGCGTGGATATCAAGAACGCCGGCTCGACCGGAAATGTCGTGCTTGGCAATCTGATCGGCACGACAATCTCCGGCACAAGCGGTCTCGGCAACGCCTACAGCGGCGTGCTCATCAAGGATGGAGCGCACGGCAACACCATCGGCGGCACGGCGGCTGGCGCGGGCAATACGATCGCCTTCAATCGCAACGCATCCGGCACGGCGGGCGTCGTCGTCGCCGGGTCCGCGTCGCAGAATGCAATTTTGGGCAACTCGATCTTCGCCAACGTCGGACTCGGCATCGATCTGGGCGGCGTCGGCGGCGATGGCCCGACCGCCAACGACGGCGACAACCCCGGCACGCCACAGCCCGACCCCGATTCCGACGCCGGTCCAAACAATCGCCAGAATTTCCCCGCCCTGTCAGCCACGGTTTCAGGCTCTACAGCATCGATCCAGGGGACGCTCGTGAGCGTTCCGGGCCAGCAATACCGGATTGAGCTCTTTGTTAATTCCGAAATCGATGATGCACAGTTTGGAGAAGGGAAACAATACCTTGGGTTTGTGAACGTGACGACCAACAGCAATGGCCTGGGGTCGTTCGCTTTTCCATCGCCGGTGCCGGTCGCCGCCGGTCGCTTTGTCACCTCAACCGCCACTCGGATGAGCGCGACAGGTGAACCGCTTGAAACCTCAGAATTCTCCGGCGGCATCGCCCTCCGCGAAAATCCGTGGCACAACAAGATAAAGCCGCTGGATGTGACAAAGGATAACTTCGTTGTGGCAGAAGATGTCGTGACCATCATCAACCGCATCAATGCCGCCGGATCGGGACCGGTCCCGCTCGATGCGGTGTACGGGGAGCCTTACTTTTACGACACCACCAACGACTTCGAAGTCGCCGCGGATGATGTCCTGAAAGTCATCAACGCCATCAACGCTGGCACCGCCGGAGAAGCAGAAGGCGATTCAGCCGGGCTGGCTTCGATAACGTCCGAGGCAATAAGCCCGGCAACGCACACAGCGAAGCAGGACAACAAAGCGAAGCAAGACAATTGGACTGACCTTCTCACCTTGCTCGCGTTCGACGCGGCCCAGCAGAGCCTGACTAGAAGAAATCTCCGCCAGTGAAACACGAGATCATCACACACCCCGGAGTGTCCGCTAAGAAGCCGATATTCCCATCAATCCTGACGTTTATCCGCTGTTCCAAAATATCACGCTTTTTCGGAAGGCGATCGCGGCCAAGGAGAATAGTGATGACCACGGATACCTGCGAAATTAAACAATGCGGAACGGCTGCGAAGAGAAGCCAGTGATATCGAACGATTGGCTCGGCGGAGTTAACCTTCAGTTTGCGAAGTCAAAGTCGTTTGTTGCTGGCAATAGTTGCTCGTACTGCCTCAATCGTGAGCACAGGCCGGAAGCCCACGTTGGGCCGCGGTTCGTCAAACTCTTGGCGCGAAGCAGAGCGGCAAAGGACGGCCGAAGACCCGAAGCCGCCGCCGCGTATGACATGCGCCGTTCCTGAGGCAGGCCCCGTGGGGGACTCAACAATATCGGAACCAAGTGACGCGTAGTCATTTTCCGCAAAATAGTCCTGACAAATCTCCCAGACATTGCCGTGCATGTCGAACAGGCCAAAAGCGTTCGATTTGAGCGAGCCGACCTGACAAGTTGTCGGCCGGCGAACCCAGCCAAACTTTCCAATTTCGCTCTCGGCACCGCCGCAACAGAACCAGGTAATCGTCCCCGCTCGGCAGGCGAATTCCCATTCCGCATCGGTGGGCAGACAATAGCCATCATTCGCGGAACTTATACCTGATGTGGCTAACGGTGTCTCGGCGTTGGTCAACCGCTGACAGAACTCCAATGCTTGATCAAATGTGACGTTTTCGACCGGCAAGCGATTGCGATTGAGCTTGTCCACCTTGTCTTGTCCCTTTCCCGTGGACGAGAAAAATGATGGATTGAGCCCCATGACTTGAATGAACTGCTCCTGGGTTACCTCGCAAGCGGACAAAAAAAATGGACGCGATAGTCGCACGCGATGCCGTGGTGCCTCGCTGAGAATTGAAGACTTCGCATCAAGAACCCCGGAACCCTTCGCCTTCCCAGCTTTTTTGATAAGCACATCAAATCGTTCCGCCGGACTTCCCCGGTCATATTCCCCCGGGGGAATCAAACAGAATTTCATTCCCAGCGAGTTGGTGTATTCGAGTGGCACACCCAGGTAGTAGGCCCAGGCCTCTTGTCGTGCACGGGCCTGCGGCGCGTTAAATGGAGCCATGGCCCGCGCGGGTTCCACCGATGGTGTGCCCCCCGCCTGGCGAGGCGAATCCGTCGTGTCGGTAGGGCGGCCGCCTGGAGGCGATGAGTGCGAGTTGTGCGATTCTGGTGAATTCCACTTAGCGAATGCAATGACGAGAGTCAGTGCTAAAACCAACAGTCCTCCAACGGTGAGTTGGACCGTCCTGCGCGTAGGCCATGTCGGGTGTGACAAGGAGGCAGCAGCGACAGCGGCCTCCAAGGTCGCTGGACCTGGCGGCGGTACGGGCCAGGGAATCGTTTCTACTGGTACGCGACTCTTCGTCCAACTCTTTAACAAATCTTGAAGGTGCTGAGCCAGCTCCTTGGCCGAGGCGGGGCGTTCCGCCGCGTTTTTCGCCAATAGCCGCTGGCAGAGTACTTCCACCTCTTCCGGCGTTTCAGGACGCAGTTGTCGGAGGGGCTGTGGCGGCTCGCACAGGTGAGCCTTCATCTTGTCGGCGTAAGTGCTGTGGTCTTTATCAGCAAACGGTGGATGACCCGTAAGCAGGTGGTAAAGCGTGCAACCCAGACCGTACAGGTCGGCCCCGGGACCGGCCGTATGAGCGCTATGCCATTGCTCCGGGGCCATGTAATCAGGTGTGCCCATCACCTCACCCTGCACGGTGAGTGAAATGTCGTCGTTTGTCCGCTCGCTTTGTAGCCGGGCTAACCCCAGATCGAGAATCTTCACCTGGCCGCGCTTGGAGAGGAGCAAGTTGGACGGCTTGATGTCGCGATGCACCATGCCATTCTCGTGAGCGTGGGCCAGCCCGAGTGCCGCATGCCGCACCATCTGGCACGCTTCCGTGATGCTTCGCGGTCCGCGGCTCTTAACCAGGCGTGAAAGATCAGTTCCCTCGATGTACTCCATTACCAAGTAGTGAATACCATCGGTGTGGCCTGCATCCATCGCCCGGACGATGTGCGGATGCTCCAGCTTGCCGACAGCTTTCATTTCCCGCTCAAACCGGCTAACGGCGCCGGCGTCCATCACTAGGTGCCTCGGCAGCACCTTGATAGCCACTATTTTGTCAAGCTTGGTGTGTCGCGCCTTCCAGACCGCTCCCATGCCGCCCTGGCCGAGCATTTCAATTAGCTCGTATATACCCAGTTGCATCGCCGAGCGCTCGCGCGACTCGGCTGGAAAGCCGGGTTTGACGCCCACAGGCAAGGGCAGCGTTGGATCGAGTACCCGGCCAGAATGCGTTGCATCGGAGCCGAGGTTGGCGTGTTCGGGTGACTTGCGGTTGGAAAACGTCTCAGCCATGAAGGTAAGTGTTGGGGTGCCGGCCGCCTTGGCCATTTGTATTTTCGTTTGTCAGCATAACCGCCCTATCCCTGTAAGGGAAATTCCCTACGGCCTGCACTACATAGAGTGGTATCTTGCTCGAAAGCGACAACCAGTAGTTCCGCGCCAGTAACCTTGCGAATGTATTCCTGCAGCTTCGACTAGCTCAATCCCCAGACTTTCTTCATGCGGTCAGCCGCTGGCAGTCACGCTCGTCCGAGATAGCCAACCGATTTTTGAATCACGGATTTCGTGCCGAAAACTCCATCCGTTTCTTCGGAATCGGGCTCGAAAGGATGGCGGCCGCTCGCATCGGGTGAAAAGGCACCGCATCAACCCAACGTTTATTGCGAAGGGTTCTGTCGGTCATGATTGGCCGCGACGCTCGACATTTGGCATTCACATGGTAGCGTAATGGCGATTACCCACCGTCCGCACGATCCGCTGTACCGATGTCCGACGTTACGCACACCCCTTTCCCAAATCGAACAAGGCGACCCAGCCGCCGCCGAGCAGCTTCTGCCGCTGGTCTATGACGAGCTGCGCAAGGCACCACAACGCTGATCGGTAACTGGGACGTCGTGGTCGGGCAGATGTCGCCTGCATGCTCCGGTCACACGCGGACCGAACCAGATTTTGTCTGGCACACCGCTTCGACCGTGGCAACCGACCACAAAGTGCCGTGCGTGTTCGCGGCGGACTGCTTGAACGTGCATCAGTCCGCAGACTTGGTGGAGTGGGTGGCCAAAATTTTGCGTGCTGGATCAGCTGTTGGGAATAAAAAGGAAACACGGCATCCTGAAATCGCAAGCCACGCGGGGTATGTTCTTGTCCGACCCGGTACATCGCATCCGCTTCTTGTTTCGACCGAAACATAGTTCCTGGCTGAATCAGGTCGAGATCGTGTTCGGGATCGTGATGCGGAAAGCCTTCCGCCGCGGCAACTTCGCCTCGTTAGTAGACCTGGAAGCGGAATTAAAAGCGTTCCTGGCCTACTTCAACTTGGTACTCGCCCATCCCTTCCACTGGACGCGCACCGGCAAACCGGCCGGGGCGAGAGCTACAATCTCGCTTTTCCTGGGGATTGCTTTTACTGATCAGTTGGCTTCTTTGTTATCTTGGAATAACCCTAAGAGCAGCACAGCGTTGGGTTTCTCCTCCCATCTTGGAGTAATCCGCGTTTAGCGCGGAACCAGCAAAGCCATTTAGGCAATCAATTTGCCTCGCAAGGATCTGGCTGCGCTGGTGCATTTTTTTTCAGTAGCGAAGTTGGTGGACTCAGAACATGAGAACCGATAGGCATTTTTCAGTTCGGAAGTTGTTTGTGTCGCCGACAGCAAAGCGATCACGACTATCGAGGCACAGCGGCTTCTTCCGGCCGATTGGCGAGGAGTTGGAAGCGAGAACGGTGCTAAGTGCGACGCCGGATTACGACCTTGTCGCCGCCGACTGGTTCAAGCAAGTGTCGCCAGGAGTCTTGGGATATGCGCCGCAGAGCTTTATCGGCCCCCTGGCCCCAGCCATGGGGACTTCGGGCGGTAATTGGCAATCGACGGCGGATGTGGCGCAATGGATCGTGCGGCTAACACCTGAAGCAGCGCAACAAGCCGGCTCGGTGGTGGGTGTTGAGAGTCTTTTGAATGGCGATTCGAACTCGTTCCACGTGCTCCGGGGGTTGGGCTTACCAGGGTTGGTGCTCCTGGAAGCCAACACTTCGACCGAGGCGACGCGCGCGGCGCTGGCCAGCAACTCCAGCGTGGCAATGTTCGAGGCCAACGTCTATTTCTACACGCAGGCCACGCCCAACGATCCGGATTTTCCTTCCTTGACTGGCCTCGACAACGTCGGGCAGTTCGGCACGAGCCCTGGAGCCGACATCAACGCTCCCGAAGCTTGGAACATTGACATCGGCAGCACGCAGGTCGTCGTCGGCGTGATCGATTCGGGCATCGACTATACCCATCCAGATTTGTATCTCAATATCTGGATCAACCAGGGGGAAATTCCCGCAGCGCTCAAGTCCCAACTCATCGACACCGATACCGATGGGCGGTTCACGTTCTACGACCTGAACGATCCGG
>JANNTN010000524.1:0-2777 GCA_031394445.1 Anatilimnocola sp.
GCTTGCGCCCCAATTGCACGAGAATTTCGAGCACCTGCTGTTTGGCGGTGATTAACGCGGCCAGTTGTGTTGTTCGGAGTTGCTCAGTCATTGAAGCGATATTCCTTTGCGTGCAACTACAGTGTTCGCAGCCAATCGAGCAACTGAACCCATTCTTGCCTGGCCAAACGCGTGGTCCGGTCAAAATCAGCGTCGGGACGCACACGCTCCAGCACGACGCGCGCTTGCTCCAGAGTTCGACGAGCCTCGCTGTTTCGCCCCAATCGCCGGTAGCAACTGGCGATTTGCACATACGCCTCCAGCGACTCGGGATCGTGCTGATAGCGATTGGTCGCGGCCGAATAAGCCTGAATAGCCTCTTCAAAACGCGCCATGTCGAAGAGTGCATCGGCCCGGCAGAAGTAGCAGTTTCGCAAGATGGTGGCTTCCAGCGGCAACAGCAGTGAGGCTTCCTTGTCGCTGAGTCGCGTGATCAGCACGCTGTAGGCATCGACGGCAGCTTGCAATTGTTCCTGCATCTGCCGATGCAGCGTGGCGATCGAAGTTTGAATCGTGACGTTGGCCAATCGCTTCCGTGGTAGCTTCGCCGCATGGCGATGAGACTCGGCAATTCGATAGCGAGCTTCCGTTGCCTGAGGGGCGTCGGAATAACGTTCGACGGCTTCCACGAGCGTTCGCAAGGCGTCCTCGAACGCGGCATGCGCCTGCTCCAAGAGAGCCAGTCCTTCGCGCCGGCCCTCGGCACCGGCGCGATCGATGCCGACCAGCCGGCTTTTGCTTTCCAACTCCGCCGCTTGGCGAAACAGCACGGTTCCCAGCGCAAACAACGAATCGCGCCAGTCAATGCTCTCGGGCGTGAGCGAATACGAATACAGATTGTCCGACAACAGCTCTTTCGCTTCGGGCAGCTTGCCTTCCTCCATCAGGGCCAGGCTGGCGAGCAGCCGGGCGCGATAAGCGATCGGGTGCCGCGGATAGGTTTCCGCACATCGGTTCAGAACGGCGAGAGCCTCGTCTGGCTTGCTGAGTGATAAGAGTGCCTCGCCCAAACCGGCCAGCGCCTCGGGTTCACGTTCTCGCGATTCTTGCGCCAGCACCTCGCGATACACGGCAGCGGCCTGCTCATAGCCATGACCGCGGCGAAAATCCTCCGCCGCGCGGGCCAGATCATCTGGAAATTGCCTGGTGGCCAGCCGCAGGGTGGCCAGTTTTCGTCCCAAAACGCCGGCCTCGCGCCAGTGCTGGCGGGCCTCGGCTTCCGTGACGGACGAGTTGGGCATCGTTTCTTTCTGGGCTTTATCCTCTAGCTGCCTGGCCCAGGCCCGTTGAATACTGGCTTGCCGTTCCAGTTTCGCCATCACCGATACGGGCGCGACCAATGCGTCGGCTAGCTCCACCGCATCCGCAAAATGTCCCCGCTCGGCCAGATCATCGATCGCAACGGATATCCGCTCGCGAAACTCTTCCGCCGGCAGCCAGTCGTTCGCGTATTCCTCTTCCGAGCCGGCCAGATGAGTCAGCACGCGCTTGTACAAGACCACGGCATCTTGCGGATGTTCGGTGCGAATGAGATCGGCGTGCAGAATGGTTGCAGCGGTCGCTTCCTGCGTGCCAAAAAAGTTGCGGCGAACCGCGTCGTATTGGCTGGCTGCGGTGCGAGTGTCTCCTTGCTCTTCGTAAAACCGCCCCAGCAGCAATTGCCCCTGGGCAAGGACACTGACCGTCAGCCCATCGCGAGCCAGCAGTTTACGCAGTTGGTCCTGCATTGCGGCTGCCGCGGTGATCCCTTCGTCGGGGCGATCATCGGGCGAAGCCAAAGCCTTCAAGAGAATTTTCCCTTGCAGGATAACGGCTTCAGGATAAAGCGGCGAATCGCCGCTGATAGCACGGACCGCTAGTTCTGCTTCGCGCAGCGACTTCTGTGCCAAGAGAATGCGGCCGGAGAGCAAGGTGTTGGTGTCTCGCTCTTCGTTGCTGAGCGTGGGCGAGGCCAGGTATTGCTGATTATGTTCCAGAGCCTCGGCTAATTTGGGTGGCTGCAATCGCGAATAGCTTTCGGCGAGTAAGGCATGGATTCGCGTCGCTTCTTCGGGCCATTCCTGCAGAGCCTCTTGAAGAGCAGGTACGCTGCGCCCATGGCGGCCGGCATCGTGCAGCGCTCGTCCCATCGCGAACAGCCCCTCGCGGCGACGCGTTTCGGGCATGCCCCGGCTGTGAGCCTCTTCGAGATACCGTGCGGCTACGAGATCGAGCATTTGCCGCTTGGGAAGATTGATTTGCTCATCCGCTTCTTGCAGCGTGATGATTCCCAAGATGTAGTAAGCCCCGCCATGCTCGGAATAACTCACCGATCCATCCGTCAACAGCTTGGCTGCCGACTGGCGGGCAAAAGCCCGATTGCCTTTGTCGAGTTCCGCAAACGTCTGCTCTAGCTTCTGGGCATAGGTTGCTTGCGGAGCCGGCCAAAAAACTAAAGTCAGAGCCCCGCCGCAGCCGATAATGGCCACCAACAGGCAGGCGAGCTTGATCAATCGCCGGCGGCCAGTTCCCAGCAGCCGGGACAATAAGCCAGCCGGCGCGGCATGCGCATCGGCAGCCGCGGGTTTATGACTGGTTGGTTTCGCTTTGCCCACGCGGATCGTCCTTGATCTCACGCTATGTGAACTGCGCGCAGCACGGCGCGCATGTGCGCCGGCTATTGCAGCGGCGGGTATGTACTCGACGCTGCCGCGCGGTGTCAATCCGCGTTTGTGCTAGCTGCTGGCTTCCCAAATGCC
>JANNTN010000536.1:0-2866 GCA_031394445.1 Anatilimnocola sp.
TTGCCCGAGAAATCACATTGAGGTGAATGACCAGCCGGCGGCAACGCTACGGGGTCGTTCATCAAGATACTTCAGCGGCGATCCGTGAAAAATCGGCGAAGAATGTCCGCGGGCAGCCGCAAGGAAAGAATTTCCGTTAAACTTGGCCCAACTGACTGGATCGCGGGGCTTGGCAACATTTTTTCGCATTCGTGAATGCCTCGTAGTCTTTCTAAACGCGCTTGGAGAAATTCCTAATGACACAACTGCTGCGTTCCTGGCGGTGCTTAGCCGCCATCTTCATGCTCGTTGGCCTCGCGGCCACAAGTCTGGCTTTGGGCCAAGCAACCAAGCCAAACATCGTCGTCATCTGGGGTGACGATATCGGCGTTCATAACATCAGCGCCTACAACCACGGCATCATGGGCTATCGCACGCCCAATATTGACCGGATTGCCAAAGAGGGCGCACTGTTCACCGATTCTTACGCGCAGCAAAGCTGCACGGCAGGCCGCGCTTCGTTCATTCTGGGCCAACACCCCTTTCGCACGGGATTGCTCACGATCGGCATGCCGGGCAGCGAGCACGGTATTCCCAATTGGACGCCGACGATCGCGGACCTACTGAAGAATCACGGCTATGCCACCGGGCAATTTGGAAAGAACCACCTGGGTGATCGTGACAGCCACTTGCCGACGATGCACGGCTTTGACGAGTTTTTTGGCAACCTCTATCACCTGAACGCCGAAGAGGAGCCGGAAACCTACTACTATCCCAAGGATCCTGAATTCAAAAAGAAATATGGCCCGCGGGGCGTGTTGCACTGCAAGTCCGACGGTCGGGGTGGGCAAACGATTCAAGACACGGGTCCCCTAACCCGCAAACGGATGGAGACCATCGATGAAGAAGTCCACAAACACGCCATGGATTTTGTCGATCGCAGCGCGGCGGCCAAGAAGCCGTTTTTCCTCTGGTACAACAGCACCCGCATGCACGTCTGGACGCGTCTGAAAAAAGAGTCCGATGGCAAGACGGGCATTGGCTTGTATCCCGACGGCATGGTGGAGCACGATGGCTTTGTCGGTAGCGTCTTGAAGAAGATCGACGATCTGGGCATCACCAACAATACGATTGTCATCTACAGCACGGATAACGGTGCCGAGACGGCGTCGTGGCCCGATGGCGGCACCACGCCGTTCTATGGCGAAAAGGGAACAACCTGGGAAGGCGGCTTCCGCATTCCGCTGTTGGTTCGCTGGCCGGGCGTGATTAAGCCGGGCACCATCGATAACGGCATCATCTCGCAGGAAGACTGGATGCCAACATTCTTGGCGGCGGCCGGGGAGCCGGACGTGGCGGAGAAGCTGAAGAAAGGGCATCAGGCGAACGGCCGGTCGTTCAAAATTCACGCCGACGGCTACAACATGCTGCCCTATTTGAAGGGCGAAGTGAAGCAGAGCCCGCGCAAGGAAATCTTCTATTTCGGCCAGGGAGGGGAGCTAAATGCGATCCGCAGCGAGAATTGGAAGGTCCATTTCGCCACGTTCCGCGGCAATATTGCCACCGGCATCCGCGAGATCCCGAATTGGCCGGCCATCGTGAACCTGCGGGCCGATCCCTATGAGAAGGCGATGCACGAAGGCGATGTCGGCTACCTGCGGTGGATGGGCGACAACATGTGGATCTTCATTCCGATTCAGGCCTCGATCCGAAATTTTCTAACCACGATTCCCGATTATCCGTTCCAAACCGGCGCGAGCCTGAATGCGGCTGGCATCAATTACCAATCGCTGAAGGCCGCCGAAGTCTTGAAGAAGCTCGAGACACTCACGCCGCCGGGAAACTGAGTTGGTGGGTGCTTCGCCTGTGCTGTCTAATCCCAACGGGGCAGACGATCGTTCCATCGGGGAACTGAAGAGTCGTTTCGGAGTGGCGGCAGGCCCCCCGGCCTGCCGTCAACTGCCATTGTCCAAAGCATTAAAAGGCGCGCGATCGGGCTCGATCCAGTTCAAGCGTGCCGCCGGTGAGAACAGCACCTCTCGGCTATAAAACGCCAAAAGAACGTCGCGATCGACCAACGCACTGGAAAGCAGCTCAACCACAATTCTATCGGTTGAATCGTCAGCCGCGTACGGCTTCAGAAATTCTGCCAGAAGCCATACGTAGGCGCACGTAATCGTCTCGTGGTATCCCCCCTCCGCAGTATTTTGGTTCCCGTGTGCTTCGTTGAGTTGGCGGATTCCCGTTCGGAGCCGACTGAGTGCCTCGGCCTGCTCCAGCGTGCGAACATGCCATAAACCGACGGCCAGATGGGCGGCATGAGTCCATTCGGGACGTGGGATTCTTCGCTCGTCAAAGCGTCTTACCAAATCTTCAATCATCGCGTCGCATCACCTGTTTCGCCGCCTGATTCGTCCCATCCACAGGCTCTGCCCCTCAAATGAAATTGCCAAAACCGTCAAACACTTGTCTGGACAACTGTTGTTTGAAAGAGTATCAAGGAAGGAGCTGCGTTTAGCCTAACATGCTCTACCGGGAGCCAAACATGCCAGACAGACAAACTATGCCAACGGTAGAAACGGACGTGGTGGTGATTGGCGGCGGACCGGCCGGTTCGACGGCCAGCACGCTGATCGCTCAAAAGGGCCACAAAGTAAAACTCTTCGAGCGCGAGCATTTTCCGCGGTTTCACATCGGCGAATCGTTGATTCCCGAGACGTATTGGATTCTCGATCGCCTCAAGATGCTCCCCAAGATGAAGGGGAGCCACTACATCAAGAAGTACAGCGTGCAGTTCGTCAGCTCGGCGGGCCGGCTGTCGGAGCCGTTTTATTTCGTCGACCACAAGCCGCACGAGTGCTCGCAAACCTGGCAGGTGCGACGGAGC
>JANNTN010000595.1:0-17493 GCA_031394445.1 Anatilimnocola sp.
CGGCAGCCCGCGAGGCTCTGGGCCTGGTCGAGATGAAATTAAGGGCGCTGTACGAAAGCAAGGACGATTGAAACTCCAGGCACTTGGGCAGCGATTGGCCTATGAAAGCTTTGAACAAGCTGCTAGAAGCGATTAGCTGTCGATCCCCTCCGATAAAGGAAAATACGTGTACGAACGTCAAATCTGCGGCGCGAAAATGAGCGATCAGGAGCGAGGCCAATTTGTTCAGAAAGCCAAATTAGACCGAATCGCATACGATGCCGCTCAATTGCTGTCGCTCGGCGAGCCTACCAAGGCCGCGACTTTAATTGGTGCAGGAATCACGTCGGCTAGCAAAGATCAGTTGGAAATGTGGTTCCGCCACTACGCAATTGCTCGATTTAAGGTGGCCGGCGGAGCTGTGGAAGATTTTCTCAATGGCGTGCCAGCAGCGAACGTAGCGCTGTAGTACAGCCCCCCCCGCTTGCCGATGGAACTTCGGGCCACCATGCCCGTAAGTCTCAATCCGATTGCCACAACGACTTGCATTAGCCGGGGCGGGGCTCGAACCCGCACGTCCCTTAACGGGACACAGGATTTTAAGTCCTGTGCGTCTGCCAATTTCGCCACCCGGCCGGAGTGGTAAGTTTTATACGCGCGGCGCGTTTCTGGAAACGCGAGGTCGGGATGTGGTTTACCTCGGCTGGCCTACGACAAGTACATGGTAAGGCTAAGCAACGGAGCTGTGTGGTCTGGCTGGGCAGTCGGCATAGCGTTTGCTCCTTGTTTTCTGCCGTCCAACCCACGAAACAGGAGAGATCAGCAATGGAGTCGAATCTTCAGGAGTCTAACCTTCACTATGCCACTGCGGACCAGGCTAAGCTGCCGCATCGCACCAGCGATACAAAATTGAGCGAACACCACCATCCTGGTCACGCAGAGATCAACGTTGGCAAGGCAGAGCGTGAACTGTCGATCGTCGGCGGATCGGTGCTTGCGGTTTGTGGGCTGTTGCGGGGATCGCTATCTGGCTTGGCTCTAGCAGCCATCGGCGGGGCGTTGATTTGGCGCGGCCATTCCGGGCATTGCCAGATGTATAAGGCCATGGGAACTGATTCCAGCGAGCAAAGCTGTTGTTCCTGAGTGGTTTTTTAGTTCTTGCCCCCCACACAGGGGTGGGATTTGCGGGAACCCACCACAGTAAATAACCGCCGTTCTCATGGCGCATACAGAAGCCCAAACGAAAAAAGCCCCGCCGACACGACCGTGCCGACGAGGCTCTGGCTAAGGCAGCGAGAGAATTGCAAGTTCAACCGCCACGGTGAAATTTAGGTTGCTCTACACGAATCGGATGCGGAAAAATTGGCCTCATAATTGGCATGATCGTGCCCACCGTTGGCAGCGACGGCATTTGTATCGTCGCTTGAAGTGAATCTGACGTATCTTGGTAATAGCGGGTTCTCTGTTCCCGTTTTGCGCTTCAGCCATGTTTAACACTCGCGAACTCTTCTTTGCCGCGGCGATTGTCGTCGTCCTCAGCTCGTGGTTTATCGACCGGCAAATTTTGCACGCCATCATCGATTCTGTGCGGTCGATTCGCTGAACGCGCAATGCTCGCCAGCACGGATGGTGCATTACGTACGGCAGGCTGGAAGCCTACCCCACGATTGACGGCCCCGGCAAGAGTCGGAACGCGCGATACAATGCTGCGGAATCACGGCAGGCCATTACGGCGATTGATGAGCATTCGCCCGAGGGAAAGAAACGATGGTTGGAGTTTGGTCGGTTGTACTGGGACAGAGTTTTGCCGGTATCGGCGGCTTTTTGGGCAGCCGTGGCTCCTTCATGTTGGATGTCGTCTTCTTGGCGATGTTTGTCGTTGTGCCGGTGCTGCTGACCAGCATTTTCCTAGTCAAGGCACGTCGGCAATTTGCGTTGCACAAGCGGCTGCAAATCGTCACGGCCAGCGTTCTGTTGGTAGCGGTGCTGTTATTTGAGTTGGATATTCGCCTTAACGGTTGGGAACATCGGGCCGAGCCGTCTCCTTATTTCGATACCGCGAATAAGTGGGGCTGCCCGGCGGGGGTTAGCCTGATCGTGCATCTCTCGTTCGCGGTGCCGACGCTTTTGCTGTGGGTCGTGGTCGTCGTTCAGGCGCTGCGAAATTTCAGCCGGCCACCGCTTCCAGACCCGCATAGCCGGTGGCATGCTCGCTGGGGTTGGCTCGCCGCGCTGGGGATGGTGCTGACCGCCGTGACTGGCTGGGTTTTTTACTGGTTGGCGTTCATGGCTACGGGGTAATCGATCTGGAATATAGGATGGATTGGAAGCGGCAATAGGGGTGGTTTTTCACCAAATTTCTAGCGAAACCCGTGAATGAGGCAGAAAAAGACTGGCAATTCGTTGCGTTTGGCCAGTCGGCGACTTAGTCTGAGTGGGAGAAACCAAATTGCCGCTCGGGGGTGACCCAGTAAGACAAGCGGCCGCATCCAGGGGCGCGGCCGCTGGTAGGCGTAATTATCGCCTGGCGGCAATTTTAATTAGAGAAGGTGAGCCATGTCGAAACCTGTTTGGATCGCTCGTTGTTTGCGCTCAGCACACCATGCGACGACACCCCCAGCGCGCCCGTTATGCTTGCTTCTTTTGCTGTTGATGCTCGGCATTGTGACCAACGAGGCATTAGCTCAGAACAATAACGGCGGCGGCTTTAATGTTGGTGCTCAAGTGGGCGGCATTTCGATCGACGCGTCAGGCATGGTTACTCCGGTGGATAAAAGCGCTCGGATTCCGCTGCGCGACGCCCTGCGAAAGCAACATGCCGCGCCGCCGGCCGAGTTGAACGGCGCAGCGGAAATGCGGATGGTTTCGCTCCGCCGTCTGGATGAGGCCATTGCCGCCACGGGCCAAACCACGGCCGAGCTCTTGCCCGATGATTTGCGCTTTCTGGCTGGCATTCAACGCATTCAATACGTGCTGATCTATCCCGAAGAGCGCGATATCGTCCTAGCCGGCCCCGGCGAAGGCTGGAAGGTTGACGAGGAGGGGGACATTATCGGCGTCACGACCGGTCGCCCCGTGCTGCGGTTGGAAGATCTGCTCGTGGCGTTTCGCACCGTCGATAATGCCCGCCAAGGGGGCATTAGCTGCTCGATCGATCCAACGACGGAAGGGCGGCAAAGGCTGGAGACTCTGACTGCAAAACGCAGCGGTTCGGGCTCACTTTCCTTGACGGTAATGAAGAAGGCGTTGGGTCCGCAGCAGATCACGCTGACGGGAGTGCCGGCGACAAGTCACCTGGCCCGCATTCTGGTGTCGAGCGACTACAAAATGAAGCGGCTGGGAATGAACCTTGATCCTTCGCCGGTAAAAGGTTTTCCGAGTTTTCTCGACATGCTGAAGCGCGATAGCAGTGGCGACCATCCGACGCCGCGGTGGTGGATGGAATGCGACTATGAACCGCTGGGCCGCAGTGAGGATGGTTTGGCATTCGAGCTGCGTGGCCGTGGCGTGAAGTGCATGGCGGAAGATGAAATTGTCGATTCCCAGGGGAATGTTTCGGGCAAAGGAACGGCGAGTAGCGCGGCCCAAAAGTGGGCTGATCTGATGACGAAGCATTACGACGAGCTATCCGCGAAGGACGCCGCGTTTGGTGAGCTGCGGAATGTGATGGATCTGTGCGTGGTGGCCGCGCTGATTGCCAAGGAGCAGTTGCTGATCAAAGCCAACTGTGAGCTGCCGACGCTGTGGAGCCCGCAATCGAAACTGGCGGTGGCCGCTTTGAATGTTCCCAAGGAAATCGAATCGCTGTGCAGTTCTGTCAAGCGAGGCAATGCCACCATCGTGATGTCGGGTGGCGTGCAAATCGGCTCGTGGCAAGTGGCCGACAAGCTGGAAACGCTTCCCGCACTAGCCCAGACTCGCAGCAAAGCCAAAGCGGCCAAAGCCAGCCAGGTTTGGTGGAACCCCGCCCAGTAGGAAATGGGGTAGAATCGAAACTTTCCGCCGCATTCGGGGTTTGGCATTTAAGTCAATAATTGTCGGACAATGTGCCGGGCCACGCAGTGTTTCACACAGCGCAAAATACCAACCCGAAACGTAAGTGAGGGATTTGACGCAAGTCGTTGTCGGAACAAGAGTCCCTCGCTCACGCTTCGGGTTAGTGTCACTACCCATCTTGGAGAACTGAGTGGCCCTGAGACAATGTTCCGGTGGAGACAATGTTCCGGTGAAAGAATCTTTCCGCTAGTCGCTTTTTGATTTGCGACGGCCCGAAACGGATTTCGTGGGCGACTCACAGGTGCATAAAGGATGAGCAGGAGGACACACTGCGGCTGGCGCGGGCTGAGTATCGCTTTCGCGACGGCGCTGGCCATTGTGACTTGCCTCGTGTCGCCCAGCAGTCTTCGTTCGCAAGAGGATGGGCCGCGGGAACTACGCCGTGAACAGGCGGGACGACGAGGACCACCGCCCGGCGACTCGCGCCGGCAAGATAACTCTACTGACGACGCGGATGGTTCTCTCCGCCCAAGCGATGGCCGTGATCGTCGAGGGCCACCGCCTGACCGTGACCCAAATCGTGGGCCGGGCGACTCTCGCGGACCACCAGGATTTCCTGGTTCTCGATTCGATGGAACTCTGGAAGGCGAAGTCAGTGATAAGGGCTTTCTGTTCATCGACGGCGAGTACATTCCGCCGCCGTACAAGATCGTGGGGGATGCCGATTCGCTGAAGGTCAACGATCGTGAGCTAACGTGCTTGCCGCCGCCGCGAGAATCGATGGGCCGCGGATTTGGCCCGCGGCCAAGCGAAGTTTCAGTTCGCTATTGGTTCGGCAAGCTCCAGAGTCAGCTTGCGCTCGACTATGTCGTGATGTCTTTTCCTAATCAGCCCTGTGTTGAGCTTGATTCCAACAGCACTTATGACTTCTTGAAATCGATCATCGCTACCGAAAGCCGCTCCGTCCGGCAAGTCGCTTTGCGCGATCAGTTGCCGTTAGATTTTGACCGCAAAGTTTGGGATTCGTGGCTGGAGACATTCGTGCCCCCCGGCCCGTTCGCGGTTCGCGCGGCCGCACTGGCCAATACCTACGAGCGCAACCAGCAGCAGGCGCTCAACGATATTCAGGCCCGCCGCTTATTGGACAGATTGGCCTATCCCATGACGGTCAGCGGCATGGTGCTGAGCGTGCTCGCGCTTGGCCATTTGCTCGGTGGCCGCCCGCATGCCGGCAAACAGACACTGGGCCTCGACGCTTCGCCTGAAATGATTCGCACGCTGAACTGGTCGTTGGCTTTCACCACGGCCTTTTCGCTGCTCGATCTGGTGTGGACTATTCTGACCCTCAGCACCAACGATGTGCGCGAGCTAAACCCCATTGGCAAGCAATTCATTCACGACCCGCGCCATCTGGCCGGCTTTAAGGTAGCACTCACGTTTTCGTGCCTGGCCCTGCTCTGGCTGCTACGCAAGCACAAACGGGCGCAGATCGCGGCCTGGTGGCTGTGCCTGGTGCTGACGCTCGTCACCTGTCGCTGGCTGCTCGTCGATACGCTGATCGTTTCGGCAGAGTAGCTACTGCAAGTCGCAACGCGGCTCACGCGCTTTCGGCGCGAAACTCTTCTTCCGCCGCTTCTTCCTCGGCATCAAATGGATCGCGTTCACCGTCCTCGGCATCAGCTTCGTCGTCTTGAATCGCCTCGGGATCGTCACCCTCTTCTTCCCACGCGGTCGGCTTCACGATGTTTCGCCTGGGGGGCACGCTGGAGGCAATCGCGGCTGACGGCGGAGCCGAATCGTCACTCGGCGGCAAGCCCTGCATCCGCTCCCAATCGGCGTTCGTGATGAGAATATCGCGGGCCTGGCTGCCGTTGTATTGGCCGACAATGCCATCTTCGGACATAAAATCGATCAGCCGGGCTGCGCGGCCATAGCCGATGCCGAGCGCCCGCTGCAACAGCGACACGCTGCCACGCTGCTCGCGCACGACCAGATCGACGGCCGATTCGTACAAGTCGTCGCGCTTCTTCAACGCGCCCGGCTTCACCGCCTCCCCTTCTTCGCCGTCGGCGTCTTTCACCTTGATATTGACCAGTTCCTGAACAAAGTTTTGCTCGCCGCGGCTGCAATGATCGACGATGAGGTTGATCTCTTCGTCGCTGAGGTAAGTGCCTTGCCCGCGCAAGAGCGTGCTGGTGCCCGGCCAGAGGAAGAGCATGTCGCCGTTGCCCAGGAGCTTGTCGGCCCCCATTTCGTCGAGCACGACGCGGCTATCGGTGCGGCTGGCCACTTGAAACGCGATGCGGGCTGGCAAGTTCGACTTGATGAGGCCGGTGATGACATCGACCGTCGGCTTTTGCGTCGCGAGGATCAGATGGATGCCGACCGCGCGGCTCTTTTGGGCCAAACGGATAATATGCTGCTCGACTTCTTTGCCTGATGTCATCATCAAGTCGGCGATTTCGTCGGCAACAATGACAATGAACGGCAGTTGTTGCGGGATCGAGGCCCGCTCTTCCTCGTTTTCCGGCTGGAGCCGCTCCATCAGCTCTTCTTCGCCGAGTTGGTTGTAGCTGCTGATGTGTCGCACGCCGGCCCGGGCCAAAAGTGCGTAGCGTTCTTCCATCTTCTCCACGGCCCAGGCCAGGATAGCTTCGGCCTTCCGCATGTCGGTGACGACGGGATGCATCAAGTGCGGCAAGCGGCCATAACCCGAGAGCTCGACCATTTTCGGGTCGATCATCAGCATCCGCACTTCGTCGGGCCGGCGGGTCATCAAAATCGACGAAATGATGGCGTTGAGGCAGACGCTTTTGCCCGTGCCCGTGCGGCCCGCGATCAACAGGTGCGGCAGCGTCGAAAGATCGACTATCAGCGCGTTGCCGCTGACGTCCTTGCCCAGGAACAGCGGGATCCGCATCTTCTTGACTTTGCCGTTGGCCTCTTCAATCACTTCACGAATGCGCACGATCTGTCGCTCTTCGTTGGGCACTTCGATGCCAACGGTATTTTTGCCGGGAATCGGCGCGACGATGCGGACGCTGGGCACGCGAAGGGCAATCGCCAAATCGTCGGCCAGCCCGGTGATTTTCGACAGCCGTAAGCCCGCTTCCAGCTCGACTTCGTACTGTGCGATGACGGGACCGGTTTCAATTTCGACGACCTTCACGGTGAAGCCGAAATCGAGGAATGTCTTTTCGAGGATTTTTGCTTTGCGGCGAACTTCGGCGGATTGGGCCTCAAAATTCACGTCGTCACTGGGGAGCAGCAATTCGGTCGAGGGCAGTTCGTAGTCTTCCGGGGCGGCCGGAGTGCTGGCCTCATTGATTTTGCGCATCAGCTCGGCCCGTTCCCGCTCGGCTGCTTCCTTCTTGCGATCGCCAGGGTTCTTCACGCGTAAGGCCGATTCTGGCGGGTCTTGGCGCGTGACCGCTTCGGATGAAGCTGTATCCGCTTTTTTCTCTTCAGCCGGGTTCACGACACGCAGCGCGGGCCGAGTTGCTTTTTCGTCTTCCTCGTCTGCCTTAGGCAGAGCTACGGGCTCGGCCGGTTTAGCGGTTAACACTTTGCCGCGAATTTTTACCGCCACATCGCCAGGCAGGCCCACGTCGAGGTCCGTGCGGCTTCTCTTTCCGGTCGTCGGTGTGTCAGCAGTTTGTTCGCCAGCCCCGTTGCGTTTCGGCAAGCGGGCGACGTTGTACAGGAAAATAGCCGTCTCGATCAGGGCATAATCGGTGCATAGGAGCAAACCGCCGAGCGTCACGCTGGCTGCCAAGATCAATCCGCCGACGGTAGCAAAGTGCAGCAGCGTCATGCTCTTGCCGAGCGCGCCGAGATACCCGCCAGCGCCAATCACCGGTCCTGGCGAATTGTTAGGCAGCGCGATCGCCAGAATCGTCGCCAGCCCCGCCAATGAAGCAATCCAGCCGAACATGCGTAGCGCGGGGCAATCGATCTCTCGCCGTCGCAAAATCTGCACCGCCAGCACGGCGGCGGAGAACAGAGCGTAGTACGCGGCGAGCCCAAACCAGGAATACAGTGCGTCAGCCGCCAGCGCGCCGAGGTTGCCGCAAAAATTTCGCGGCTGCTCGTTGGCTGGATAAACGGTTTGGTCGGGCGAGTGAGCTAAATGAAAGGGTGCGACGGGAGTCGCCACGGGATCGGATCGGTCGTAGCTGATCAGCGCGAGCGACAGAAACACCACCAGCGCGGCAAGCGCCAGGGCAAAACAATCGCGATAGAGGCGATTCTTGTCGAACATGGACGCGGGGTGGGGTGACTAGAGGAGGGCGCGTCCATGCCCGTGACGAAGCATCTGGCATCGTCATTCATCGGCAAGCCGCGCGGCCGGCCGCCAGCTTTCGGCGGTCGGCCAGCGCTGGCTCGTCAAATCGTCGCAGTCGTTAGAACAGGTAGGAACGATGTCGGCGGCATGGATTCCCAGTCGGCAGCGAGTCGAATCTGCGAAGTGCTCCCCGCGGAAGTGTAGCACGCGGTTCACAATCCACGGCGAGCGGGAGGCGTCAGCCTCCCGGTAATTGACCACCGCATCCATCGGCCCAACCACTCCTGACTCCGACAACCCGCCTGCCCCCCCTCCGTTCCCTCTGTTACCTTCTGTTCCATCTGCACCTCCACCGATTATCAAACCCAATGGCTTCGACCACCGATCACTATCCCCAGCTCGATGTCATCGCCGTCGGCGCTCATCCCGATGATGTCGAGATCGCCTGTGGCGGCACGCTGGCGATGCTCGCCAAACAAAGCTATAGCGTCGGCATTATCGACCTGACCGACGGCGAGCCCACGCCACTATCACCCGGCCCAGAAGTGCGATTAGCCGAGGCCAAAGCGGCGGCGGAAGTGCTCGGCGTGACTGTCCGCGTCACGCTCGAACTGCCCAATCGCCGGCTGTTCGACTCCTTCGAAGCCCGCGTGCTGTTGGCCAAGGAATTTCGCAAATACCGGCCAAAAATCGTCATCGGTTTTGGGGATAAAACGCCGCTCGCCTCGCCCGATCATTGGCAGGCGATGCAAATCACCGATGCCGCCGTGTTCTACTCCCGGCTGACGAAATGGGACGAGCATTTTGACAACCTGCCCGTTCACGGCATCCAATCGCAGCTTTATTTCCGCCTCGCCTTCGAGCCCGAAACGCTCGGCGGCTATCCGAGCCACTTCACCGTCGATATTAGCCAAACACTCGAACAGAAAATCGAGGCCGTCCGCTGCTACCAAACCCAATTCCCGCCCGGCAAGGCCTATGTCTTTGATCGTATTCGCGGTGCCGCGATGCTCTCCGGTGCCGCCGCCAACTTCGCCGCCGGCGAAGTCTTCGTCTCCACCCGCCCCCTCGGTTCCCTCGACCTCGTCAAAACAGCCCTCCCGCGTATGCAAGCCACCTAATTCAAAGCCGCGACCAGTGGTCGCGGTTTACGGGCGAGGAAATTGCATTTCGGTTCGTTACCGCCCGATTTTTACTTCACGGAAGCCGGTGGAATCGGCGGCGGCGCGGGCCATGCCCGCGGTCGTGTAATCCATTTCGATGGTGCCGACGGAGCTGACGGCGATGAGGCCGCCGTCGTCGGGATCGAGGGTTTTGTAGAGCACTTCATGCACGGCGTCCTTCAGCGGCTGCTTGAGGTAGGCCATGCGGGCCGAAATGTTGAAGCCGACAGCGTGCCGAATGTATTGCTCGCCGAGGCCGGTACCGCTGACGGCGCACGTCGCGTTATTGGCATAGGTTCCGGCACCGATGATCGGCGAATCCCCCACGCGGCCGTAGTTCTTATTCGTGCGGCCACCGGTCGATGTGCCCGCGGCCAAATTGCCATGCGAGTCGAGTGCGACGCAGCCGACGGTGCTGTGGTAAAGGTCGGTGGAGTGAATGTTGGCTTGCTTGTTCTTCGCGGCTTTCTGGGCTTTCTCCAACTCCTCCTGACGTTTCTTCGTGCTAAACCACGAATTCTTCACGCGCACGATCTTCTCCCCCATCTCGTCGGCGAATTTCTCCGCGCCGTCGGTGGCAAGCAGAACATGCTCCGTCTTTTCCATTACCAGCCGGGCCAGCGAAATTGGATGCTGCACGGTACGCACGCCGGCGACGCCACCGCAGCCGAGCGTCTTGCCGTCCATGATTGAGGCATCCAGTTCGTGCTGGCCCGCCGCGTTGAACACCGCGCCGCGGCCTGCATTGAACAGCGGATCGTCTTCCAAAAACTGAATCACCTGCTCCACCGCGTCGAGGCTCGTGCCCCCTTGCTTGAGTACATCCACACCAATGTCGAGCGCCTTGCCGAGCGACACCATCACCGCGCCCGCCGTATCTTCCTTCGGCGACTGCCCCGCCCCGCCATGCAGCGCGATGGCAAATCGCTTCGTCTCCGTCTGCCCTTTAGCGCAACCAGGCATATAGGCCGCCCCCATCAACAAAGTCGTCGAAGCCAGAAATACTCGCCGATCGGCAAATTGCGACATGATAAAGCAGCCTCTCAGCACGGAGCAGAATCAGAATGAACAGAAGGTAGCAAAGATAGCAAAGGGATGAAACAGTCTGTGGGCTTTTGCCTGAAGATCCCTAGGAAGCGGGAATTTGCGCGAGTTCGATTGATAAGTGGTGTCAGAAGACTGAAGTGTTACCAATTAAGTTGCCAAGCTTCTTTGCTGCCTTTGCTACCTTCTGTTCAGGATTTCGCTTTCGCCGCATCACGCAACTCCGCCAGCACTGCCTCAATATCCTGAGCCACTGGCGCAACAAACTCAATCGGCTCGCCGGTCGCCGGATGGGTTAGCTTGATCCGAAAGGCATGCAGCGCCTGCCGATCCAAGATCACATCGTCGTCGTCTGGTTTTGGCCCCCCCTGCCCTGCCCTGCGTCGCCGTAATTCGCCCTTCGTAATCTTCGTGTGCCCGCCATACAGCTTGTCGCACAGCACGGGACAGCCGACATGCGCCAGATGCACGCGAATCTGGTGCGTCCGCCCCGTCTTGGGCCGCACCCTCACCGCCGCAAAGCCGGCAAACCGTTCCACGACTTCATAAAACGTCGTCGCTTCTTTGCTGGTCGAATGCCCCACGCGAATCGCCATCTTCTCCCGCTGGTGCGGATGCACTCCGATCGGCTGCTCGACAAAATCGCGATCACGATCCGGTACGCCCGCCGTAATCGCAAAGTATTCCTTCTCCGTCGTCCGCGCTTCAAACTGCGCCGCCAGCGCGAAGTGCATCGGGTCCGTCTTGGCGACCACCATCACGCCGCTCGTATCGCGGTCGAGCCGATGCACGATTCCCGGCCGCGTCGGCCCGCCGACGCTGCTGAGTTGCCGGAAATGAAACGACAACGCGCTCGCCAGCGTGCCCGACCAATGCCCCCGCGCCGGATGCACCACCATAGCCGGCGGCTTATTTACCGCGATGATGTGCTCATCTTCGTAAAGAATATCGAGCGGGATTTCCTCGGGGTGCGGCCCCGCCGTGTTCATCGGCGGCAGCACCACCTCAATTCGATCGCCATCCGACAGGCGATAGGCCACCTTCGTCCCCTGCCCGTTCACCTTCACGCCCCCCGCCCCAATCACCTTGCGGAGTTGCACACGGCTGTACTTCGACAATTCATGCGCCAAGAACGCATCCAGCCGTTGACCAGCCACCGCCGTGCTTACCACGAGCACCAGCGGCTGATCGGAAGACAATTCTGAGGCAGACAAGGTAGCAACGCGAGATTCGGAGTGCGGAACGCGGAATACCCGAAGTTTACTCCGGTTTCTTGTCAGCAGCAGCGTCGGGCGTGGCGGCTTTCGCTGCTTCCGGCGTTGCAGCCGGTGTTGCCGCATCCGCCGGCTTGGCTTCTTCAGCCTTCGGCGAGTCCGCTTTGGGCGCGTCGGCTGCGGGCGTTTCCGCCGGCGTTGCACCAGGTGTAGTCGCAGCCGGGGCCGGAAATGCGGGCGGGGGCTCAGCCGGGGCTCCGGTGCCAATGCTGTCTAAACCGAGCCCGGTCGGCAAACTGATATTCGGCCGCTCGGGCAGATCATTCGGCAAACCGGGCAAACCTCCGCCCATACCCGGAAATGGCGCGGGCCGTTTCGGTGTTTGTTTGGCGAACCAATCGAGAAACGCAATCTCGCGCGAATTCTTCATCCGCTTCACGCTATCTGCCGCCGACTTGCCCAGCGGTGAATCCTTCTCCTCCGCTGCCACTTGCTCGTAATACTTCCGGGCTTCGTCCGGCTTGAACAACGACTCATAAACCCGCGCCAAACCCAGCCGCGCTCGGCTCTTCAACATCGGGTCGTCAGCAGCTTCCACCTGTTTGTAAGCTTGCTCGGCCAATTCCAATTTCTTTTGAGCTTCCTTGCGATCGCTGTACAGCAGCGCCGTGCCCTCGGCCAAATTCATGTCACCAACCGACGACATCGCCCACCAAGCCGCTTTGCTGCCCGCTTGGTCGGTCGCGAGGCTCTGCAAGCGTTTTTGCGGCTCCAGATCGTTGAAGGCGTCAAAATACTGGCTCCACGCCCGCGACGCCGCGACATTTTCGCCGCCGAAATACCATGCGCTCGCCAGCACAACCGCCACCAATACGCCGATGCCCAGCAAAACGCCCGTGGCATGCGGCTTGGCCGCTTCCAATCGCTCGCCCAGCCAGTCAGACAACTCGTTGTGCTTCAGTTCGTGCCGTCGTTCCGCTTTCATGCTTCTTTTCCCGACCAGAAAAACTTGCCGCCACTGTGCGCAAATGTAGGGCTGTCATGGACATAGCGTCAAGGCCGGTTATCCCGTTGCGACCACCCGCAACGAACGCTTTAGCAAGGCCACAACGGTTAATCCGGCGTGATAGCATTCCATGCAGACTCACAATCTTTTGGCCCGATGATTAAAAAGTGAAGCCGGAATTCTCTACCGCGGCCGGCCGCCAAAGGGACTGACGATGCCGAGTGCCGATCTGACGGGAACGCTCATCCTTTCAATTCACCTGGAACTCGACCTCGAAGACCAGGACCAGCAAGCCGAACAGCGGCTCGACGATATTCGCCGCCGCTTGATCGACTTGACGAAATCGGCCGATGTCCCCGCCACCTGGGCCGTGGCCGATCCCATGCTCTCGGCCGCCAGCGAGTCCATCCTCGCCGCCAGCACCGGCCACGAGTTGGCTGTTTTGGGGGACGAAGCCTGGCTCGGTCCCGGCTGCGGCCGCGCCCGCTTGGCCCGCGAGCTTGTCCGGCGTTTTTCGGCTCCACGCAAAGGGGGCATCGCCGTCAACACGCTGATGCTGCGCAACTCACCGGAAGTCAGTGATCTCGACCTGTTCATCTCGCATGGCGTGATGGCGATTGCCGCCCCAGCCACCAGCGAATGGGCGGACCTGCGCAATTCGCCGCAGCCGCCGACCCGTTTTGGCATCTGGCAGCCTCCCGTCGCCCTGCGCTTGCCCCTACACGGCAAATGGTGGTCCCCCACCACCTGGCTCCTCCGGCACGAGATCAAGCGGGCGATTCGCAAACGCTCGACGCTCCACTTGTGCATCGACGCCCCGCGCTTGCTGAGCAACACCGAGCACTCACTCGATTCGATCGCAGCGCTGCTCAAGTATGCCGCCGCGAAGCGCTCCGCCGGGCAACTACAAATCGCCACCGTCGGGCAACTGGCCACGCAAGCCCTGCACGCCCGGGCAGGCAATCCCACTCGGTCGATCCTGCGTCCAGCGGCGTAGCCTATCTTCTCGCGCGGAATCCCGTCAGCTAAACAGGACTGTACCTACTCAGAGGCCCCTCCTTGCTCCCTGTTCCCCGTCCCCCTTCTTATCGTGCCCGAACTGCCAGAAGTCGAAACGATGCGGCGGGGCATTGCTCCGATCGCGGGCTGCAAAATTGTTGGCGCGGAGCGTGTGAAATGCTCGCGGCGACCCATTCAAATCCTGCCGAGTGCAGCGGCAGTCGCCCGCCGACTCACTGGTCGCACGGTTCAAGAAGTTGGCCGTGTTGGCAAGCGCGTTGTGCTGCAACTCGACAACGCGGACCGGCTGATTTTCGAGCCCCGCATGACGGGCCTCGTGCTCGTCGCTGACCCGCCCACCACCGAACATTTGCGCTTTCGGCTCGATCTGGCCGCTGGCCCCATCCCGCACATCTGGTATTGGGACCGCCGCGGCCTTGGCTCGATCCACCTGCTCACCAACAAACAGTTTCACGCGAAGCTGTGCAGCGGCAGCCTTGGCCCCGATGCGCTGGCTTTATCCGCACAGGAGCTTCAACAACGGCTTACTTCCAGCAGTCGGGCCATCAAAGTCGCTCTGCTCGATCAACGCGCCGTCGCCGGCATCGGCAACTTGTACGCTTCCGAGATTCTGCACTTGGCCGCCATCCATCCGGCCAAACGCTGCGACACGCTATCCGCGTCCCAGTGGCAAGCCATCCATCGGCACATGCTCGCAGTTCTCGAACTTGCCATTCGCTACGAAGGCTCCACGCTCTCGGACGGAACCTACCGCAACGCCCTCAATCAATCCGGCGGCTACCAAAATCATCATCGCGTCTATGACCGCGCGGGCAAGCTTTGCTTATCCTGCCATCAAAAGACGATCATCCGCATCGTGCAGGCCCAGCGAGCGACGTTCTATTGTCCGAATTGCCAGGCCAAGCGGCGGCGCTGAACATCCCGCGGTTAAGTCACCTTCCTCCACAACGCCCCTTCGTCGTACTCCGTCATTCCCAGCTCCGCAAAAATGCCCCGCTGCACCTTGTCGTCTGCTGATGCCTGCGCCTCGAATTGGGCATATCCGGCCGCCTGATACTGCCGCAGCGCTTCGGCCAACAAATAGGTCGTCAGTCCCGCCTCGCGAGCCTCGGGCGTGTCTTCTAACTTCACCAGCCCGACCGTTTGCACGCCCCAGTTATGCCCCAACGGCTGCACATCCCAAAACGTGGCCGAAATAATCGGCTCGCCGCCGCCGGGCAGCACCAACTTGAACCGCGTCCAATCGTGCATTGCCCACACGTTCGCGTCCCACCAATTGTCGGGCACGACCGTCGCGGGTTCGGCCACTTTGAATTTCCGCCGGATCTGCAATTGCTCCCGATCGATGGGCGCGCGAAACCCTCCCAGCGTCCGTCCCACCAGCACGCGCTGCGCGTGGGGCTCATAACCGCTCGCCGTCAGTAGGTCGATCCAACCGGCATTTGATCCGAGCACCCCGGCCACATCGCTGCCGCCGTACAGGCCCAAATAAAACGGATTGAGCGGGTACTGGCTGCCGGCATACAACTCTTTCGCGCCGCCGCGCCGCAGGTAATCTTCGCTCGCCGCCATCAGTTCCGTGGCGATCATCGGCCGGTTGTCGTGCGGTGCCACCAGAATCAGGCACGTCGTCCCCTGGCTGCATTCGATGGCCCCGCCCGAGCAATCCGCGCCAAATCCGGCGTGAATAAAGCCGACGGGCCGCGCCCCCTCGCACGCCACAATCAGCCCCTGCCGATCGAACCACGGCTTCGCGAAGACATGCTCTTCCAGAATCTGCGGCGTCACCGCCTGAATCCGGCCGCGAATCGGTCGCTGCGTCCGCCAAATCTCGGCCAGACCCGGCGGATCACGATTCTCAAAAGCTCGGTAGCGGATCAAAGGAGCAAACAGGGGTCAGGAGTCAAGGGTCAAGATCAGACCAAATCATCGTACACACTTATTCATTAACCCTGAACCCTGCCAACGCCATCTGACCTCTGCCTCCTGACTCCTGACTCCTGGCCTCACACCTCCACCCACACGCTCCCATCCTCCACCTTCACGGCAAAACCCGGATGCACCAGCGAGCGGCTGGTCTGATGCTGCCCCGTGGTCACATCGAACTGAAAACCATGCCAGGGGCAGGTGACGATGCAGCCATCCAAAAATCCCTTGCCCAGCGGCCCGCCCTGATGCGGACAAACGCCATCCAGTGCGAAAAACTTCCCGTCCACGTTGAACAAAGCCACGACACGATCGCCAGCGATGTATTCCCCGCATTCTCCAGCCGCTAGCGAATCCGCCGCGGCCACACGCTGCCAATTTGCCACGTCACGCCCCCTCGATCACCGAGCCCCGCGACGTCAGCATCCGCTGCTGCAACAGATTCAGCTCGCGGTAGGCCGTAAAGCCACTCCACATGCTCCACAGAGCGAAGGCATGAATGCCAATCCCCATCAAATCGTTAAAGCCCATGAGCACGAAACCGATGACTCCATCCAGCAAATAGATCGCCATTCCCAGTGCAAAGATGGACAGAACGCGGCGCTGCGATAGATACCCACAGAAAACGAACAGCCCCAGGATGACGGCGTCAAACACCAAGGCGACGGCGAGAACGGTCAAATTGCCCTCGGGCCTGAGTGCAACGTCAGCCGCGATGCTGTCCGGAATCATGGTAATGTTCAGACCCAGGGCGAAGGCCAGACCTCCCTGCGACAAAACCATCACGGTATTGATCAACGACAGCCCGGCGATCCAGTAGAACCACGCCGCCCCATTTTTGCCACGCTCGAATAGCTCGCGGACCTTCGCATCATCGGGCAATTCGCCCGCCGTGGGCAAGATGGTCACTGCTTCCGGTGCCGCATACGGATTCACCGGGCCCGGCCCGCCTGGTTCGCTCACAACAGAACTCCACTAAAGGCTGGAGAGGCTGAACGCCACCACTGTAACCGATTCTGGCCAAAGAATCGAATCGTTACTGCCAACCCTTGCCGCTTACGCCGCCGGCCGCTGTACCTCTGCCGCCCCGGTAGCCTGCGTCACCTTCCGCCGCTTGCTCGCCTTCACTTCACGCCACCGATTGTGCAGCCACCAATACTGCTCCGGCTGACGACGAATTTGCGCCGCCAACACATCATTGTACCACTGCGTCAACTCTTCCACGCTGTCAAACACATCCGGATTCCGCTCGGCATCGACAATCCCATCCATCTTCATCACAAATCGCAGCGGCCGGCCGGCCCGCGTGCAATTCGCAACCAGGATCGGCGCGCGATTCAGCAATGCAAACAGCGCTAGCGCCTTGTGGCACGAAGCCGGCCGTCCTAGAAAATCGACGACACATCCTTTTCGCCCCGCGTGTTGATCGCCGAGCAGCGCCAAAATGCCGCCGGTAGTCAGCACTTCGTCGGCCTGGCTCGCGCTATCGGCCTTGGGCAATAGCCGCTGCCCCATCGACTCGCGAAACCGTGCTACCAGCCGGTCGAGATACGGGTTATCCAGCGTGCGGGCAATGGTGTAGGTCCGAAAGCCCCAAAAGTTGCTCACATGCCCCAGCGCTTCGAAATTTCCAAAATGCCCCGTGACGCAAACCTTCGGGCCGTGCTTTCCCACCGCGAGAATCCACTCCCGCTTGTTGGGAATCGTGACAAACTTTCGCCAGTTCGTCTCGTGAATCTTGCGCTGCAAATGGGCGATCTCGCACACCATCAGTAGCAAATGATGCCACATCCGTTTCGTGATCCGCTGCCGCTCGGCCGGCATCATCTCGGGAAACGCAATCTGCAAATTCTCATCGAC
>JANNTN010000600.1:0-9451 GCA_031394445.1 Anatilimnocola sp.
GAGAAGCTTGCTCCGCATGTCGACAAGCTCCGCTACAATCCGGGCCATTTGTATCATCACGAGCGAACCAAGCTGTGGCAGGAAAAGGTGCGGTATCTGGCTCAGGTGGCTGCCGACAACGACTGCGCGATCCGCGTCGGCGTCAATTGCGGCAGCGTCGACCCGGCGATGCTTGCCAAGTACGACCCGGCCGACCGGCTCTCGCCGATGCTCGACAGCGCGCTCGACCACTGCCGACTGCTCGATGAAATCGGCTTTACGCGGTACTGCGTGTCGCTGAAAGACTCAGACCCACGCGAGGTCGTCGAGGTCAACCGCCGCTTCGCCGCCGAGCGGCCCGACGTGCCGCTCCATCTCGGCGTCACCGAAGCGGGCCTGCCGCCCGACGGGATCATCAAGACCCGCATCGCGTTTGAGCAGCTCATCAGCCGGGGTGTGGGGGATACGATTCGTGTTTCGTTGACGGTACCCAACGAGCGCAAGCCGGAAGAGATTGTTGCAGGCAGGAATATTTTGGCCGACATCGCGGCGGGGCGCGTGCGCAGTGTCGTGAATTACGGTCTGCCGACGCTGAATATCATCGCGTGCCCGAGTTGCTCGCGGGTTGAGAACCAGGCGTTCATCGAGTTGGCGCAACAGGTGAAGGAAATGTCGAGTTATGCGAAGGAGCATGCAATCACGATCGCCGTGATGGGCTGCCGCGTGAACGGGCCGGGCGAAACCGACGACGCGGACCTGGGCCTGTGGTGCGGGCCGAATTTTGTGAATTTGAAGCGCGGCAGCAAGGAGTTGGGCGCTTTCCCTTACGATCAAATTCTGCCGCGGCTGAAGTCGGAGTTGGACGAGTTGATTGCTGGCAAGTCGTAGTCGGAAAGTAGAGAGGGGCTGCAATGTCGCGTCCGCTGCGAGTCACGATTTGGAATGAGTATGTGCATGAGTTGCAAAGCGCGGCCGTGGGGGCAATTTATCCGGAGGGGATGCATGCGGTGTGGTCGGAGACGATTTCGCGGCTGCTGGGCGACGAGGTGCAGATTCGCGTGGCGACGCTGGAGCAAGAGGAACATGGGTTGACGTATGAGGTGCTGAGCGAAACCGATGTGCTGACCTGGTGGGGCCATGCGGCGCATGATCGAGTGGATGACGAGATTGTGGAGCGGGTGCAGCGGCGGGTGTGGGATGGGATGGGGTTGGTGGTGCTGCATTCGGCGCATAACTCGAAGATTTTCAAGCGGCTGATGGGGACGACGTGCATGTTGCGGTGGCGGGAGGCGGCGGAGAAGGAACGGGTGTGGATCGTCGATCCGGGGCATCCGATCGTGCAGGGGATTGGCGACGAGTTTTTTGAGATAGAGCACAGCGAGATGTACGGCGAGCATTTTGATATTCCGCAGCCGGACGAGTTGTTTGCGATCAGTTGGTTCGAAGGGGGTGAGGTCTTTCGCAGCGGCTGCACGTGGCGGCGCGGCAAGGGAAAGGTCGTGTATTTCAGCCCCGGACACGAGACTTTTCCGATTTATCACAATCCGAACGTGCAGCGGATCATCGCCAACGCGGTGCGGTGGGCGACTCCGAGCGGCGGGCTCTATCTCGGCAAGGGGCGGAATATCAAGCAGCCATTAAGCCCGATCGCGGCGGAGCATGTGGTGGATGAGAGTTTGCATCGGGGGAAGTAGTCAGTTATTGACTCTCATCCTCCTTTATTACGCTTTGCCTCAATGGATCGGCATATTGAAAGTTCACCAACTCAAACATCGCCTCAAGCGATTCAAGTCCACGCTTCACCTTGAATTCGCGTTCTGCCCGCGTGATAGGAATCAGCCATAAACATCGAACCGTCCCACATTTTTCGAGTGATGGGCCATCCAAATACGGTAACGAAATCAAGCCGTGGTCGCACTTCGAATTCGCAAGCCGGGGTCTGCCAAAATTTATGGTGTGTTCAGGTCCTAGAGGCGCACCCGTTCTATGAAAGTGGGCAACAATCGTTAGCAGTTCAACGTGTGCATCGGTCTGTGTGGGCGAAAGCAAATGTAGTTCGAGTAACGAATCGTCTTCCGGCTGCGACATCCCACATGTGGCGTATGTCCACAGCTTCTGCTCCTCGGTGGGCGAGAATTCCAGGACGCAGAAAGGTGCGGGCAATCCCCAAAATGGCCCATGTTCCCAGCGCTTTTCGGTCCATGAACCGTTCTTCCATGCCTTCTTGTAGTGAGACGCGATCGCTTCGCAGTGTGGCGTCATAGGAATTTAATTAGCGGGACTGAACATTGGCCGTTTCCAATGGCTCGATTTTTAAGACGTGTTCTGGATCGAGCCAGATGACGTAATCGGCAAGCGGCAGTTCAGCGTCCGGATCCGTCGCTGCCTTCATCACAGCCAGCGCTAAGACGGTCTTACTAAGTACGAGCATCTCGGGATGGTACACGGGATGCCGATCGCTATTGCTCATCACGAGCATAAACGGCTTGAACGGGGCTTTTTTAAGAAGCCGTTGGATGTCTTCCGAGGTCATATTGAATTCCTTGTGCTGTATTTTATTTTACCTGTTTCCTTGCTGAGCATATTCAGTTTTTTCCCTGGGAACGTTTCCCGAGCAAATACGCCATCAGATCAGCAAATTCGTCGGCGGGGACGATTTCGGGGACGTTGGCGGGCATGAGGGAGAGGGGCGTTTTTTGTTGTTCGTCGATTTCGGATTTGTTGATTGAGAATTCTTTGCCTTGGTTGTCGGCGAGGAGGAGTTGTGTGCCTTCTTCGCGTCGGTGGAGGCCGGAGAGGACGCGGCCGTCGGTGAGGCGGAGAGTGGTGGTGCGGAAGGCGACATCGACGTTGCGGTTGGGATCGAGTATGTCTTCGAGGAGGCGGTCGAGGCCGCGATTGCCGATGCCGTCGAGTTGGGGACCGATGAGATTGCCTTTGTCAGCGATTTTGTGACAAGCGGCGCAGTGTTTGGCGAAGACGGTTTGGCCGCGTTCGATATTTGTCTTCGCTTGGGCGAAGGCGCGGCGGCGGTCGGTGATGAGGGCGTCGAGGATGGCGTCGGCGGGGGGCAGTTTTTCGATGACCGCAGAAACTTCGCTCTTGATGCGATCATTTTTCAATGTCGCAAGCTTGTTACCGACGTTCGGGGCCAATAACACCCTCGGCGAAACCTGACCGTCCTCAATCAGCGCCAAAAGCGAACTGGCACCATCTACATCCCCAGCGAGCGTGTCTGCGATCGATGTCTGCAAACGCATCGGAGCTCGCTTCATCACCTCGCGTAGCGCATCGAAGAGGAGCTCGTGCTGGTTCTTAACAATTGCTTCACCAATTTTGGGACGCAAACTATCTGGAAGTAGTGGGTCAGCAATTACATTAGCTAATGCTGTCGCCACCGCTGGACGCCACGGCGGATCAATTACCAACAGGGCTCTGGCAAACACGGCGCGGGCCGCTGCGTCCGTTTTTGGCTCGATAAGAAATTCAATAGCCTGAGGCTTGAACTGTACTAATTTGAGCTTGCTGATTATTTCCGCTGCGATCTGTTGTCTGGGCGGTGCATCGCTTGGATTCAATTCGGCGAGTGAAAAACGGCCGACGGCGAGCCATGCGTAAGCGTTGGCGGTGTCACCATCGATGAGTTCGATGAAGCCACGACGAAGTTCGGCGGCAGTCTCGCCCTCCCGTTTAATGTATTTTCTCAAGTCCCACGTAATCTGCCGCGCCGTATCATTTCGCGGCGGCCGCGACTCAGCCAGAATCTCGTGCGTCCTCGCGTCTTTAAGGCGAATACGGTTGTGATCGTTTAGTGGCGCGGGTGGCCGGCCGCTGTGGCCAGCGCACCAGAAGCTTAGTTGCTCGGGAATTTCGAAAGCTGCGCTACGATAAATGCCGGTCCGCTGCTCGCCGCGGGGAAGGCTGGAGAAGAAAAGCGACGTCTTGTCGCCGTCGCGGCTGGCGCGAGGTGTAATAACCCAAGGATGATCCTGGGTGGGTTCACCACTAATGGAAAGCGCAGACCACGGTATCTGAATCAACTGCTTTGGCTGTAGTAGCTCCCTGGTGACTTCTTCCGCCCATTTTTCGAAATCCTCTGAAACGTCCGCAAAAATGCCACCACGCGCTTCGATTGCGGCGCTTAAGGAACTGACTAGCTGTCCCTGCAGTTGCGCATTACCGGCGAAGCGCGTCCGACAGATTCCGACAAGCGATTTAATTTTCTGGTCGTCGGCGTGTCGCGCAGAGTGCTGAAAGTATGCCAAAAGCGTCTCTGGTGGCAGGTCCGCTACTTCGATCTGCTTAATTACGAGAGATGCGGCGAAATCACTCGGAGTTGCAGCCGCAATGGGCATCAGCAGACGCATTAGATCGTCGTCTACGCGTAATATTTGCGATTGCTGGTCCGGCCACAGGTCGGCCAAGCTATCGCGGATCGTCATTTTTAACTGATGGCGAAGTAATGCATCGTCTTCGGGAGTTGCTGAAAGGGCTTTAAGAAGTTGAACAATCCCTTGCCCACCCGCCCAGTGTCCGATTCCTTCAACCGCGGCGCGTGCAATAAATTGATTTTTGCTCTCAAGCTTCGCACCCCATTCGAAAAATGGACCAACACCCTCGTGAAATGACGCTTTGATATCGTGGACGGCAGCGACAGGATTGTTATCGCCGAGGTCTGGATCGTGAGTCTCCAAATACGTTCGCCTCCTGGCCCATGTGGCCGCTGGTATCAGCTGAGGAGCAAGCTCCCGATACAAAAGCTTCAAGTATTCGTCTTGGCTCAATCCAAATGGACGGTTTAACTTTACAACGTTTGCCCTGTCACAGAAGTAATTGAGCGCGCGAACTCTATATTCAAGTTGCGAGTTTCCAAACTGTGCGACCAGTTCATCGAGGGTTAATTTGGTTAAGTCAGCAGGCAATTTTGTAGCGGTTCGATCTTGAACCTTCTCTTTGTAAACAACCCGCCAAATTCGCCCGCTCGTTCGATCGCGCCCCGGATGCGGGAGGGGCACTTCGTAGTGGCCGATGATGCGGTTGTAGAAGTCGAGGATGTACATCGCGCCGTCGGGGCCGATTTGGATATCGACGGGGCGGAACCAGGGGTCGGTGGTGCTGAGGAAGTCGGGTTGCTCAATGGCTTTGATCGTGCTGCCGTGATATTCGGGCTTGTTGCGGTTGATGCGGCTGGTCATGACGTTGCCGCTGTAGAAATCGCCGCGGAATTCCTCGGGGAAGTTTTCGCCGCTGTATTTCACGAGGCCGCAGATGGCGGTGCTGCCGTGCAGGTGGTCCATCATGGGCGGGACGAAGCCGAGGCCGTCGTGCGGCTTGCCGAAGCTGGGGTAGTAGCCGCCGCGGAGGAGTTGATAAACGGGCTTGGAGTGGCAGTCGGCGGTGAAGATGTTGAAGTATTCGTCAAAACACATGCCGAAGGGGTTGACCTGGCCGTGCGTGAAGTGCTCGATGCGGCTGCCGTCGAGCTTAAAGCGGAAGACGTTGCCCGACTGCATGTGGATTTCGTGGCCGTCGGTGCCTTTGACGCGGCTGTCATTATTAAATCCGTGGCACGCATAGACCCAGCCGTCCCAGCCGCGGCGGAGGGCGTTGATCATGCCGTGCGTGTCGCGTGTGGTGTCGAACGGGCCGTAGAGGACGGTTCGCTTGTCGCAGACGCCGTCGCCGTCGGTGTCTTCGAAATGCCAGATGTTTGGGATGCTGAACGCGACGCAGCCGCCCTTCCACGGGTAGATGCCCATCGGGATGTTGAGGCCGTCGGCGAAGGTCGTCACCTTTTCGTAGCGGCCATCGCCATCGGTGTCTTCGAGAATTTTGATCGTGTCTTGAGCCGGGCGATCGGGCGGGGCGGCGTAGGGATATTCGATGGTGTTCGTCAGCCAGATGCGGCCGCGTTCGTCGAACGCCATGTTCAGCGGCTTCTGAATATCGGGCTCCGCGGCCACGAGGTTGATTTCGAAGCCGGGCGGGAGCTGGAAGGCTTTTTGCTCATCTGCTGGCGAGAGCCACGGCGTGGTGCGGACGCCGTTGGCGAAGGGGTCGTCTTGGGAGAGGGTGCTCTTGGACGGGAGCCAGGAGACAGTGGCCAGGAGGGAGAGGAGGAGGATCGCGGAGCGGGGGAGAGGCATTTTGGATAAAACGAATCGTGTTCTGGGAAAGGCAAGTCGAATGATCACTGAGCTATATTACCACCCATCTCAGATTCGTGAGCTGACGATGTCCGCAGGCCCGGAGGGCCGGCAGTTAGTAGCCCCCGGCGTCAGCCGGGGGTTACCATCGCAAACATGAATCACAAAGCCTCGAAGGGGCGGCACAGAATTGCGATTCAACAACCTCGGCCGAGTATTTCAATGCCAAACTCCCAGCGGCCACAAACCAAAGCATGGATTTTCAAATGCAGCCTAAAGGACCAAGATCATGGATATAACTGGATGCACTGGTTCGATGTCGATGCTCTCGAGCCACGGGAATTCGGCGGCCCAAAATGGATTCAGTCGTCTCACAGCTGGAATCATCTTGCTCAAGTCACCGCAGGCGACTTGGTGTTTTGCTATCAAAGCGACAAAATGGCATTTTTGGGCATGACTGTGGCGGCTACACCGAGCTACGAGAAAAGCGAAATCCAATTGGGCCCGCAGAAGGTCGCATTTTCGCGGCCTTTGCGGTTTAACGAAATTCGCGACATGAAAATGGGCGCGTTTGTACAAGGGAAGCGTTCGGGCACATTTCATCCAGTCGAAGAACGATTCATAGTGCCACTAATCGAGATGATTTTGAAACAGAATCCCGAATCGCGTGAGTCGATCACTGGGATTACACGCTTGGAGGGGCTCGGCCTTGGTCAAGGAATTCACGACTACGAACTAGTCGATATTATCCTCGATCCAATTCGACGTGAAATCGTTCATGAGGTTCTCGTACGGAATGCGAAATGGGTTCTTGAAGCGAAGGAACGATACGGCTATGCATGCATGATCCCAGGCTGTGACTTTGAGCTGATCAAAGAAGATGGCGAACAATACATCGAGGTCCATCACATCGTGCCGATGTTCGACGGTGGCAAAGATGAACTGATGAACCTGTCCGTCCTCTGCCCAAATCACCACCGCGAGATTCATTACGCGACAGTCGAACGGCGTAAGGAACTCACCGCTCGCGTGAGGCGCGAGCAAACACGACGACTGATGGCGGCAGACGACTAAAATCCCGAGCCGAAGGCCTTGTGCCGCCCATCCGGGGCTTTCAATCGTTTTTTCGTTCGTTTACCTCTGGCTGACGCCAGAGGCTATTAACTGTTGCCGCTCCGCGGCTGTTCGATTTAACCAAACACTGCCCGATTAAAAGTTACTTCCCGGCTTTGGCGGCGGCGCGTTTGGCTTTTTTGGCGGGGTCGGGGTTGCTGTTGTTGCGCTCGGCGGGGGTGGGGACGTTGAGTTTGGGGAGCCATTGGGCGAGATCTTTTTTGACGGCGGCGTAGTTGGAGTCGGAAGCGAGGTTTTTCCATTCGAGGGGATCGGCTTTTTCGTCGTAGAGTTCTTCGCTGCCGTCGGCGTAGCGGATGTAGCGAAAGGCTTCGCTGCGAACGCCGTGGTTTTGGAAGCCGTGAGTGGTGAGGGCGGGGCGGTCCCACTTGGATTTGGGGTCGAGGAGGAGCGGCTTGATGCTGGGGCCTTCGCAGTGCTTGGGAATGGGAATGCCGGCGAGGTCGCAGAGCGTGGGATAGATGCTCATGTAGTCGATGGTGCGGTCGCAGACGGTGCCGGCCTTGGTGACGCCGGGGGCGGAGACGAGAAACGGGGCGCGGGTGGCTTCTTCCCACAGGGCGAACTTGCGCCAGTGCTGCTTTTCGCCGAGGTGCCAGCCGTGATCGCTCCAGAGCATGACGATGGTGTTGTCTTTCATGGGGCTTTTTTCGAAGCCCTCCATGAGGCGGCCGATCATGGCGTCGCAGAAGGTGATGGCGGCGAGGTAACCCTGAACGGCTTCTTTCCAGCGGCCGGACTTGAGGATGTCGGCGTGGTCGCCGTTTGGCTTGGCCATTTGCTTGCCGGCGAGGGGGATGTCGTCGAGGTCGGTTTCGAGAACTTTGGGGAGTTGGATTTTGTCGAGCGGGTACATGTCGTAGTACTTTTTCGGCACGTCCCAGCCCATGTGGGGCTTGTGCAGACCGCAGGCGACGAAGAGGGGCTTGTCGTGTGATTTGTTGAGCTGCTTGAGGGTGTAGGTGACAGTCGCGTAATCGACCATGTCTTCGTCGTTGCAGTTCAGCGGCTTGAAACGGATGCCGTTGACGCCGTCGTTGGGTGCGTCGCTGGTGACTTTGCCTTTCTTTTTGTTGTTGCCGACCTTGGCACCATCGACATCGTCGGCATCGACGCCCTTTTCGTGCTCGTAATCGTCCCAGTCTTTGTCGCGGGGGTAGGAGCCGTGATAGATCTTGCCGGCACCGCAGACGTAGTAGCCGCTCGCGCGGAAGTGCTCGTTGAGCGTGGGGAACTGGGTGACGTGCTGCCGCCAGTCGATGCCGTTGCTATAGACACCGGTGGTGCTGGAGCGCTGGCCGGACATGAGGGCGGTGCGCGAGGGATTGCAGACCGGCGAGGCACAGTAGGCGTGCGTGAAGGTGACGCCGCGGGACGCGAAGCGGTCGAGGTTGGGCGTTTTGACCTGTTCCTCACCCAGGTAGTGGACCCAGTCGTTCAGGTCGTCGATGGCGATGAAGAGGATGTTGGGCTTGGTGGGCTGCTGAGCGGGGGCGGAGGCCGTGAGGGCGAAGAGGAGGGCGAAAAATGCGGCTATGTGGGAGGTGTTTTTCATGGAGGTTCACAACGGGAGAGGAGTTGGCCCGAGAATGATGCGCGAGGGTGGCCCATTATTGCGAATGGGGGATGGAATTGCGAGGAAAGGGCTGGCGCTCACTTCTGAAAGGCGTTTGTTCGGGCGGTTTTCATAAATCGTTTGCAGGAATGAGTTTAGGGAAATGGATTTCTGGGCGAAGCGCTCACATTGAGTGGTTAGGGAGGGGTTGGTGAGTCGTTGGGGAGGGGCGGGTGAGCGGTTTGGATTTTTGAGAACGATTTTTCGCAGCGTGGCGCAGTCGTAATCAAAGAGGAGGAAACCACGAAATACACCAATTACACGAAAGGAATCAGGGAGATTGAGCCGCGGATGAACACGGATGACACGGATTTTTTTGGAACAGAGGCGAGCAGAGGCAGCAAAGAGTTCCGTCGAGTGGGGGCCATTTTTAGCGTCTGTTCGTATATGTGTTAATATGTACACTATATCTTGTGGTGGTGGGAGGGGCGGCATACTAGTGCCCCAGTTCGCAATTGCTCTTCCATGAAAGCTGCAAAGTGCTTAGACCTGTGCTAGCTCATTCAGGAGGCGCAAGATGCCAGGGAAGGCAGCTAAGGTTTGGATTACGGAACGCCAGCAACCGATTCTCATCGAG
>JANNTN010000636.1:0-9371 GCA_031394445.1 Anatilimnocola sp.
GAATCCTCAGCCGGTCCTCGAAGAAAAGCAATTGCTGGAGCTTGCCGAGCGAGTGATCAAGTCCGATCTGGATTCGCTTTGGAAGTTTAAAGCGGCGACTGCCTGGTATCGCGTGGGGGATTACGGCCGGGCCCTCGAGCTGATGCTTGCGGCGCGCGACAAAGTCACCGCTTCAGGCAGTTCTGCCGGCCTGTACTGGTTTGCGTTGGTCTATCACAAGCTGGGTCAGCAAGAAGATGCAACTCGGTATTTTGAGCAGGCGGAAGCCAAATACTTGAAATCTGCGGACAACTGCCTGCAGGCTTCCGCGAAGACCGCGGTCAAAGACGCCCATGGCGGCGCTTGGTGGACCTGGGCGGAAGATCAGGCCGCCCGGCGTGCTGCGTGGATTGAGTTGCGCGGAGCAGACTCGCTCCAGGATCCCTGGCAACACCTAATCCAGGCCCGCGGTTTCCGCCTGATTGGCGAGCAGTACAAATCGGCAGCCGAGCTGGCCGCTGCCGATGCAAATACACCCAACGACCGCGCAAGCTGGAAAGCTCGTCTCCAACTCGCGACGCGATTTGAGGATGCCGAGAAGACTTGGCAGCAAATCGTCGAGTTAGCCGGTGACGATCCGCTCATCTGGATCGAACGCGGCCGCTGGTACGCCGAGCGCGGCCAGCACAAGAAAGCGGACGCCGATTTTGCCAAGGCCGCCAAGCTCACGCCCGACGAATTGAATAAGTTCCTCGAGGCCGGTTGGTGGGCGGCGAAGACGCCCGACGTGTTAGCGCCCTTGATAGCTCCGCAAATGGTTGATCTCCCTGCTCCCGCAGCGGAGGCGACCGATTCGGCTCGCCCTACGGTGGTGCTCGCCTCGCCGAGCGGGCGCGTCGAATTCAGGAACTCGCCCGGGTTCAAGGATATGGAGACCGCTTATGTGACGACCTACGTTTACAGCCCGGAGGCGAAAGCCGTGATGGTGATGGTCGGCGGCGAGGAGCCCGTCGAGTTGCGTGTGAATGGGCGGCGCGTCTTTGAGTGGAAAGCCCGAACCTGGGACTACAATACGGATCGCATACCCGTTCTACTTCGCGCGGGAAGGAACACGTTCGTTGCTCGGGTATCCAACCCGAGTCGGGTGAATTCGTTGATTATGCGGATCGGCGACAATCGGCTCGACCGTGGACTGGAACTGGCGCGACTGGGGCTCTGGGACGAGGCGTTGATTCTGCTCAAGCCCGAGTTCGCGGAAGGCGAGCAGCTGGGTGGGCAGATTTGGAATTATTATTCCGGACTGCTGCTCGCGACCGGAGACGTCGCCGGCTACCGCGAGTTCTATCGCGAGGTTTGGAAGTGGATTGGCGATAAACCCAATCCGGGCACTTGTTTGCACGCTTCCCAGGTCTGCACGCGCGCACCCCCGCCGGAAGCGGACATCGCACGACTTGTGCAACTGGTCGATGAAGGCGTCGCAAGGTCGACTGCCAAGGATTCGCCCCTCGGTTTCCAGCTCCAGGTTTATTACCGTGCTGGCCGCTATCAGGAAGTGCTCGATCGCGTCGGCACAGGTCGGCTGTTGCATTCGACGCTACGAGCCTTGTGTTGGCATCATCTCGGCGACGCGAAGAAGGCAAAATCGGACCTGGAGCGCGCGGAGCGCGAGCTCCTTAGCATGGTAAAGATGGGGCCGGACGGTCCTGCGTCGGCGCCCGTGTCCAGTTCCCGGAATGGCCTGCTCGATATCGTCGGCCACTATGTGTTGTTGCGTGAGGCCAGGACACTTATCTCGCCTAATTCATCATCCGAGGACTCGGCGTTGCCGGCGCTAACAGCTCAAGTTCGCGAGCAACTCCAGTCCGCCGATCCCCGCCTGGTTCCGTATGAAATAGCTTTAATTGCGGAGGGCAAGAACCCACATCGCTGGCTGGAACGCGGCCGGGCCCGCGCGCAGCTAGGGCAGTGGGAGTTGGCTCAGGCGGATTTTGCGAAGGCCATCGCCATGGCTCCGAGCGATCCCGAAGTGCTCGCCGCACGCTGTCTGATCTATGCAGAGCTGAATCGCCTCGAAGAAGCCCTTGCCGACTTGGACGTAGTTTTGGGCAAAGACACCGACCACGCAAAATGGCCCAAGTGGCCGATAGCGCGCCAGCGGCTGTTGGATGAACTGGGTCAATGGCCAGAGCTTTTCGAACATGTGATACAACTCCAGCCCAGCGACCCGGGCCCCTGGATCGGCAGGGCTCGTTATTACGCTTCGCGTATGCCCTGGGCCAGCGATGAAGGGGCGATGGAGGGGGAAAGAGCGGTGGCTGATTTACGTGAAGCGGCTACGCGCGGTTTCCGTGAGTTCGACCAAACCAAAGCGGTCGCCGGCTGGCAATTACTGGAATCGCGCGACGATTTCAAGCAGCTCGTACGCGAGACGGCAGAGCGAAATGCAGATGAACTGATGCTGCTCGCGAAATTCGACGGGCACACGGACGTCGTACGATATGTGGCTCTGTTGCCGGATGGGCAGCGGGTTGTATCCATCGGTCGCGACAAACAGGTGCGTCTCTGGGACTTGCCAACCCGTAGCGAAGTTTCGAGCTTTGCCGTCGAAGGTAACTTAAGGGATGCTGACGTCTCCGCGGACGGCCGCTTCGTCGCCGTAGTTTCCAACGCGGGAGAAAAGAAAACCATTGCTCATGTCTGGGACCTCGAGCAGCAACAGCGACTTTGCGAGTTGGTGCAGCCTTTCGCCTGGACGAATTGCATCCGGATCTCAGCCGACGGAAAACGGCTCGTCACAAGTGGGGTTCCAGCCTACGGCGTTCTGTGGGATTTAACGACCGGAAAGGAATTGCGGCGTTTGGATCTCGGCGAGACCTCCCACACTCAAGCGGCTGCGTTTTCCCCAGACGGACGTTTATTGGCTCTGGCGGCCGTGGGCCGCGTATGGCTGTTTGACGCTGAGAGTGGAGACAGCCGCGGCGATGTCCGACTGGCGAATAACCGAGCGATCCTTGGCCTGGCATTCGACCCGAGTGGCAAAATGTTGGCAAGCGGGCAAATGGGTGGGCACGTTGCCCTGATTGACGTCGAAGATCGACGTGTAACGAAGGTTTTGCAGGATTCCGATTCGTACACGTCCAAAGTGCGGTTCGTCAACAACGATCGATTTCTGCTGTGCTCTTCGGACACGAAGCTGCAGATATGGGATGTTCAGCAGCAAAAAGTGGTGGGAACGGCAATGACCGCCAAAGGCACAACCGACCGGCTGACGGTTTCGCCGGATGGGCGATATGCCTTCACTGCCAGCGGCGACCAATGGGATGCTACTGCGAATAAAGCAGTGCAAAACGGCGACTACGCTCTGCGGTTGTGGCGGTTACCCAAAACTGTCTGGAATGAGCCGTCGCGCGCGGCTGGGGAAGACGCCGAGAAACCCGAACTCGATTGAGAACGAAGAAAAGCGGTCGGTGAGGCCCTAACCGTCAAGCAAGTCCTCACCGGCCCGGCACCGCTCCAGCGCTTGGTTTGCGCGCCGGCGCGATGTTTCTCCATTCTAACGCAGACCACAGGAGAGAATCTATGTTACGCCTGAAGAACAAGAAGACGTTGTTGGCTGCGATCGTCGTGGCTTGTGTTGCGGGTGGAATCGCCTTGAAAGTTGCTTGGGCGACGCCCGGCGCGGGAATCAGCACCACCATCATTTCGGGGCCGGTGGTGCTGGGCGAGGTTCACCTCAACAGCGACAGCGAGATCAATGACGTGAAGATCAAAACGAAGGGATTCTCCGACGTCTATGTCGTGCATAACAGGATCGTGCCGGGGGGACACACCGGCTGGCATTCCCACCCGGGCCCCTCCATCATCTCGGTCGTCTCCGGCCAGGCCACTGAATACCGCAGCGATGATCCCAATGGCATCGTTCACGCCGCCAATACCGCTTTCGTGGACGAGGGCGGCGACCACGCTCACATCATCGTGAACGAAGGAACCACCGACCTGGTATTGGTCGCCTTCCAGATTCTTCCGCTTGGCGCGCCGCGGCGAATCGACTTGCCCGCGCCCGCGCCGTAGTGCCTGAACAACCCTAAAACAGCGCCCGGTGAGGCCCTAACCGTCAAGAAAGTCCCTCACCGGCCCGGCACCGCCTCAGCGCTCGGTCTGCGCGCTGGCAGCGATGTGTCTCCATTGTATCGCAGGCCATTCTGAAGATGGAGATCTGACCATGTCGATTCACAACTGGCTGCATTACTTCCGATCCGAGCTCACACCGGGCAAGAGGCCGCGCAAGACGGGCCGACGGGACGCCCAGCGATTCATGCCCTATCGCTTACAGGTAGAGTCCTTGGAAGACCGCCGCATGCTGAGCTTCGTCCCCGCTGCCAACTACCCGACGGCCCCGGCGACGCCGTCGGCGATCGTGACGGCCGACTTCAACAACGACGGGAACCTCGACCTCGCCACCTGCGCGAACGCCGTAACGGGCAGCTTCAGCGTGCTCCTCGGCGACGGCGCGGGCGGGTTCGGCGCGGCGCAAAGGACCATCCTGGCGTCCGACCTCAGCGCGATCGCGGCCGCGGACTTCAACAATGACGGCCGGGCCGACCTCGTCGTGTCCGACACCATCGGCTTCTACGTGCTGACGGGCAACGGGGACGGCACCTTTCAACCGGCCAGCGCACGCCATGCATTCGGCATGGGCATGTCGGCCGTGAGGGATTTCAACGGCGACGACAACGACGATGTCCTGGTGAGCTGGATTGACGGGGACTGGGCGACCCATTTCCAGGTGTACCGTGGGAACGGCCAGGGCGGCTTCATGGCCGGATACGACGTCTATTACTGGGGCTTGGGTGCGACGGCCGCCGTCGATCTCAACAACGACGACCTGCTCGACGTGGCCACGGCCGAGGGTGTCGCGTTCCTCGGTAACGTCTACGGCTCGTTCGATTTCGACTGGGAGCAGCAAGCCCCGCTCGGCGGCGGCGCGATCGCGGCGGGCGACTTCACTGGCGAGGGCAACGCGGACGTGATCGTGGCGGGCGACGGCGTGGCCGTGCTCCGCGGCAACGGCGACGGCACGTTCGCTGCGCCGCTCCGCCACTCCTTCGGCAGAGGCTACGACACCGCCGTCGCGACGGGCGACTTCAACGCCGACGGCAGACTCGACGCAGTCGTGACCAACGCCGACCTCGGCTCCGCCAGCGTGATGCTCGGCAACGGCGACGGGACGCTCCGTTTCTTCGGCGCGTTCGCCACCGGCACCTCGCCGTCCGGCGTCGTGGTCGGCGACTTCAATCGTGACGGCCGGCCCGACGTCGCGGCGTCCAACGCCGTCTCGCAAACCGTCTCGGTCCTGCTCAACGACGGCGACTGGACGACACCGCAGCCTCCGCCCCCACCTCCCCCTCCGTCGATCACGATCGAGGACAGGACTCTGACCGAGGGCAACACCGGCCTACAGCAAGCCAGCTTCATCGCCACCCTGTCCGCCGCCAGCACCGCGATGGTCACTGTCGCCTATGCGACCGGCGACGGCTACGCCAACGCTGGCAGCGACTATCAGGCTGCGAGCGGCACGCTGACCTTTGCTCCGGGCGAAACCAGCAAGACGGTCACGGTGCTGGTCAACGGCGACCGCCTCTCTGAGCCGAATGAGACGTTCGTCGTCAACCTGAGCAGCCCGACCAATGCGACCCTCGCCGACGGTCAGGGTGTGGGTACCATCGTGGACGACGAGCCGCGGATCAGCATCAGCGACGTGAGCAAGAAGGAGGGCAGGAGGAACCAAACGACTCTGTTCACTTTCACGGTCACGCTCTCGGCCGCCTACGACCAGCCGGTGACGATGTCGTACCGCACAGTGAATGGCACCGCGACTACCAGCAACAGCGACTACGTCGCCAAGACCGGCACGCTGACCTTCGCCCCTGGCCAGACGACGAAGACGATCACGATCGAAGTCAAAGGCGACAGCAAGCGGGAGGCTGGCGAGACGTTCTACCTCGACCTGTTCGCCAACAGCAGCAATTCGTCGTTCGCAAAGAGCCGCGGAATCGGCACAATCCTGAACGACGATTGAAAGCGGTCGGTGAGGCCCTAACCATCACGAAAGTTCCTCACCGGCCCGGCACCGCTCCGGCGCTTCGTCTGCGCGCCGGAACGATGTCTCTCCATCTTATTGCGGACCACATTACAAACGGAGATTCTCCCATGTTGGTTCGCTCTTGGCTCGATGCCCTGAAATTACATCTCGCGCACACCCCCAACCGACGCCAGCGACGCGCTGCCGGTCAGAGGGGACCCGCAACTCACCATCCGCGGTTGGAAACCCTGGAGGACCGCCGCGTGCTTGCCTTGGCTGGCGCCGTGAACTATCCGGTTGGCGCCAACCCGCAGGCGATCGTCTCTGCGGACTTCACCAACGACGGGTTACTCGACTTGGCGACCGCCAACTACGATGGCACGGCAAGCGTGCTGGTTGCTAACGCCGCTACTCCCGGCACCTTCCAGCCCGCAGTGAATTCCGCCACAGACGCCTCCCCGCTCTCGCTGGCGGTGGGCGACTTTGACGATGATGGCAACCTCGACCTCGCGACCGCCAATGGCTCCGGCGTGAGCGTAATGTTGGGTGACGGTGCCGGCGCCTTTTCGGTGCCGACGAGTTACGGCGTCATCGGCAACCCGGCATCCGTGGCGGTCGGAGACTTCAACGGCGACGGCCTGCTCGACCTGGGAGTGACGTCGAACCTTTATTTTCCGCCGCCTCCGTGCGACGAATACGGTTACTGCGACTACTATGGTAACTATGAAAGCTACGCCAACGTGCTGCTAGGCAACGCCGATGCAGATGGCAAAGCAAACGGCACGTTCTCACCGGCCAGCGTCACTTTCCTCGATTATGCCGATCACAACACCGCGCTGGCGGCCGACCTGAACGGCGACCAATACGATGATTTCGTAACGTTCCACAACTTAGGGTACGTCACCGTGCTGCTGGGCAACAGCAGCGGCCTCCAGGGGCCCACTTTCCACTACACCGGTGACTATTGTTTTGACGTTGCTGCTGCCGACCTCGACGGTGATGGCGACACCGACTTAGTGACGGCCAATTACTATGCCAACAGCATCGGCGTGCTGCTGGGCGACGGCCTGGGCGGCTTCAGCGGCCCCGTCCAATATGCTACCGGCGATTATCCGGTGTCTGTGGTGGTGGGAGATTTCACGGACGATGGCCAGCTCGACGTGCTGGCGGCAAACTCTGGCTCCGGTCAACTCGTTGTGCTCCACGGGCGTGGCGACGGCACGTTCACGCTGCCGGCGATTGCAGCAACTGTTTCATCGGCATGGGCAATTGCCGCCGGTGACTTCAACGGCGACGGCTGGCTCGATGCCGCCACGGCGAATTCGTCCACCAGCAATGTTTCTGTGCTGACCAACGATCGGTCATGGCCGGTCCCCGTGCCACCGAATGTGACGATCAAAGACGTCACCAAGAATGAGGGGAACTCGGGCATTACAATCTTCAGCTTCACGGTCGAGTTGTCGCAGGCCAGCAGTCAAGCGGTCACCGTGAGCTTCGCCACTGCCAACGGGACCGCCAGGACGAGCGACAGCGACTATCTCGCTGCCGTTAGCACAGTCACCATCGGCGCCGGCCAGAAAACCGCAACGATCAACATTTCTGTCCGCGGCGACAAGCGAAAGGAGGCCGCCGAGACATTCTTTGTCAACCTTACGGGCGCGACCAACGCGACGATTGCCGACGCTCAAGCCATCGGAACGATCGCCAACGATGACGGCGGCGGCAGCGGCAAAGGAAAACTTGCCAGCCTGGAGACCGCCTTTCTAGGCAGCGATTCAGTCACGACGACTAAGAAACGCAGATAGGAACGCACTTCGATGTCTCAGCACGACAACGGCCAAACTCGCTCCCCAGATTTGCTGGGGAGAGAGCCCCTGGCAGGCTCAAATCACGAAGCGGTGGAAGAGATTTTTGCGCGGCGAGGCTCCCGAGGGGTGCCGGCGAGCAAAAGCCACACGCCCCCGCTGCCCGTCGCCTTCCGTTACTCGCAGACCGACAGTTTCGTCGAGCTGCTGCACGAGTTGCAAGCGTCGCTCCTGGTCAGCACGTACCAGGCCAACAAGCTGCTGGTGGTGCGAGCCAGCGGCGGCGGCCTTTCGACGCTCGTCCGCACGTTCGACAAGCCGATGGGTCTGGCCGTGGACGGAACCCGGCTGACCATCGGCACGCGCAAGGAAGTCTGGTACCTAAGAAATGCGCCGGACATCGCTCCACGAGTCGCGCCGGAAGGCAGTCACGATGCCTGTTACTTGCCCCGGTCGAGCCACGTCACGGGCGACATCGGCATTCACGAGATTGCGTGGGCCGACGAGGAGCTGTGGATGGTCAGTACGCGATTCTCTTGTCTGGCGACACTCAGTCCCGATTACAGTTTCGTCCCGCGCTGGCGACCGCCGTTCATCTCGGCACTCGCGGCCGAAGACCGCTGCCACTTGAATGGCTTGTCCATCGTGGACGGGCAGCCGAAATACGTCACGACGCTCGGCACGACCGACGTCCGCGACGGCTGGCGGGCCGAAAAGCCGCAGGGCGGCTGCATCATCGACATACCCTCCGGGGAGTTTGTCACCCGTGGGCTGTCGATGCCCCATTCGCCGCGCTGGCATGACGGGAAGCTATTCGTGCTCGAATCGGGAACAGGCGGCGTCGTGCTCGTCGATCGAACGAACGGCCAGCGCGATACGGTACTGACACTTCCCGGCTTCACCCGTGGATTAGCATCCGCCGGCCGTTATGCCTTCGTCGGCCTTTCCAAAATCCGCCCCACGTCCGCGATGGACGGAGTGCCCATTGCAACGCGGCGCGACGAGTTGCAGTGCGGCGTGGCAGCTGTGGATCTCACCCGGGGTCAAGTGGTCGGACTGCTCGAGTTCCAGACCGCAGTGGAGGAAATCTTCGACGTGCAAGTACTGCCCGGCATCCGCTTCCCCGAATTGGTCGGATTTCAGAAGGAATCGCTGCACCATACATTCATCATCCCGCCGGAAAGCAGTCGTGATGCTGTTAACTCGTCGCCGCAGTAGTTCGAGGGGAGGTATCTGAATTAATGGAAATCCAGGCGGCGGGGAGTGGCCTACGCTTTCTGTCGCTAACTTGCTTTGGGCAAAGTCTCGCATCGCAAGAATCGCGGTTTATTCCCATCAACTCAACCGTATTCCGGTACGAGCAAAAAACGACCGTATTTTGCCACAAAGCCAAACGATCTCTAGCGCGCGTCGGTCCGAGACACCGAGTTAGGCGGGCATCTATTTGCCGGCGGTACGCGTCTGTGCGATGCTAAAATCCCGTCCGGGGCAAAACGAGCGTCCTC
>JANNTN010000648.1:0-4573 GCA_031394445.1 Anatilimnocola sp.
CCGCCACCGCCGCCGGCGTCTGGTTCCAAGGCTTGTGGAGCGCGGCAGTCACCGTCGTCAACTTGCTCCTGGCCATGCTCGTGGCCACTAGCTTTTACGAGCCGATCTGCACGGCCCTGGAAGGAATCGCCGCCGCCGCCACATACACCTATCTGCTCGATTTTCTAGTGCTCTGGCTTTTGTTTGGGATTACCTTCGCCATTCTGCGGACCATTTCCGATGCTCTCAGCCGTAAGAATGTTGAGTTCGCTCTGCCCGTCGATATGGCCGGACGTTCCATCCTCGCCCTCGTTTGCGGCTGGTTGATGGTCTGCTTCGTCGCCTTCAGCCTGCACCTGGCACCCCTCAATTCCGTTTCGCCGCTCGGAGCGTATGCCAGTCCTACCGCAAAAGTGTTTGGCCCTGCGGCCCCGGACCGGCTCTGGCTCGGCTTCATGCACACCCGTTCCAAGCCAGCCGCTCTCGGCGGAAACCGATTCGATCCCAACGCCGATTTCCTGCTGCGCTATCACGATCGCCGCGTAAAATACTCTGCCGACGGCTCCAGCCTCCGCTTTCAACGCTGAATCGCTTTCTCGTAGTCGAATTCGTGAGAATTCACTACCCATCCGGTTCAAATTCGTTCGTCCCCACGCCCCGCCAAAAATGAACCGATCGCGGTTGCTTCGCGTATCTGACTCCTGACTCCTGAACTTGAAACTTGAAACCTGGGACTTGAAACTCCGGCCTTCTCCCATGCCTGCCTCGACCACTACCAAGTCTGAAACCCTCCGTCCGGACGAGCAGCCGCTTGCCCAATACCGTCCCATCGCCCCCTTGGCGATTGTCTCCGTCGGTCTTGGTGTGGCGTCGGCGCTCATTCTGGCTTCGCCGCTGTTGGCTCCCTTGCCGGTCGCGGCGCTCGTCGCGGGCATTGCGGTGCTACGGTCGATCCGCCGCTCACAAAACGAATACGCTGGGCAATCCGTGGCCATCGCCGGCCTCTGCCTGGCAACCTTCTTCTTGGGGTTGGGGTTCACGCGACATCTGGCTCGCCAAACGCAACTGGAGCTGCGCGGCCGCGAAATGTCCGATATCTTCGTGGGTCTGCTGCAAGACGGCAAGCCGCAAGAGGCCCATCAATTCCGCCTCTCCCCTTCGCAGCGAATCACCTCCCCCGCCGCCATCGCCGAACACTACGAGAAAAACGCCGAAGCCGCCAAAGAATTGCAAACCTTCGTCGCTTCCACCGGTATCAAGGAGCTCATCGCGCTCGGCAGGGCCAGCGATCTGAAGTTCGAGGGCGTCGCTTCCGCCGATCGCGAAGGCCACAGCGACCTGCTGGTGCTGAAATACTCCTACCTGCCAGCCAACGCTAAGTCCGACCGCCTCTTCCTCTGGGTCCATATCACCCGCCGCTTCGACGACAGCACCAAGCGCCCCGAATGGGACGTCGGCGGCATTCAAAACACCTCGCCCACCGGAACCGAATAAAAAATGGAATTCTGCATTCTGCATTCTGCATTCTGAATTTCCATGTCCAACCCGCTGCTGCGACCGAACGACCCTCGCTTCCAGCGGCCAGAAATCCCCGCTGCCGGCGGTAAGAACCCGTTTGGCGACGACGCGGCCTCCAACACGACCGAACCAGGAAAAACGACCGACGTCTATGCCGCGGCAACCGCCGCTGAACCCCAGCCCTACACCGCTCGCTATCCGGTCCAGCAGCACAGCCGGGCCCAACTTCTGATTTTTCTGGGCGGCGTCGGCTGGGGCGCGGCCGCCGTCGGAGTGTTTTCGTTCACGGGTTGGTTCGACAGCGGCTGGCTCAGCCCGCTCTTGGGCATGGCCCCTGCCGGCGCGGCCTGGTTCCTGGCTCACGAAGAGCTAAAAGCCATTCGCGCGGGCGCAATCGCCGCTGCCGCCGCTCGTCCCGCGCGTCACGCCTTTTGGCTCGGCGTCACCGGCCTCATCGCCTGCCTAGCCGTCGTCAGCACCATGATCTACCGCGAAATGAACGTCCTGCCATCACTGTAAATCGTCTCTGCTTCTTCAATTTCCATCAGCCGGGAGCAAACCTGCTCCCGGTGCGCCATCATTCGGGTTACGCTGTGACTGTAGGTTCCGACCGCCGGGCGGAACCTGGAATCGCCAGTAGCATCACTTCCGACGAACCACCCTCCCAGGCGTCCCCCCATGTCCCTCTCCCGCCGAAAGCTCCTTGCTCAAACCGGCGGCGGTGCCGGCCTCTTGGCCCTCGCCGCGCTCCTCGCCGACGAAGGCCTCCTCTCTCCCGCCGCACACGCAGCCGATTCTGCAGGCACCGCCTCCGATCCCAAGCTAAATCCCCTCGCCGCCAAGAAAGCCCATTTCCCCGCCAAAGCCAAAAATGTCATCTGGCTCTTCATGAACGGCGGCCCGAGCCACGTCGATACCTGGCAATACAAACCCGAGCTTGAAAAGCGCGACGGCCAGGAGCTCGAAGGTTTTGACAAAAACACCGGCTTCTTCACCGCCCAGGTTGGCCCCGTCATGAAATCACCGTTCGCCTTCGCCCGCCACGGCGAAAGCGGCGCGTGGGTCAGCGATGTCTTCCCCGACATGGCCAAGCACGTGGACGACATGGCCTTCATCCACTCGTGCCACACCGGCAGCAACAACCACTCCCCCGCTCTGTTCATGATGAACACCGGCACGACTCGCATGGGCCACCCCAGCGCCGGCTCCTGGGTCACCTACGGCCTCGGCAGCGAAAGCCTCAGCCTCCCCGCCTTCGTCGCCATGACCGATCCGCTCGGCCGCGGCCTCCCCAAGGGCTATTCGCAAAACTGGAGTGCCGGCTTCCTCCCCAGCGTCTATCAAGGCACCTGGCTCAAGCCCCAAGGCGACGCGATCGACAATCTCTACCGCCCCAAAGACCAAGACGCAGCCCAGCAGCGCGCCGCTCTCGATCTGCTGAACAAGCTCAACAAACACAACCTCGAAAAATCGCCCCAAGAGTTGGAACTCGCCGCCCGCATCGAAAGTTTTGAGCTCGCCTACCGCATGCAAATGGCCGCCCCCGAAGCGATCGACATCGACCAAGAGCCCGAGCACATTCACAAGCTTTACGGCGTCGGCGAAAAACGCTGCGATCACTTTGCCCGCCAATGCTTGACGGCGCGCCGCCTCGTCGAGCGCGGCGTCCGCTTCGTGCAAATCTATTCCGGCGGCATGGAAAACGAACGCAGTTGGGACGGCCACCAAAACATCAAAGCCAACCACACCCAGTTCGCCGGCGAGACCGATCAGCCCATCGCCGCTCTCCTCGCCGATCTCAAGCAACGCGGCTTACTAAACAGCACGCTCGTCATCTGGGGCGGCGAGTTCGGCCGCCTCCCCATCGTGCAAAAGGGCGGCACCGGCCGCGACCACAATCCGCACGCTTTCACCTACTGGCTCGCCGGCGGCGGCGTGAAGCCCGGCGTCTCTCACGGTGCCACCGACGAAATCGGCTTTAAAGCCGTCGAAGACCGCGTCCACGTCAACGACCTCCACGCTACCATCCTCCACCTCCTCGGCCTCGACCACCTCCGCCTCACCTTCCGCTACAGCGGCCGCGACTTTCGCCTCACCGACGTCGCCGGCCACGTCGTCAAGGAAATCCTGGCATAAGTCACACGAAAAGTTGCATTCTCTTGAGAAATGTGTAAACCTTTACACATGGCCACGAACCTAGCGATTGATGAACAGCTTTTGGAAGAAGCGCTCCAAATCGGTGGGCGTAAGACGAAAAAAGCCACGGTCAACGAGGCGCTCCGCGAGTACATCGACCGCCGTCGCCAGGTGGAAATCACTAAACTCTTCGGCAAAGTCGAGTTCAGTCGCGACTACGACTACAAGCGGCAACGCCGGCGCAAATGATCGTGCTTGTGGATACTTCCGTCTGGTCGCTCTCCTTGCGCCGCGCCCGTCGTAGCCTGCCTCCGGAGAGTTTCGAGCTGGCGAAATTGATCGATCAGGGGCTCGCAGCGATCATCGGTCCCATTCGCCAAGAGATTCTGTCCGGGATTCGCTCGCAGGACCAATTCGAGATCCTTCGCGACCACTTTCGGGCCTTTCCCGATGTCGAACTGACGGCAGAAGATTTTGAATTGGCGGCGGAATTTTTCAATCGTTGCCGCACTCGCGGCGTGCAGGGGGCCAACACCGACTTTCTCATCTGCGCTGCTGCCGCCCGCCGAGGATTCTCTGTCTTTACGACCGACAAAGATTTCACCTTATTCGCAAAACACATTCCCGTCGTGCTGCATCCCGCCATCTCGTCTTAAGGCGATAACCAACCGAAATATGCCTCCTCCCTCGTTCCAATGCTCCAGCCTCGGAACGCCCTACCCCGAGGCTACCGCCTCATCGAATCGCCAGCCCACGAAACCCCACTGCGAGCCTCGCCATTCACCCCCAAACACAACCCCTAGTGCCACGATTCCTAAATGGCGACGGATGGGAGGGCGGACTTGGTCAGTTTGAACTTGGAGACGAAATGCGGTCGGCGGTGGGGCGGGCAGAACGGAGGTGGCCGGGACTTGTCCAAGGGTTTGCCGGTGTACGTCCA
>JANNTN010000661.1:0-2589 GCA_031394445.1 Anatilimnocola sp.
CCGTAGGCCCAATCCAAAACGAACAATGCGTTTCGATACGCTGCCGGAAACTTTGTTTGTGTTCCAAACGCGATGGCAGTCGGTGAGCCTTTGCCGATGTCGAGAGTCGGTAATGCATTGTCCGGATGGTCGGGAAAATAGGGTGGCCACTTGCCGGTGACGCCGCGCCAACCGAAGTCGCTTCCGCTAGTTAGCCGCAAAATTCGCGTCGGCCGATACCAGGGCGATCCCATATCGAATTCGGCGTCGGCATCGTACGTGAAGAGATCACCGCTGGGATTGAATGCAATGCCAAATGGATTACGCATTCCGGCCGCCAGCAACTCCCATTTTTTGCCCTCGAAATCGGTGCGGATGACGCATCCTTCGCGCGTGGTCTTGCCGCGGCGAGCTTGTCGCCAGGGGGACGTGTAATCAACGATGTTGTCCTTGGGCACATCCACGGCGTCGCCGTGAATCGAGTAAATCAGCCCGTCGGGTCCGAGAGCCAGATCGTTTCGCCCGTGGCCGCCGCCTTTGGGATATTCTCGCAGCAAACGCACTTCATCGAATTGGTCGTCGCCATCAGTATCGCGCAGTCGATAGAGTCCCTTCGACTTATTGGCGTTGACGAACAAGGCGTCGTAGGCATACAGCAAACCGCGGCATTCTTGGAGATCGCCATTGATGGTTTCCACGTGCTCGACGGCAGATCGCTGCACGTTAAGCGTCATTCGTAACAGGCCCTCATCTTCACGGGCAACGGTGATTCGACCCTGCGGATCGAACGCCATGCTGATCCAAGAGCCATCGTTGGGCAGGGCCTGGCGGATGAGCGAGATCTCAAAGCCGGGGGCCGTCCAGAACGCACCGTTAGACTCCTTGGCCGGAGTGCCCAGTGCCTGCCGCCACTGCTCATAGTTGTCAAAGGGGTCGATGGTTGCGGGTCGCCGACCGAGCCCAAACAGCGACGCATCGATGGGTCCCAACGAAACTGCATTCCGGCTGTCGTTGCCGCTCCGCGAAACTCGCCACTTATCGTCCGTAACAATCTCGCTGTGCCGTCCATCGACCGTCGCGATCACAAGGCTGAGTGCAATCGCTGCGGGGCCGCCAACCGCCTCGGCCGCAATGACAACGCGATTGTCGCCACTTTGAATTGCCGGCCCAACATCCACGTCGATTGTCGGACTATAGGGTTCGACGCTGGCCACCCGTCGGCCATTGATCTCCACTTGCACATGGCAGAAATCGGCGGCCAGACGCATCGTAACCGTCTTCACACGCTGATCGAGCTGAAAGGATCGCTCCAGGGCACATTCATCTTTCACGGCAGGTGTCAAACTCGTGTCGCCGCTGGTATCGCGATGCCATATCCAGTGCGGCCCAAGCAAGCGTTCGCTGAGAATTGGCGGTTGGCCGAAAGCTACCTCGGTCAGAAGACACAGCGCCGTTAGTTTTCCAATCACTGCCAGCCATTTTGCGCGCGGCATCGGATGCATCCGGATGAAGACAGGCGTCGGAGACTTGCGGCTACCGATTTTACGCCGAGCGTCGACCGACCACCACCATCAGCCACAGGACAAAGCGTACAACTTCTGAGGATTGACTTCACAGCCCGGGATGCGGCTTAGGCACACCCTAACCAGAGGACAAAGCGGACAACTTCTGAGGATTGATTTCGTGGCCCGTGACGCCGCCTAACGGCTTTAACTCTTGGGTACTGCAAAGGCGATGTCCACCGCTTGCCGCCCACAGCAGCAATCGGGATCGGCGGTGAGCTGGCCGGCCGTGCTGACCAGCAACGCGTCGCCATCGGAATGAAGGTACAGCTCGGACATTTACTGTAGTGGTGACCCCGTGGGGCACTTTTTGAGGGGGATTTTGTCGATCCAGCGCAGTGGATCGCTGGGGTCATCCTGGTACTCCACGGCACAGCGGACTTGCTTGACCTGAATCTGGGACTTGTCCGACTTCAGGCGAATATCGGTGATCACATCCAGTGCTTTCTTCTGCACATCAATGACAATCCAGTCGGTGGAGGCTTCATCCCAGGCGATGAGCACGTCGTCCTGATTCCGCCCGCGATGGAGGAAGAAGTTGATCGCCTGCGTTGCCGCGGGGCTCGGAACCTGGTTAAACGGGGACGGACTACACGCCTCAAAATTCGAGATGGTCACATACCCGGAAAAGCTCATCCCGCCTGTGTCGTTGATCTGGGCTCGCGCCAGCACACACTGCTGCTGGACGGTCAGGCACTGGTAGATGCCGACTACGTCGTTCCAGATCGCCAACCCCGTGCCGCCGTCGAGTGCTCGCGGGAACAGCTTCTCGACATCCTGAATCGTGATATGGCCGCTACCATCCATGCCGGGCGGGAGCCGAGCTGCTCCAGCATGGCCGCGAGCGCCTCGCTGTCGGTTTCGATTCCCTTTAGGAGCGCGGCAAGCTGTTCTTCGTCCGGTTCGGCCATCGCCGCCAGCGGGTCGAAGGTCGCTAGCACCTTGTCCGCCTCCGTGTCGTCGAGGTCCACGACCAGAACCGGGACCAGTGCGTCGGGGGTTGTCTCGGCCCGGAGGTGCCCGTCAACGATCTGCAGGGAACCGTCCG
>JANNTN010000676.1:0-5050 GCA_031394445.1 Anatilimnocola sp.
ACCACCTGAGACAACACCTCCAAACGCCTCCGCTCTCGCTTGCTCATCTCTAATGTCTCCATTCTTCGCCCTCCTTTGGAAGGGCAGCATGGGGACATTTCTATCGGTGGCTAAGGGGGACATTTCTAATGGTGGATGACAGATAAATATCTTTAACGATGAATCACTATTCTGTCCTTCATAAACTGCAAATTAAGGCTACCGCGCTAGTTGTACGGGCGGCTGAACAAGCTCAGGAACTTCTTCATCCAGCGGCGCGAGGCCGGTGGCGAATTGCAGTTCGTTCATCGTTTTTTCCGTCTCCAGCATGCTGCCAGTGACTTGATCGACCTGGCCAGAAATGAAATCAGGCTCCTGCCGATTCACGGATAGTTCGGCCAGTGACTTGATTTTGTTTTCGAGGCGGTCGATTTCGAGCTGAACCAGCTCGTGGTTGGCTTTAGCCTTTTCGTAATTTGCCAGGCGATCTTGGCATGTTTTTAGACTGTCTTCGAGCGTGTGACGGATCTTTTGCGTGTGGGCCGACGCGTCGTTGGCATCCAGCTTTTTGATCCGCTGATCGTAGCCGGTGATTTCCTGCTGGATGATGCGGGGGTTGGTGCGTTCGAGAAACTTGCCGAGCGAATGCTCGGTAAACAGGAGGCGCAGGAAGATCCAGAGCAATTTATCTAAGCCGGCGAGCTGCATGGAATCGAGCGGAGCGCCGACCTCAGCCGTGGGCGAATGGGCAATGTCGGCGGCGATCTGCCGCAGTTCCAAGCATTGCGAGCGGAGTTTTTCGAAACGGTTGAGCGCCTGCGGCGGCAGCAGTCGCATGATCTGCTGGAGGGTTTGCTGAGAAGTTTGGCCCTTGTTCTTGCGTTCTTTTGCCGCGAGCTGCGCATCGACATAGCTTTGAAACTTGGGATGCGTGCCCAAGAGGCCGAGATAGGCGATCTCGGCGGCCGCCACCAAAGGCAGCGCTACTTCTAAACTGCCGGAAATCGCCACGATGCCCAGTCCGCCGAACAGCGCCAGCAGATTCCAGCGGTTCGCGAAGGCGGTCTTGATGTATTTGGCGAAACCCATCTCAATTGCTGACCCACAAGGTACTTCTCATCTTCATTCATTTAACGCAGAGACGCGGAGGCGCAAAGACACAGAGTAGAATGGGAATGAATGAAGCTGCAAAATCGATTCGTCATCCAATGATCTCTATGTCTCTCTTTGCGGCTTTGCGTTAAACCCGACGGGCTGACCTCTTGGAAGTGGTCGGCTATTTATATCGGCCTACGTCACTTCGAGTTGCGTGATCTTGTCTCGAATATAGTGGACGGTGTCCAAGAAGCGAGGGAGGCTGAGCATGGCTTGGGCGGGGCGGTCGGGGGGCTCGATCTTCATCTCTTCGAGAATCGTGCCGGGGGAATTGCTCATGATATAGACACGGTCGCCGAGGAAAACGGCCTCTTCGATCGAGTGGGTGATGAAAAAGACCGTCGCTTGGACCTCTTTCCAAAGCTTGACGAGCAGATCCTGCATGTTGCAGCGGGTGTTGGGATCGAGGGCCCCGAAGGGCTCATCCATCAGAATGATGCGGGGGCGGAGGATAAGCGTGCGGGCAATGGCGACGCGCTGCCGCATGCCGCCGGAGAGCTCGTGCGGAAATTTGTTCTGGTCCTTGGTTACGTTCAGGCCAACCTTGGCGATCCATTCCCGGCCAAGCTCGAAACGCTCACGGCGGGGAACGCCGGCGCATTCGAGGCCGAACGTGACATTTTCCAGCACCGTGCGGTGGTCGAAACTGGTGTAATCCTGGAAGACCATGCCGCGGTCCGCTCCGGGGCCGGCGACAGGTTGGCCGAGGACTAGGACTTGGCCGATTGTGGCCGGATGCTGTGGCTCCAGGCCGGCGATGAGGCGGAGGATCGTACTTTTGCCGCAGCCGCTGGGGCCAAGAACGCAGACGAATTCGCCTTTATCGGGAAGGTCTTCCACGACGAAGGTGACGTCCTTGATCGCGGTGAAGGCGTTGGCTTGGCCGGAGTTGTAGGTTTTGGTGACGTGGTTGAACGTGACGACGGCGGGACGTTTGATTTCTTCGGGGGCGCGAACGCTCGGCAGGATTTCGCCCATGCCGATGGGGCGGGGGGCGGCCGATGTCGCTTCACTGGTTGAAATTTCGCTCATGGCGAGTTGCCTTTCGGCGGCGAATCGGTCGGCGGCGCGGTTGTTAGTGGCACGGCGACACCTTGGGCGGGCGGCGGAACAGCCGTGGCTAGCGCCGGCGATTCGTAGTGGAAGAAGACGCGTTTGAGATCGTCCCAGCCGTGAAGCGAGACGCGGGCGAGGCGCTGCAAATAGCCTGCGCCGCCGTAGATGTGCGGAAAGAGCTGCCGCTGAATCCAATAGAGGATCAGATCGATGACCAAAGCCACGAAGGGAATGATGAGGATGATGAGGTAGATGAATTCACGGGAGCCGCGGCGCTGGAACATGCTGATTTGGTAGCCGAGGCCGCCGACGGCGTCGGGCTCGCGCATGTTTTCGGCCAGCATGATGTAACCGAAAGCGAGGCCGAAGAGGACGCGGCAGGAGCTAAAGACGGCGGGCAGGGCGAGCGGCACGAGAACCTTCATGATTGTCTGCCAGCGGCTGGCACCGAGGGTGTAGGCCGTGTCGATGTAGCGCGTGGCCACGTCGGCGATGGCTTGGGCCGTGTCGGCGATGATGAAGGCTACGCAGGCGATGAAGATGAACAGCACTTTGCGCGATTCACCGGTGGCCAAGAACATGAGCAGGCCAAGAATCGCGGCGAGGGGTATATTGCGCCCGAAAATAATAATGGGCGAAAGGAAAGCGCCGAAACGGGGGAAACAGCCGGCAAGAATGCCCAGCGGGATGCCGATGATTAGCGCGATCGAGAAGCCAATAGCCAGGCGACGAAGCGTGACGAGCGTGTTGGCGACAATGTCGATGGGGTCTTGGAACAGCTCCGGCGCACGGGCAAAGGTTTCGGCTGGGCTGGGCAACGTGAGGGGGCTGACGAAGCGTTTTTCGTTTTCGCCGTAAGTGAGAAACCACCAGACGCCGAAACAGAGCGCGATGCAGAACGCGCCGAGCAAGAACGATTCCCACATCGGACCGCTTTTGCGAAGCGTGAGCCAATCGGCAAGCCAGGTGCGAGAGGTGCCGTTGGTCATGCTATCGATCGCAAAATGTCCGGGTACGTGATTCAATCGTCCCGGTATTTAACACAGAGGCACAGAGACGCGGAGTCACAAAGAGGGATGGGAAAGTATTTCTTGTTGTATTCTCTGTGCCTCTGTGCCTCTGTGGCTCCGCGTCTCTGTGTTAAACATGAAAAGATGGATGCGCAAAAATGTTTCCTTCGAGAAGGTCTTTAGCCCGCCTCAGCGGTGAAGATTTTGACTTCGACGCGGCGGTTTTGGGCTTGGTTATCGGGGTCGGAGATGTCGGAGGGGCGGTCCCAGCCAAAACCTTCGACGTTGAACTTGTTGGGATCGAATTTGAATTCGTTGATCACCGCCTCTTTCACCGCGTTGGCCCGCCGTAGCGAAAGGTCTTTGACCATTTCCGAGGGCACTTTGCCTTTCATCGAGCTGTCCGTGTGCCCTTCGATGATGATGCGGGCGTTGCCAAACTGGCCGGCGAGCTTGCCAATTTCAGCGACGACGAACTTGGCCTTCGGGTCGTAATCCGTTTCGATCGTCTTACCATCCTGATCCTTGGTGACCTTCTTAAAAATTTCCCAACTGTTGGGATAGAAGTGAATCGTGACGGTGTTTGTCAGAATCTCCGCTTCGCCGCGAACTTCGGACGTGGGCTTGGGGGCAAAGGCGGCGGTGTACTCGTCTTTTTGCGAGCGGTATTTTTCCTCGCTGCCAAGCTTGGCGATGATCGAGTAATCCATCACCTGGTCGAACGCCACCGGCTGATTGCTGATCGCACGGACCTGGCGGTACAGGTAATACGCCTGATTCCAGACGCGGGCAAAATTCGTCGGATTGTTCTGGTTGACGAAAAACTGATAGTTTTCGGCCCAGTTGGTGCTGTGAGCGTCGCCGAGCATTCCCAACGCATCGGCGGCGGGGATGCCGTAACCGGTGGCCATCAGCTCCGAGACTTTTTGCTTCGCCGCGTCTTGCTTGAGATCGCCCATCGCGTCGAAGATGCCCCGCACGAGCCCTTCGATGATGCCAGGATGGTCTTGGGCAAAGTCGGCGCGAGCAAACCAGACGTCGGCAATGAGCTTGTTGGCGGTGGCCGTGCTGACGAGCAAGCGATTGCCGCGAACTTTCGAGAGGTTGTAGATATCCGGTGCCCACGAGACGGCGGCGGCGAGGTTTTTGTCGCCGTTGAAGGCGGCGGCGGCCTCGAAGGCGTTGCTCGTGAAGGCCAGCTTCACTTCCGGCGGCTGCACGCCACCAGCGACGAGCATGTTCAAGAGGAAATAGTGTGACGGAGAATTCTCCGCGAGGGCGATTGTCTTGCCCCGCAGATCGGCGACAGTTTTGATCGCGTCACGAACCACGATGCCGTCGCCGCCGTTGCTCCAATCGACCTGCTGATAGATGCGCGGCATCACCCGGCTGTCTTTGGGCTGGCCGCTGCGATCGACAAAGCCATCGACAATCAGCGGGACCATGTCGAGCGTGGCCCAGCCGATGTGGACGTTGCCGTTGGCATACTCGTCACGCATATCGACGGGGCTGTCGATCAGAACCAGCTCAATCTGAAAATCCTTGCCATCGGGTGTTTTCCAGATTTTGCCCGCCTTGAAGCCGTTGTTGGCATGGATGATCGGCGCCCAGCCGGCCCAGACGTTGAGAGCGAAGCGGACCGTATTGTTTTGCAGCGGCTTATAGGCGGCTGTCCCTTTCACCGCGGGCAGCCGCTCAGATGGTTTGAACTTGTATTCCTTGACCGTCGTGATGCTGGCGGAATCAGGAGCTTCCGCGCCGCCGGCATCTGCCGGGCCTTCGCCACCACCACCGGCTTTGGGCATCGTGATGTCGAGACCAGGCGTATCGCCATTGGGCTCGGGTTTGCC
>JANNTN010000706.1:0-10229 GCA_031394445.1 Anatilimnocola sp.
CGGCGGCGGCAACGCGGCCACCATCAACCTCAACGGCCCCACGGGCCAGCGCGTCAAAATCTACTACTGCCCCAGCGACCGCTTCGGCGCTCTGCAAACGGCCCCAGTTGAGTTGATAGTTACCCTTGGCCCGCCAGTAGAGATCATCATTGGCCGTTTGCAGAGCGCCGAAGCGGTCGCTGGGGCAGTAGTAGATTTTGACGCGCTGGCCCGTGGGGCCGTTGAGGTTGATGGTGGCCGCGTTGCCGCCGCCGATGGTGTTGGGCGGGAGATAGAAGCCGACGTTAAAATCGTATTGGGTGAAGAGGCCCGCTTGTTCGATGTAGGGCCAGAGCTGAGGAACCCAGCTATGTCGCCGCGTGGCGGGGACTTCGCGCGGGCCATACGGGAGGGTGCCGTTGGTGTCGTTGTACATGTGCATGGCCAGTACCCACTGTTTGACGTGGTTGGTGCATTGCATGCGGCGCGAGGCCTCACGGGCGGATTGGACCGCGGGCAAGAGGAGCGCGACGAGGACGCCGATGATGGCGATGACAACGAGCAACTCGACCAGCGTGAAGGCGCGACGCGGGAAGGCGTTGTGCCGGGGAGAGGAGAGGTGCATGGTGGTTTCCGGTAAACGACCAGATTGAAGTTAAGCGTGGGTTAAAATCGACGAACAAAACGAAGTGAGTGTCTCTGGCAGTGGAGGGTTACCGGGAGGCTTACACCTCCTGCTCGCCAGCTTATTGGTTCGCTGTGTGACCCACTGCTACCCGGCTGATTCAGCACGCCCTGCGGAGTACCTCAGGGACGTGCCACCCCTGTCGTCCGTGGTGGGAAACGAATACCGCCGTGGTTCGCTGCGCGACCCACAGCCAGCCGTTCGCAACACGCCCTGCGGAGTACCTCAGGGACGTGCCACCCGTGACTCAGGGACGAGCCACCCGTCCGCTCGCCATTTAATGTCACAGTATCGACGATGGCGGGGCAATAGTCTATTGAAGAACTTCGACGATGCGAAATTTTAATCCCGGCATGGGGGCACCGGGGTTGTGGAATGTCAAACCGTGAAAGTGGAAATTTTCGAGGGCGTCGTGAGTGTGGCCGAAATAGACGTGCTGGACGCCCGATTCGGGCCCCTGATGGATGCGACGGAGATAGCCCAAAATTCGATGGGCGACGCGGCGGCGGGGGTGGGCGACTTTGCCCGCGAGACGGTGGAGGCGGGCGGTGACGGCGAGGTCGTAGAGGACGTGGCGGACCTGGCTGCGGCTTTCGTCGTGCGACCAATTTTCGCGGCGTTTGGTGAGGCGGTCGGCACACATGGCGGGGTGGTCGGCGGCGTCGCCGTGCATGAAGAGATTGCCCCCCTGGCGGAAGAGGTAGGGATGGACGGAAAGATTGGGTCTGGTCGCGCTGTAGCTTTCTAAAGCGGAAATGAAGCGACGATTGCAGTCGTGATTGCCTTGGACGAAGTGAAAATCGCAGTGGGGATAGCTGCCGGCGAGATCGTCGATCCAGCGGAGGGCGTGGCGAACGGTGGCGTCGGGCGTGGGAAGGGTGGACCAGCGAAAGTCAAAAATGTCGCCGCCCAGGATGAACGTATTGGCGTTGGCGGCGGCGGCGTGGATGGCTGCTTCGTGCCGCGGGGCCTGCGAGCGGCGCGAGCAGAGGTGGAGGTCGGAGATGAAGTAGGTTTGTTTCACAATAACGCGGCTATGGTCTGGGCCGTGGTTCGTTGAGCGATCCAGAGCCACCTCTGTTGCTTCAGCACGCCCTTCGGAGTACCTCAGAGCGTGCCACCCGTTCGCATTCTTACGAATGCGGCTACGAGTTGAGTCAATTGGCTCTATTCATCTGATCCTAGCAAACTGTCGGGGCGAATCAGATAGACGAGTGCTAGGAAATCATATGCCGCGTGGGCGGTGATGGGGGTGAGAATGTTGCCGGTGAGCATTAATAGGGCACCGAAATAGGCCCCGGCGAGCATGGCGAGGAAGGCGTACGTGGCGTTTAACCAGTGGCAAAGACCGAACAGAACCGAGGCGGCGACGATGGCGGCGACCTGGCCGGGCCAATTGCCGAGAAAACTGGCGAGGCCACCTTGGACAAGCCCGCGAAAAAGCAATTCTTCGCCCCAGCCGGCGGCGATGGCGACGGCGAGAAGCTGCCCGGAGGTTGCGCCGCCGAACATGCGGGCGACGAGGGTGCTGGTGAGATCGCTGAGGCCGCGGATTGGACCGAACGGAAACCGCTCGCATAGATAGAGAGCGACGAGCAGCGGTCCCGTGGCGACGAGGCCCCAGCCGATGGCGACGATTTGCTGGCGGCTCGATTCGTCGCTGGCAAAGCTGACGCCGACGAGCGGCCAATGATTGACGAGCCAGCCGATGGCAATGGCGGCGACGCCCAGGCCGCATTCGAACAGGAGGGCGAGTCGAGTGGTGGAGTTGGCAGGGGCGGAGTGCATCTCGGTGGGTAAATCTCAGACGCGAATGAGCAATTCGCCGCGACCACCGGTGAGGAAGTCGCCGTTGTAGAGGTCGCAAAAGGAGGTAAGGAGGGAATCGTCGAAAGCAAAATCGAGGCGGCGGAGGTGGCGGTAGAGCAAGGTGAGGGCGGTGGGCTGAAAGCGGCAGGCGCGGCGAAAAGTGGGGAGGATCGGCGGTGCCTTGCCGCCGAGAAAGGCGATGGTGCCGCGTTTCATTCCCGCGCCGTGGCGAATGCCGCTATCGCCAAAGAGGAGAATGCTGCCGGCGAGCATGTTGATGCCGGCCAGGTCGCCAATGTTGCCGCCGATGGCGATTAAGCCGCGACGCAGGGAGTGGCCGATTTCGTTGCCGGCGTCGCCGCCGATGAGAATGGTGCCTTTGGTCATGCCGCGGGCGCTGCCGCGGTAAGCCGCACCGATGAGATGCCCGGCTTTGCCGCGGACGTGGATGAGGCCGCCGTGCATTTCACCGCCGACCCAGTCGCTGGCGTCGCCTTGGACGTGAATTTCGCCGCCGCGCATTTCGCTGCCGACGTGGCGACCAGCGTTGCCCTCGATCAGGATCTTTCCCGATTTCATCTTGGTGCCGAGCCAATGGACGCCGGAGAGATCGCCGTGCCACTCGTGGATTTCGTCGGTCGGATCGCCGCTGATGCTGAAAAAGTCGGCCAGGCGGGATTTTACGTTGCCTTCGAAGATTTCCAGCTTCTCGATTTCGGGCAGGGATTTATCGCGGAGCAGATCGGGAACGATGCCCTCGACTTCCAGCGGGATGGTCGTATTCACGCGGAGGGTGAGGCGGAGGGGCATGGGGAAGCGCGGAGTGCGGAATTCGGAGTGAGACGAAGCGAACGCGTCGATTATAACAGAAGATGAGGGGCAGGCTGTTGGAAGGGCCCTCGCTGACGCGTCGGGTTGGTGTTACAGGTTCTTCATTGCAATCGGAAGTATAAATTGGCGATACGTACTGTCGGTGGAATTGTGTTGGCGGGGGGCAAGAGCAGCCGGATGGGGCGGCCGAAAGCGACGCTGCCGTTTGGCCCGGAGTTGATGCTGCAGAAGTGGTGCGCGTGCTGGGGATGGTGGTGCAGCCGATCGTGGTGGTGGTTGCACCGGGGCAGGAATTGCCGGAGTTGCCTGGAGACATCCTTGTGGCAACCGATCGGCGAGAGGCGCGAGGGCCGCTGGAAGGATTGCTGGCGGGGCTGAGCGCGATTAGTCCATTGGCGGAAGCGGCGTTTGCCACGAGCTGTGATGTGCCGCTGCTGGTGCCGGAGTTTGTGCGGGCGGTGGTCGAGCGGCTGGGGGAAGCGGAGATTGCGGTGCCAGTGGAGGAGAATTTTGCGCATCCGCTGGCGGGGGTTTATCGGACGAGCGTGATTGGTGTGATCGAAGCGCTGCTCGCGGAGGATCGAATGCGGCCGGCGTTTTTGTTCGACAAAGTGCCAACGCGGCGAATACCGGTGGAGGAGTTGCGGGCGTTTGATCCGGAGCTGGCGAGCTTGCGGAATTGCAACCGGCCGGAAGACTATGCGGCGGCGCTGGAGGAGGCGGGATTCTCAGACTTGGGAACTTCCGAAGGTGGCGATACGTCCATGATGTAGAAAGTCGCCCGAAGTCAGCGAGGCGGACAAACCGGACGGTTTAGCTCCGACTCATCTATCTTTCTTCGGCCTCGCCGCGCCCCGGAGGGGGCTTCCCCCTCGCGGGGCCTTGTTTTGCGCGATTGGGGCTGTTCTTGCGGGCTCGCGGCTGGTGAAAACGCGGCAAAATCTGCTCAGCCGTGCTGATTTCACGTGTAAAACTGCCCTGAAAGCGTGATTCTGCCCCCGACGGTACCGGTTAGCGAAAACTCGCGCTTCGGTTGGAATTTGTGGTTTGGCGAAGAGTCTCTGCGTGTGCGGATAATACCGCTATTGGAGGATGCGAGTTACCACAAAAGGCGGATAAAACACTGAAATATAGTTGCACGAAGCATGCGAAATCGGCTACGATCCCCGCCAACGAGCGGTAAAGCGACGGGTTGCCCGACGGTGCGGCAGGCCATTGTTGTGATCCGCCAGAAACAACCCACTCTAAGGAGCGGCATCATGCATGTTAAAGGTGGATGGCTTCGGCAACTGATTCAATTGCTTGGTTTTACACCTAAGGCAGTATCTTTGAAGCAAAAGCGGCGTGCGTTGCTGGAGAATCTGGAAGCACGGTATGCCCTAACCGGTGCGCCGACGGCAATGGATGACTTTTTTAGCACGAGTCAGGAGAAAGACATCAATCTGTACACGCCGCCGCAATTCGGCGTGTTTCTCGGAATCGTGGGTAACGACACTGACCCCGATGGCGATGCACTGCGGCCGATTTTTTTTAGCGACCCGCCGAATGGAACCATTGTCGAAGTGAGTGGGGCATATCGTTATGTGCCCAATGATGACTTTGTGGGGACGGACACGTTTAACTATCGGGCGACTGACGATGTGTTCAATAGCGAGCCGGCGACGGTGACGGTAGTGGTAAGCGGACCAAACGCAAAAGACGATTCGTATATAGCGGGGGTGGGCGGGTTTTTGTCAGTGGACACCGCGCACGGTGTGCTGGCGAATGATAACCCCAACATCCCAACTCTTAGCGATGCGGAGGCCGTTCTGGAAGAGGGCCCGCTGCACGGCTCGATCGTCTTGAACACTGACGGCAGCTTCAATTACACACCGAATGGAAGTTTTACTGGTTCGGATGTTTTCACGTATCGAGTGACAGACGATGGGCCAGCGGGGAATGTCGCGTCTGTGTTTATCCTGGGAACAGGAATCGCTAATGCGGGCGAGTCGTATTTTATTGAAGAAGGGAGTGACTCACTGGTTTTGGACGGATCGCAGAGTGGGGGCGCGGGACTGACATACCGGTGGACGATCAACGCCAATGCAGATCACTTTGATCCTAACGATGCCAATAGTGGGTTCACGCCGGACCTTAGCCAGGCGATTTCCAGCGGAAGCAGTCCGACTTTGGCGTTGAGTTGGGCGACGCTGAATTCGCTGGGCATTGTGGATGGGGAACCGATCGGTGCAAACGCGTATGGTCCCGTGGTGATCTTGGAAGTAACGGACACACTCAATCAGAATCAGAAGTCGTACAGCATCGCGGCGTTCAATGTGAGCAATGTTGCGCCGCTGCTTACGCAGTTTTTGGTCACACCGCAGGTTGGCACCTGTGATGGTTTGACTTTCGATGTGTATGCGGAGTTCACGGAGGTCAACCCGTTCGACGCCGACTTTGCGGCAACCATTCAAGGAGATTTTCTCGGAGGCAGCAGTTCAATTCCGTTAGATGTAACCTATGCCAGCGGCGTTTATGTGGTGACAGGCAGCTATAGCTATGCGGAACAAGGTTCATATTTTGCTCTACTAACCATTGACACCCTTGGCTTCAATGGAATCGATCCGATCGATGCAATAATCTCGACAATTTTTGTTGATGCAACGGCTGGGGGAGGGGACGTGACGATCGACGGAGAGCCGGCGACGCCGCTAGAAGGGACGGAGATTTCGCTAGGTAGCACCGTGACGGAAGGCTGCGGGGGAACGCCGGTTACGGCTGCTGTATATGAGTGGTCGGTGCTGAAAGTGGACGCTGACGGCAATTCGTCAGTGTTCACCCCGGGAAGTGGTGATACGATTTCATTTACACCGGATGACGATGGCACTTATACCGTCAGCCTCATCGCGGATGGCGTGGCGGCAGAGTCGCGGACTTTCTTGGTTGGAAATGTTCCGCCGACAGTGGATTCTATTTCCGGACCGTCCGCGGGCGTTCGCAACCAGACGTTGACCTACCAGAGCAGTTTCAACGACGTGGCGGGTGACGGCGATGCCGAGACGACCTGGACTGTGCTCGACAGTGCCTCGAGCGTGGTGGCTGTGGGCTCTGGCACGAGCTTTGACTTTACGCCAACTGACAACGTCAGTTACAGCGTTCATTTCACCGTCAATGATCTGGATGGTGGAGTAACATACGCCGCGCCGGTTTCGGTTAGTGTGAGCGCGACGCTCGTGCAGAGTGGTGTGCTGTACGTTGGCGGTACTTCGTCTAACGATACATTTGTGTTCACACAGACGGGTGCCGGGCAATATTCGCTAGTGCTGAACGGCGCTAGTCCGCTGAACTTCACTTCCATCACGCAGGTGCAGTTGTTCGGCGGCGCAGGCACCGCCGATGCAGTGACCGTGAGTGGCGACAGCGGGACGAACAGCTTTGAAATTCACACGGATCGATTGACGTTGGATTCGACGCCATTCTTGCATAGCGGCATTGAATTACGCACGCTGAATGCGATGGGTTCTGGTGATTTGGTGACGGTCCTGGGCGGTTCCGCTACTGTAAACGGTGGGGCCTCGTCCGATACACTCGTGTTTGCTGGCGGTACCAACGACTGGCAGATTACATCCAATAACGAAGGCACAATCAACGCGGGGCAGATCGCGTTCACTAGCATCGAGCACCTTGTGGGCGGTTCTGGCAACGACACCTTCCGCTTCGAAAACGGCGTTGGAGTAAGTGGCGATGTTGAAGGAGGTGGGGGTATGGACACGCTCGATTACTCCGCTTGTTCGAGTTCGAACCCGGTCAACATCAACCTGCAATCTGGCAGTGCCAGCCGCACCGGCGGTATCAGCAGTATCGAAAGCGTAATTGGCGGGGCCGGCAGCGATACGCTGACAGCCGCGAATACGGTCAACAATTGGCTGCTGTTTGGCGATTCCGGCAGTATCAATGGTGCAATCGCATTCGCCTCATTTGAAAACCTCAAGGGTGGGAATCAGGTCGATACGTTCGGCATTCAGACGGACACTTCCACAACGGGCTATATCAACGGCAATGGCGGCGCAGACGTGCTCAGTTACAGCGCTTTCGGCTCTGGAGTTACCGTGAACCTCGCGACCTCCACAGCCACGGCCGTGGGCAGCTTTTCTAGCATCGACACCTTTATCGGTGGCTCGGCTTCAGACACCCTGGTGGGAAAGAACTCGAACAACACCTGGAATATTACGGGTGTGGGTAGTGGCATTGTCGGCAGCGTGAATTTCAGTTCGTTTGAATCATTACAAGGCGGGTCGGCTAATGACACTTTCCGAGTGAATGAAGGTGTTTCCCAATCTGGCATCAGCATTGCCGGCGGCAACACTCTAGGCATCGACAAACTGGATTACGCTGCCTTCTCGAGTGGGACGAGCGTGAATGTGAATCTGGCTTCTGGAACGGCGACAGGATTTTTGAACGTAAGCGGGATTGAGAATGTGGCTGGCGGCGGCGGCAACGATGTTATCCGTGGTGACGGTGGCAATAACATGCTCGCCGGCAATCAAGGCAACGACATCATTCTCGGCGGCGGTGGAAATGACGTGATTAACGGCAATGCGGGGCGAGATATTCTGATCGGCTGCGCCGGAGCTGACGTCATTTTAGGCAACGCGGATGAAGATCTTCTCATTGCCGGGACGACCGATCATGACGACGTGCAATCAGCACTTAATGCAATTTTGGCCGAATGGTCTTCGTCCGCATCCTATGCGACGCGAACGGGCCATATTTTGGGCACCATCAGCGGTGGCTTAAACGGCGCTGTGCTGCTCAACGGCAATAGTGGAGCGGGTCAAACCGTGTTCAATGATAGCGAAGTGGATACGCTCACTGGAAACGGGGGAGTCGATTGGTATTTCGCGAACCAGGATGGAGTCCTGGGAGTTGACCTCGATATCGTGACCGATAAGGCCGCTGCCGAACTGTGGAGCGACACAGACTTTTTGGCATGAGTGTTAGGAAGCCAATTGGACCAGCGGCAGTTCTTGCCGCTGGCGGTTGGCGGCGATGGCCCGCTGTTCGTGGGCCAGATCGACGAGTTGGTAGCGCACATTGCGCTGCCGCGGCTGATAGCCGAGCTCTTCGATGGAGGAGCGGATTTGATCGAGCGTGAGATAGTGAACGGTGCCGGCTTCGGCGACGACGTTTTCCTCGATCATGAGGCTGCCCATGTCGTTTGCGCCGTAGAGCAATGCGAGTTGGCCAATCTTTAGGCCTTGGGTGACCCAACTCGATTGGATGTTGGGAATGTTGTCGAGATAGAGGCGGCTGACGGCTTGGGTTTTGAGGTAGTCAAACGAGCCGGTTGGCGGAATGTGGGCCATGTCGGTGTGGTCGGGCTGAAAAGTCCAGCAGATGAACGCGGTGAAGCCGTGGGTTTCGTCTTGGAGCTGGCGGACTCGCTCTAGGTGTTCGATGCGCTCCGCGAGTGTCTCGATGTGGCCGAACATCATGGTCACGCTGCTGACGCTACCCAGTTCGTGCCAGACGCGCATGACGTTGAGCCAGTCGTCGGTGAGCACTTTGCCGCGGGTGATTTCCTTGCGGACGCGATCGACGAGAATTTCTGCTCCGCCGCCGGGTATGCTGCCGAGGCCGGCGGCTTTTAGTCGCTCCAGCACTTCGCGAATTGGAATCTTGTTTACTTTCGTGAAGGCGTGGAGTTCGGGCGGGCTGAAGGCGTGCAGGTTGACCTGCGGGAATTTTTCCTTTAGTTCGCGAAGCAGCTCTTCGTACCATTCGAGTTTTAGCTCGGGGTGCATGCCGCCTTGCATGAGGATTTGATCGCCGCCGAGTTCGACGGTTTCGCGAACTTTGGCCAGGATCACTTCGCGCGGCAGAACGTAACCTGCGGGGTCTTTGGGCCCGCGATAGAACGCGCAAAAATCGCAGACCGCCGAGCAGACGTTGGTGTAGTTGATGTTGCGGTCGATGTTGTACGTGCGGACGTTTTCGGGGTGCAGGCGGCGCGTGACCGCATCGGCGCCGCGGCCGATGGCGACGAGGTCACGCGATTCGAGCAGCGCGAGCCCCTCTTCCGGCGTGAGACGCTCACCGGCGACGGCTTTGTCGAGGATGGGTTGGATCATGTAACTACTTTTTGCAGTTTTCGACGGCCAATCAACCCCAGCCGGGTGGCGTGCTTCTGAAATTGGGTAAGGCCTGCTCGTTCGCGCGGGCCGAGGTAGAAATAGAGATGGTCGCGGAGGTAGATTAGGCACTCGTCGCAGTTGAGTCGGACGGCGGTGTGTTCTTTCGTGGCGATGTCGGTGAGATTGGCGACACCAAGATTGCGCGATTGGCTGAGCGCGGTGGCCAAGTCATCTAACTCCGCACCTGCTTCCTTTCTGGCCACCCACATGGCGAAGACGAACGGCAGCTCGGCCCAGCGGCACCAGATGTCGCCGAGATCCCACTCGGCTGCGAAAGAGCCGGTGTGGGGACGCATGGCCCGGTCGCCGATCATGAGGAGAGCGTCGGCGTCGATCTGTTCGGGGTCGGCGTGGATGGGAAAGGGTAGTAATTGCGGGGTGACGCCGGCCCGCTCTTTCAACAGGATTTGGACGAGGGCGACGCTGGTGCGGGAGCCTTCGTCGAGGGCGAGGGTCCGGATTTTTTCGGGCTCGACGCGACTAAAGAGCTTGACGCTGCGGACGGGGCCGCGGCAGGCGATGCAGGCGTCGGAAATGATTTGGTAGTCGTCTTGGCGCTGGAAGTATTCGATGGAGGGGATCAGGGCGACGTCGAGGCGGCCGGCGGCCAGGTCGTTGGCCAGGCGGCTGGGGAGGTCGAACACCAGCTCGTGCTGGGGAGCGAGGTCTGCCAGTCGATAGACCAGCGGTTTGGTGTTGAGATAGGAAACGGCACCGATACGCATGAACATCCCTTTGCAATTCAGCGAGTG
>JANNTN010000854.1:0-4271 GCA_031394445.1 Anatilimnocola sp.
AGTTCGCCTACTTGGCCCAGCGCCTGGCTGAAACGCCCGAGCCCGGCGGCAACGGCAGCCTGCTCGACAACATGCTGCTGCTCTGGACCAACGAGCTCGGCAAGGGCAACAGCCACACGCTCGACAACATCCCGTGGGTCATGGTCGGCAACGGCCTCGATTTCAACATGGGCCGCGCCCTCCGCTACAACCGCGTGAACCACAATCGGCTGCTCATGTCATTGGCCCACGGCTTCGGCCACCACATCGAGCGATTCGGCAACCCCGACTACTGCGGCGACGGTCCGCTCAGCGGACTGGTTTAGTTGTGCGGAACATTGCACCTTGGCCGCTGTGGCGGCCAGCGCATGCGCATGATAGGCTAGCAGCATCATGTTTGAACCGCATGAAATTCAGTTGTCGACCGACCAACAGCAAGAGCTGTCCCGGTTAGCCGCCGATTTTTGCAAGCCTTGGCCGATCGTGCTCAAGGAGGCGCTCGAAGAGTACCGCACCCGCTCCAGCGACGGCAATGGACATTCGACGCGTGAATCGTTTTTAGAAGCAGCATCGCGAAAAGGCCTGATTGGCTGCCTGCAAGGTGGCCCACCCGATTTAAGTTCAAATCCGGCGTATATGGAAGGCTTCGGCGAAAGCCATGGCTGAACGCGTTGTTGTTGACGCCGGCCCACTGGTTGCGTTGCTGCGGCAAGACGATCAGCATCACGATGCTTGCCGCGTGGCAGCCGCCCAACTTCCTGCGCCATTCTTCACAACTTGGTTAGCAGTCGTGGAGAGCGCATGGCTGCTCCGTAATGTGCCGGACGGCGTGTTGCGTCTGCTCGATCTATTGCGTGGCGGGCTCGTTGTTTGTCATCACTTGGAGCCATCCGCAGTGGATTGGTTGATGGACTTCGTGCGGAAATATGGGGACCTTCGCCCGCAACTTGCCGACGCAAGCTTGGTCTATCTGGCGGATGCTCTCGACACCGACGTGATTTTCACCTTGGACCGCCGCGACTTCACGGTTTTTCGCAACCGGCACGGCAAGCCGTTTCGGTTGTTTCCCGAGCCATGACACTTGCTCTAGTACTCTTTGCTTCACGGCGCAACTACAATTCGCGGCATCCCACCCTTCCCTCCGAGGTGCCGCATGAGCCGTCGGTCTTTCCTCGCGTTCACCGCGAGCTGTGTTTGTCTCTCTTTCATCCTGCTCGCCGCCGATTGGCCGCAGTGGCGCGGGCCGAATCGTGATGGCATTTCCAAAGAGCCCGGTCTGCTGAAGAGCTGGCCCGAGGCGGGACCAAAACTGTTGTGGCAATCGAGTGAGCTTGGCCAAGGCTACGGCAGCCCCGCCGTCGTGGGCGATCGGCTCTATGTACTCGGCAGCGAAGGATTGGACGACGAGTTCGTGCAGGCACTGAATGCGGCTGACGGGAAGACTGTGTGGAAAACGCGCATCGGTAAAGTCGGAGAGAACCGCTCCGGCGCGAATTACCCCGGATCACGCTCGTCCCCCACGGTCGATGGCCAGCGGCTCTACGCATTCGGTTCGGACGGCGATCTGGCCTGTCTGGAAATCAAAACCGGTAAGGTCGTGTGGCAGAAGAATGTTGTCACCGCGTTCGGCGGCAAGAGCGGGGTTTGGTTGTATGCCGAATCGCCGCTGATTGATGGCGACGCTCTCATCTGCACGCCGGGTGGCGCGGAAGCGACAATGGTCTGCCTCAATAAGGCGAACGGCGAAGTGGTTTGGAAGTATGCCGCGGACGAAGCCGACGATGCGGGCTACGCTTCGGCAATTATCGTCGAGGCAGCCGGCGTCAAGCAGTACGTCCAGCTTCTCGACAAGGGATTGGTGGGTGTCGATGCCAAAACGGGCCAGCAACTATGGCGCTATACGGGCATCATCAAGCAGTATCCGAACATTCCCACGCCCGTCAGCACCAAAGACATTGTCTATGGTTCGACGGCCAAGGGGGGGGGCGGTTTCGTGCGGCTAAAGAAAACGGGAAGCGGCGTCGAGGCAGAAGAGCTGTTCTCAAGTGCCAAGTTGCCCACGGCGATTGGCGGTTCGGTCGAAGTAAATGGCTATCTGTACGGCACGGGCAGCGGTGCGCTGTTGTGTGTGGAAGTGCCCAGTGGTGCGGTGAAGTGGCAGGAAAAGGGTGTGGGCGTGGGCTCCGTTTGTTATGCCGACGGCATGCTCTATGTGCATGCCGAAAATGTGCCCGGCGAGGTCGCCCTGGTGGAGGCTACGCCGGAGGCCTACAGGGAACATGGCAGATTTACCCCGTCCAACGGACCCAAGAATCGAGAAGTCGATACTCAAGGCAAGGGGAAAAAGGCTAGCAGCGGCAGAACCTGGGCCTACCCGGTTGTCGCCAATGGCAGGCTCTATATCCGGGATTGGAACTGCCTGTGGTGCTACGACGTTAAGGACAAAAGTTTGGCCTTGGCTCCCCGCCGCCCTTGATGGAAGTTCCCCGCTCCTCAACAATATTGCAACCGCAATTGTTCTAACCCGACTCACCAGCCCTAGCCCTGCTTTTTCCCGTGATTTTCGAGCATATTGAGAAGCTGAAGAACGACTACACGGACAAGTACGTCGTCGTCGATGAATCGCGGCCCGAGCTGCAACGCTTCAAAGGCCTCACCGGGGCCGTGAAGACGGTCAATTTCAGCGGCAAAGCTCTCGTCGAGTTCGACGGCTACAACAACATTGGCTGGTACGACATCGACCCTGCCTTTCTGAAGGTCGTCCCCGCTCCCGCGCCCAAGCCGGAAGAAGCGAAGAAGGAAAAGGCGGCCCCCAAAGCAGTACCTGCTGCGGAGAAGAAAGCCGCTGCTCCCGCTGCTCCCGCTGCTGCCAAGCCATCCCCCGCTGCCGGTAAATCCGTCGCCGACATCCTCGCCGCCGCTCGCAAGCCCGCCACAGCCGCTGCCGCTGCCGCTGCCGCTGCCGCTGCCGCTGCCGCAGAAGCCAAGCCCGCTGCCCCCGCCGCGGCAAAGAAGGTTGCTCCAGGCGGCAAGGGTATGAGCATGGAGGAAATTCTGGCCGCCGCCCGTGGCAAAGCCCCGGCTGCCGCCGCTCCAGCAGCAACCGCTGCCCCAGCAACTCCCAAGCCTGCCCCCGCACCAAAGGCCGCCGCTCCTGCCGCGCCATCCAAGGTCGCGCCCGGTGGCAAAGGCATGAGCATGGAAGACATCCTGGCGATGGCCCGCGGCAAAAAGCCCGCCGGTGGTGCCGCACCGGCTGCCCCCGCGCCAGCCCCAGTCGAGGAAGAAACGGCCGAAGAAGAAGCCGCTCCCGCTGCTGAAGAACCAGTTGCCGAAGAGCCCGCCGCCGCCTCATCCGGCGGCAGCAAATCGCTCAAAGAACAAATCATGAGCGTCGCCGAGCAAGTCGCCTACTGCCGCAAAGTCGATACGAAGTAGGGTGGGACCAGCGAGCTTGCGAGCGCCGGCCCACCGTTAGGACTGATCTAACGCCACGAAAGGATTCACCATGAGCATGCCCGGCCAATTCGATCCGCCTCCACCGTACCCACCCCGTTCGGGCGGCAGCTCCACACTCAAAATCGTGCTCATCGTTCTGGCGGTGATGCTCGTCATCTGCGGCGGACTATGCGCCGGCTGCCTCGTGATTGCCAACAGGGCGGGCACCGCATTCAAAGAAGGACTGGAGTCCATTCAGCTCAGCCCTGCCTATGTGCAGGCGCTCGAGTCAGCGCAAGAAAACGAAGCCGTTCTCGAGCGACTGGGCGAGCCGATCACGACGGATGAAGCCGAGGGGGAAGGCATTAAGTGGCCCTACAAGCGTCAATCAAAAGGTAACCTCAATCCTGCCGGCGAGACGCTGCAGTTCGACGTCTAAGGCCCCAAGGGCAAAGGCGTCGTCACGGTTCTCGCGAAGCCCGGTCCCGAAGGCATGTACGAAGCCTCCAAAATCACCGTGATGTTCGAGGACGCCTCCTCCATCGAGGTTCCGCCGAAAGCCGAGACCGACAGCGACAAACCCGCGCCCGAGAAGGCAGAGAAAGTGGAATAGCGGGCGTCCATCGCCTACTTCACTTCCAGCATCCGCTCCAGCGCCACCAGGCTCCACCGCGCCGTCTCCTCGACCACTTCGATCGTGTTCACTGGCCGGCCAGCGGTCAGGTTCTCCAGGCTCCAGCACAGATGAGCCAGATCAATCCGATACATCGTCGCGCACATGCACACGACCGGCGATAGGAAGTGAATCTCCTGCTCGGGATGCTCCTGCTTCAGCCGATTGACCAGATGCAGCT
>JANNTN010000873.1:0-2354 GCA_031394445.1 Anatilimnocola sp.
GACATCTGCCAGCTCGACATCACCCACTGCGGCGGCCTGACCGAAGCCCGTCGCATTGCCGCGCTCTGCGAAGCTCATCGCCTCGCGCTCGCACCGCACAATCCACAAGGGCCAGTCAGCACGGCGGCCTCGCTGGAGTTCGGCTTTTCGCAACCGAGTTACATCATCTGCGAAACCGTGCATGGCGACGTTCCCTGGCGAACCGACGTGGTTGAAGAGGGATTCACCGTCGAACGCACAGGCCGGCTGGTGCGGCCCAACACACGGCCGGGCCTCGGCATCACCATCAACGAAGCCGAGGTAAAAAAGCACCCGTTCCAGCAAGAACTGCCCCAGCGCGTGTTTTATCGCGACGGCAGCGTGGGGGATTGGTAAGTGGCAAAGTTCAAGCAACTTCACGGTGTTCTGCCGATCGTTCATACGCCGTTTCTCGAATCGGGTGAGATCGATGCGGCTACGCTTCAGCGCGAAGTCGATTGGGCGTTTGGATTGGGAGTTCATGGTCTAGGAACGGGCATGGTGTCGGAACTGCTCAAGCTGACCGCGGCTGAACGGCAAGGGTTGGCGGAGAAGCTTGTCGAGTTTGCTGCTAGCCGTGGGCCGGTGTTCATGGGCGTGGGTGCGGAGAGTGCGCGGCAGGCGCTGGAGTATGCGATGACCGCGCAGCGGGCAGGTTGCGACGCGGTGATGGCGACGCCGCCGATTACTGGCCGCGTGAACGAAGCTGGGCTCATTGGCTACTTTCGTTCCTTGGCCGAAGGCGTCGATTTGCCGATCATCGTGCAGGATGCTTCGGGCTATGTGGGGCAGTCGATTCCGCTTTCCGTGTATGTGGAGCTGCTCGATCGGTATGGTTCTGAAAAGATCTTGTTCAAGCCGGAGGCTTCGCCAATTGGGCCGAATCTGTCGGCGCTGCGCGATGCGACGGGGGGCAAGGCGCGGATTTTCGAGGGCTCGGGCGGCATTTTTTTGATCGACAGCTTTCGGCGGGGCATTGTGGGCACGATGCCGGGGATGGATTTACTGGATGGAATCGTGGCGATTTGGAATGCACTCGCTCGCGGCGATGATGATTTGGCGTATCGCGTTTCGTATCCGGTCGGTGCGATCGTCGCGTTGCAACTGCAAGCTGGATTGGATGGTTTCTTGGCGATTGAAAAATATCTGCTCGTGAAGCGTGGTATTTTTTCGTCGTCCCGTCGCCGAGAGCCGTATGCGTGGGAATTGGATGCGGAAACGGCGGCGGAAGTCGATCGGCTGTTCGTTCGTTTGCAGCAGGTGCTGAATGAAAGTCGTTGAAACGCCGCAGACGCACTGCCGCGTGGGCATTGCTCGCGCCGACATCACGCCACCGGTTGGCATCTATCACCGTATGTGGGGCGCGGCGAAGCACGAGCGGGCTACGGGTGTGCATCGGCCGCTCATGGCAACCGTGTTGTGGCTCGAACCCGAATCGGGCGACCGCTCGCAGACGCTGATTCTCGCGACGCTCGATCATTGCTTGTTCGACGGGCTAGATATTGCCGCGATGCAAGCGGCAGTGGCAACGGCCGCGGGTATTGCCGCCGAGCAGGTGCTGATCGCTGTTTCGCACACGCACGCGGCCGGTTTGATGTCGCGCACGCGGGCAGCGCTGCCCGGTGGCGAGCTGATTGGACCCTATTTGGATCAACTTGCGGCGACATTGGCCAGTCTGACAACAAGTGCAGCGACCACCGCACAGCCCGCGACGATCGTCTATGGGGCTGGCCGCTGCAACCTGGCGGCTCACCGCGATTACTTCGATGAGGAGCGCGGGCAATTTGTGTGCGGCCTCAACCCGACCGGGCCGGCTGACGATACGGTCGTTGTCGCCAAGTTCGTGGCAGACAGTGGCCAGACGATCGCGACGGTCGTGAACTACGCTTGCCATCCAACCACGCTTGCTTGGCAAAACGCGCTGATCAGCCCGGATTACATCGGCAGCCTCCGTGAAACGATCGAGCAGCACACCGCTGCGCCGTGTGTCTTCCTGCAAGGCGCTTCGGGCGACCTCGGCCCGCGCGACGGCTTCGTCGGCGATACCGCTATCGCCGATCGCAACGGTCGGCAACTCGCGTTTGCTGCCCTCTCGGCGATCGAATCGCTGCCGCCGCCGGGAACGCGGCAAGTCTATGCCGGCCCGGTTGTCTCTGGCGCGACGATCGGCACTTGGCGGCATGAACCAGTCTCCAATGCAAATCGCCAGCACCATGCAGTGTGGAACATCAGCCATTGGAATACGGAACTGGCTTACCGCGACGATCTGCCAACGATCGAAGCAGCGCAAGCTGAGCTTGCGTCGTGGCAACAATGCGAAACCGCTGCGACCGTCG
>JANNTN010000902.1:0-10623 GCA_031394445.1 Anatilimnocola sp.
TGATGAGCGTCCTGAAATTGGCCGGCTCCGCGCTGTCGGAGCCGTAGTATGTCTTGGCGTGTGCGGCGAAAGCGTCGAGCAGCTCGACGACGGTGATCTCGTCACGCTTGTCCTGAAGCAGCGCTCCACCGGACGCGAGATACTCGCCACAGAGCCGGTCGTATTCGGCTTTGCTGGCCTTGGTCCCGTGGGTTCCGAGGTAGTAATCGTGACCGTTCAGCGTGACGACGGCTTGCCCACTCGCGCGGTGTTTGCGGTACTTGGGCAGGCGATGAGACAGACGGGGCATGTGCAACGCTCCATTGCGCAAAACGGTAATTACCGTTTTGCAAAATTGGAAAACGCCGCACTGCCGAACGTCGGCAGGTAACTTAACTCAAGATTCGGCAGAGACTTGTATCGATTATCCCCGACTGGAGTCGAACCAGTAACCTTCGGCTTCGGAGGCCGACACTCTATCCAGTTGAGCTACGGGGACGGATGATTTGGGTGGCGATATTTGACGGGATTCAATAATCGACATGTTATAGCGCGAATTGGAGAGGGGCAATGCCGCGGAGTTGCGGGTGGACGGGGCTTGAATGAAGATTGAAGGAGTGGGATTTTCGTTTTGACAGCAACCGTGGATGTGGATTGTGATGGGAATGTTGAATTGGCGGCTGGTGGCGGTGGGCATGGTTCTGTGGGCTATGGGGAACCGTGGGACGCTGGCGGCAGATCGGTATATGGCGTGGCTGCGCGATGGGACGCGGGTGACGGCGAGGGGGCTGTCGGCGTGGCCGTTGCCGGGCGGTTCGTTTCGGCTGGATAACCGCGAAATCTTGGACACGGAAAACGCCGCGCGGTTCGTGCGGGATCAAGATGCGGCAAGCAATTTGAAGCCGCCGTACGTCGTGATGGCGAATGGGGACATTGTGCCGGGGATGCTGACGCAGTTGGAGGCTGAGCCGGGCCGGGCGGGAAAGGCGACGCGCGTGCTGGTGGAGTTGGAGTCGCCGCTTGTGCCGGTGAGCGGCGCGTCGCTGCCCGTGCAAGCGCAATTTGTGGAGCGAATTGTGGTGGAACCGAGAGCGGGGACGCCAGCAGCGGCGGGAACGGTGCGGCTTTTGGAAGGGCGGCAATTGACGGCGCGGGCCATTCGGTGGCGCGAGCGGGGGCTGGCCGCATTGACCGCGGAGGGAATTGTCGAAATCGATTTCGCAGACCTGGCCGAGGTGGTGTTTCCGAATGTTGAGCGCACGGAGGCGGTGCTGGCGGATAATGCCTGGGCAGGTGGCGGGCATTCGGCGGCGATTTGCCGGCTGGCGACCAAGGGGGGCGCGGCGCTGACGGCCGCGCGGGTGATGCGGGAGCAGGAAACTGGGCGGCGGCGGGGCCGGCTGGCGAGCGAGGTGTTGTACTATGTGCAGCCGGCGTGGGCGGATGAGCCGCTGGCGATTCCCGAAGAGGAGATTGTCGCGTGCGGTTACCGGGGGGCGGATGAAGCGCCGCTCTCGTGTTTTCCCACCACGACTATCGCCAATCGACGGTTGATCGGTCAGCCGGAGGCGTGGACGGCGAATCGCGATTCGCGGGGCGGGGTGTTGGCTTCTGGGGGGCTGGAATCGGATTTGGGAATCGCAGCGCATGCGCACAGCGAGATTGCCTGCGACTTGCCAGCGGCGGCGCGGAGCCTGCAACTGGCGGTAGGACTGGCTGCACGCGACGGGGGCTGCGTGCGATGCAAGATCGTCAACGACCAAGGGGTGGTGGTGTGGAATACACGCGTGTTCGAGGGTAAAGACGGTGTGCGGCGAGCGGAGGCGATCGAAATTGGCGGAATGAAGCGATTGGTGTTGATCACGGAGTATGCGCACGACGAGCGGCCGCCGGGGGCGGACCCGCTGGACATTCGCGATGCGGTCGTGTGGCTTGCGTTACTGATCAAACTCGACGCGACGATTGCCGATCCGGCGTATCGGCTGCGGACGATGCTGGCGGGCGCGGGCGATTGGCAGCCGAGCGGCGAGGGTTGGGGCAAGACGCGTTTGAGCAGCCAGTGGAATTTGCCGGCGAGCACGTGGTATCCGGCGATCGGTGTTTCCAAGGGGGAGGTGCTGAGCTTGCGGCGAACGATGCGGGTTTCGCGGGAGAATGACGTGGTCGAGCTGTTGACGGTATGCCCGGCGGATTTGGACGAGCACGATTTGCAGTTGTCAGTGAATGGAACGGCCGTGCCGTGGCACAACAACGCCGATCGTAACCAGTTGCGGCAGTGGACGGCGCGATATAGCAAGCAGCGGGCCCGCGACGGGAGCGCGGAGGAATCGAACTTGTCGGATCGGTTGGCGTATTGGTGGGATTTGCAGGCGTGGCGCGGGCAGGAGGTGACGCTGCAACTCGATCTGGCCGGAAAGCGCGAGACGAACGAGATTGTGTGTCGCGGTTTGGCGGTGCGGTCGGCGATTGGCAATTTGGCAGCGGGCGACGAGCCGCGAAGGCCGGCTGTGCCACTGGCGAAAGTTCTGATGGATGGGGACGCGGCTTTCTTGCAGCCGGGAGCGGTGCGATTACTGGGGCAAGAGTTTCAGCAGGGCTATACGCTGGCGCGGAATGGGAGCGCGCGGTGGACGATCGCGCCGGAGTTCAAATCGTTCGTGGCGGTTGTGGGCTGCGCGAATCAGGTGGCGGGGCCGCTGCAGATTGTGGTGGACGATCGCGTGGTTTGGGAACGGGCGACGATCAACAGCTTGTCGCCGGCCGAGCAGGTGGTGGTTGAATTGCCGCCGGGTGCAAAGACGCTGATGCTGCGTTGTGGGGCGGAGGCACCGTTTTATGGTGCGGCGGCACTGGTGGAGGCGGGGTTTTTGGTGAAGTGACGGTTTTCGGAGCTGCCGCGCCAGCCCGAATAGTGTGTTGGAAGAGAAACTCGAAGTGTGAAGTCGTTCGCTTCGATTGGGCACTGGCAGGATGCCAGTGGCACGCAGAAAAGTAACATGGCCGGCCGGAGGCCCGCCCCACGGTAGGTTAGGCCTTGTTCTTCTTTTTGGTTTTGAGGCCGACTTTTTCGATTTGCTCGGGGGTGAGGACGGCTTGGAGGTTTTTCATGAGGGCGGCTTGGGCGGATTTTAGCTCTGTTTCGGCGGAGGTGAGCTTGGTTTGCTGGCCGTCGGTGAACTTGGTGGCGGCGTCGATGCTGGACTGGGCCTGCTTACGCTTGGTGCCGTTCGTTTTGGCTTCTTTTTGGGCCGTTTTGCGGGCTTGCTTTTGCTCGGTAGTCAGCACGGCATCAAGCTTGGTCTGAGCTTCTTTGAGCTTTGGCGAATCGTCTTCGATGACTTTGCTAGCCTTTTCGCGAACGTCGGACGGCAGGTCGGCGGCGGTGAGCTTCTTCTTGATGGAAGCGGAGATGTCGCGGCTGCCCTTGTTCTTGTCTTTTTTGGCGGCCTCCGCCGGCGTGGTGATGAGAACGGCCAGGAGAGCGATGAGGAGCAGATGGGAGAGGCGAGACATGGGAGGCTCCGAGTGGGAAACGGATGAGGAGGAGCGAGGCGGGAGCCTCGGGGTGGTGCGCTCCCAGGCGGGAGCCTGGGAGCGAGGTTATTTCGCAATTGACGATCCCTGGCAAGGCAGGCCCTCGCGGAGCGAGGGGCCTACTATGCGAGGAGGTTTTTGATGACTTTTCCATCGCGGACGATGGTAATGGGGCGACCGGTGTTGGACTGATATTCCTTGGTGTGATCGATGCCGAGCGTGTGATAGAAGGTCGCGGCGACGTCGTCGGGCGAGAAGCCTTCGTGCTTGGGGGCCGAGGCGGTTTCGTCGGATTCGCCGAGAACCTGGCCGCCCTTTACGCCGCCGCCGGCCATGAGCATGAACATGCAGCGCGGGTAGTGGTCGCGGCCGCCTTCGGCATCGCGGGTGTTGATCTTGGGGGTGCGGCCGAATTCGCCGGTGACGAAGACGGTGGTTGTGTCAAGCAGACCTTTTTCCGACAGGCCATTGAGCAGGCCGGCGAGGCCCACGTCGAGCTTAGGCAACTGGAGGTTCTTTAGCTTCGTCCAGTTACTAGTGTGTGTGTCCCAGCCGCCGAGCGTGAGCGTGACGAAACGGACGCCCGATTCGACCAGGCGCGTGGCGAGCAAGCAGCTCACGCCGAAGGGATCATCGCCGAAGGGCTTCGCAAACGCCGGCGATTCCTGGCTGATGTCGAAGGCGTCGCGGGCGCGACGGCTGGTGATGATGGCGTGGGCCTGCTCGGTGAAGCGGTCGAGGCCGGTGAGGAGCTGGCTGTTCGATTCGACGGCGGCGAAGGTTTTGTCGAGATCGGCGAGCAGGCTGTTGCGGCGTTCGATTTCTTCGATCGTGATGCCGTTGCCGAGCGAAATGCCGCGAACGCCGAATGCCTGGCCGGCCTTCGGGGCGACGGTGGTGTTCAGCGGGGCATATTGCACACCGAGGAAGCCGGGGCGCTGGTTGCTATTGGGAATGGCGACGAACGGAGGCAGATCCTTGGGACCGCCGAGTTCCTTCGTGACGACCGCGCCGTAGCCGGGATATTCGAGCGAGGGGATGGGCCGGCTGCCGCTGTTGACGTATTCCGTGCCAAGCTCGTGAGCGGCGAGGGTGTGCGAGACGCCGCGGAGAATCGCGAACTTGTCGGCACATTTGGCCAAGTTGGGCAGGTGCTCGCTGAACTCGATGCCGGGAACATTCGTTTTGATCGGGCTGAATTTGCCGCGGACCTCAGACGGAGCGTCGGGCTTCAGGTCGAACGTGTCCATGTGGGATGGACCGCCCGTGAGGTTGATGAAAATTGCCGCCTTGGCCGGGGATTTGGCGACTTCGCCGGCGGCAGCCAGGCGGAGGTAGTTCGAGAGGCCGATTCCGGTGCCGAGAGCGCCGATGCGGAGAAAATCGCGGCGTTTGATTCCGTCACAGGTGAGGGAGAAGGCCATTGGTTACGTCCTTGGTGGTGTGAGGTGTTTGGGTTAAGAGGTCAGAACGACGCAGAGCGTCGGGGACTTGTGTTCCCACGCGGAGCGTGGGAACAAGGTTCGTTAGTGGTTGACGATGAATTCTTTGGTGTTGAGGAGGGTCCAGAGGAGGCCTTTAGCACCGGCGAGGGGAGTTTCGGCCGCGGCGATGTAGGCGAGGCAGCGGTCGTTCTCTTCGGGCGTGGGGAGACGGCTAAGCGTTCGCAGGTAAGCCTGGCGAACGATTTCCTGTTCGTCGAGCGCGAGTTCTTCAGGAACGCCACGGAGGGCGTTCCCTACAGCGGCATCAGCGCCATCCTTTTGCAAAGCGGCGATGCGCTCTTCGATGCGTTTGACCTGCTGAGGATTCTTGGCCTTTTTCATTTGGGCCAGGCGGGCCTTCATTTGCTCCAGCGTCGGTCCCTTACCACTGCCGCGAGCAGAAGTCTCCTCCGCAGCAGCTTTTTGGGTCAATTGAGCAATCCACGAATTCTTGTCTTGCTCGATTGCCTGGATCACGGCGCTGTCGTTTTGTAGAAACACCGTTTGCAGCAGGCTGGCTTCCCCCGAGCGGTCGCAATCGCAGTTGCTTTCGCGAATGCTGCGGCCGAAGACTTGCAGGGCAAATCCGTTGCCTCCGGCGGCACCATTGTTGTTGGCTCGTGCGGCACCAGCACCGGCGACGGAGATGGCCCGTGCTTTCAAATCGGTGGCGAATTTGGCGGCTTTCTCGTCGGAGGCGATGGCCGTGTTAACGGCATCGACGGCGACTTCAGCCGCGATGCGGCGGGGAACCGAGCGGGCGAAGTTCTTCTCGTCCTTGGCGTTGGTCTCGTTGGTTTGCCAAGAGAGTTGGTACGTGCGGCTATTGCAGATTTCGCGATGCAGCCACCGCATGTCGAAGTTGTGGGCGATAAAACCGGCTGCCAAATGGTCGAGCAGGGCTTTGTTGCTCGGGGGATTGGCAAGGCTCAAATCGTCTGGCGGCTCGACGATGCCGACGTTGAAGTAGTTGGACCAGACGCGATTGACGAAAGCCTTGGCGAAGTAAGGATTCTTCGGATCACGGAGCCAATCCATGAGGGGCTGGCGGGCGTCGTCGAGCTTGGAGAGATCGATCTCTTCGCCGCCGAGGACGCGGGCGATGGGGCTGGTCGGACCTTCGCCGTCTTTCTTGCCAACAGGCTTGCGCACTCCGGACGGAACGCGATTAACGACGACTTCGGGGAACGGGACGACTTTGCCGGCCCGCATGTGCTTATAAAACTCCGCGCGGAGCTGATTGCCTTTGAGTTCGGTTTTCTCGAGGCCGAGTTCCTTCACGATATGGTTGTAGTCGGCCTGCGAGGCTTTGTCGTTCGGAGCCCCGTATTGCGTGGTGCGAACTGCGGGGAAGAAATTGCGGAAGTCATCGAAGTCGTCCTTCGACCATTGATCGAAAGGATGCTTGTGGCACTGGGCGCACTGGATTCGAATACCAAGGAATGTATAAGCAAATGCGATGGTACGTTCTTCTGGCTTTACTTGGTTAACTTTGGCCCAGAAGTATGGCATGTGGGGCCGTTCGGCATAGTTGCCTTCGCCCTGGTCATACTTGGTCATGGCCTGGCAGTATTCGGCGTAGCTTTCGTTTGGCAGGCGGCTGACGCCGGTGACCATGCCCGCGACGAGTTGGTCGTAGGACATGTTGTCTGCAACCCGTTTGTAAAGCCAGTCGTACCATTGCTGTGCAGCGCCGCCGCTGTTGCCTTGGCCGCGGAGAACGCCAAAGTTGTTGAACTTTGTGTCGTTGTTGCCGGTCCAGTCGCAGAGGCGGGTGGTCCACCAGGCGGCGTAGGCCGGGGTGTCCATCAGGGCTTCAACTTTTTCGGCCCGCTTGTTGGGGGAAGGGTCGGCGAGGAATTTTTCGACTTCGGCGGCGGTGGGAAGGGTGCCGGCGAGGTCGAGGCTGACGCGGCGGATGAATTCGGAATCGGTGCTAAGTTCCGACGGGACGACGCCGAGCTTTTTCAGCTTGGTGACGACATGCTCGTCGATCTTGGTGGGGGTCGGGACGGAGGGATAACGGTCGCCGGTGAGCTGCGAAACGGGCCGCATCACGGGGACGGAAATGACGGCGCTGTCGTACGAGATGATGACGTGGGTGTCGCCGGGGTCGGTGGCGGTGACGAGGCCATCGGTGGTGATCGTGGCAACCTGGTCGCTATTGCTGCTGAAGCGGCAGAGGCAGGTGACGTCTTCACGAGTTCCATCTTCCCACACGGCGACAGCCTTGAGCTGGATTTTTTCGCCGGGCTTGCTGAAGACGATTTCCGACGGCGTGAGCTCAAGGTTGACGAGCTTTTGCACGTCCTTCTGGTCGAATTTTGCACCGGCTTCGAGCCAGCGGCGGAGGACGTGATATTCCCAACTCCCCTTCTTATATCGCTCGCCCCCTTCGTGTTGGTCGGCGTCGGTCGGCTTGACGATGATGAGGCTTTCGAGCGGTTTATCTTTGTTGGCCCGGAGGGGCTCACCCTTCAACAGCTCTTCGTGGTCGGCGTGGAAGTCGTAGCCGAAGAGAGAGAGGCGGAAACCGCCGCGGCCCTGGAAGCTGCCGTGGCAACTGCGGCCGTTGCAGCCGAGGCGCCCGATCAGCGGGCTGATGTGCCGCTGGAAGCTGGGCTCCTCGGTGATCTCGGCGTTGGCGTAACGCTGCTTAATCGGCGCTGCGATTTCCAAGTCGGCGGCTGACACTGGAAGGGAGTAGGCAGTAGCCAGTAGGCAATAGGCCAGGGCTGGGAGAGGGAGGCGTCCGATCCGCATGGTTATGCTCCGCAAACTATCGAACAGGAGGGGTGGATTGGTGGGCAGGGTTTATGCAGGCGATTTTTTTGCACCAAAATTCGGAGTGATTTTTGATGCAAGTTGTTGTTAATAAAGTGGTTGCGTAATATGCAAGTGGGTAACGATTATGCACAATTCGTGCATATCGCCGGGGGAGTTGTCAAGCTAATTTTTTTCGGTTGTTTTGACTTTGTTGGCGGCCTTCACGGTTGTCTTGGCAGAGGTTTTTACGGGGCGGCCTTCTGTGCCGCCGGTCAGCAGCTTTAATTGTTTGTCGATCACGTCGTCGCGGTTGGTCTCGAAGCGGGCAATGTCGCTGTCGATTTTCGACATCCGGTCCGCCGCCTTCTGTCGCTCGTGCTTTAAGAGGGCAATCTTGGCTTCGTTCTGAGCCTTGAGGCCGTCACGGAGCTTTTTCATCAGCTCGTCGGACTCGTTCATTTTGAGCTTGGCGGCGAGCAGTTGGACGCGAGATTGGGCGGTCCAAGCGGCGACTTCGAGCTCGTATTGCAGCGGATCGCGTTCTTGAATTTGGTTCATGCGTTCCGTGGCACGAAAGATCTCGCGGAGGGCCCGCTCGTACTCTTCCGGCTGGTTAGTTTTCAAAACGATCAGCAGGTCGGCGAGCTCGGCGTGGTTACGCTGGACGAAATTGAGGACCGCAGCCTCGCGCTCGGGCGTGACGAGGATGGATGGCCGGGCTTTGCCCTCTTTTTTCGTGGCGGAGGTGACAGACGCTTTGACGGCGGGTGGAATTGAGGCGGCATCGCGCTGGATGTCGTCGGCGTTTGCATCGAAGACGGCCGCGCAGAGGAAGGCGACGACGGCGAGCGGCGTGGCGAAGATCGCTGTTAAGCCCGAAAAACGCACGGTTAGTTCTCCAGCCGTTGGTTCGTGACGGCGTCGGTCGGTGAGTCGTTCGCGGGGAGGCTGAAGACGGCGGCGGTCATCCAGGTGGGGGCGTCTTCGAGCATGTTTTCTTCGAGTCTATTCTCGATAAGCGAGGCAGTGGCCGGAAGCTCATCGTCGGCGTCGATGGATGTCAGCGTCGGCCAGTAGCCGGCTTCGCGAACATTGGCGATTTCGGTACGGGTTTCGGTCCACGCCGAGGCGAGATTTCTCTGGGAAAATGCGTGGAAATTGCGGTTTGCAGCTTGCCAGGTGGGGCCAACGACACCAGTCCAAAGCATCGCGAGCAGTAACGAGGCGAGGCCGCCGACGGCCATCCAGGAAAGACGTTGATTCCAGCCAGTGCGGACGCTAGAGGCGGGGGTAATGTAGTCGGTGCGGTGCGTTTCAGCCGCGGTAACGGTTTGGCACAGCTCCACCGCGCGGGCCAGGGCTTCGCGGGCAGCTTGATCGTCGGCCAGGCGAGCTTCGAATTGCTCGCATTCGGTATTTTCTAGTTCGCCGGCGGCATAGCAGAACGCCAGCCAGTCGAGGTCTTTTTTGTCACTTGTCATTGGTCAGTAGTCATTTGTTAGCGATCGGAATCGCTTTGATTGTCTAACGGTTTGGTTTGGTCGAGTTTGGCTTTGAGCTTTTGAGTGGCGGCTCGCATGCGACCGAGGGCGGTGCCGAGCGGTATTTTTAATTCTTTGGCGATGGTGGCAAAGGTTTTTTCTTCGTAAATTCGCATCCGCACGACTTGTCGTTGCTCGGCGGGGAGCTCATCGAGCGCCTCGCGAACCGACTGGACCGACTCAAGCCGCAAGAGCGGCTCATCGGCCCCGCCGGCGGCACCGTTGGTGTGCCAAGCGGGAGTGTCGGCAGCGACCCGGCGAAGGATTTTGTCCCCCAATCCCTCGCGGCGGCGGTAGGCTATTGCCTCGTGGTAGGCCACGCGGAACAGCCAAGCCTTGCGTGTCGCTTCCTGCGTCTGGTGCCCGCGCTCGACCATCTTTACGAAGGTCGCTTGCAGCACGTCGGCGGTGAGCTGAGCGTCTCGCAGGATGCCGAGCAGGAACCGCCGCAGCTCTTCCCCATGCTGAACATACAGCGCCGCGACGACGGAAGGGTCGAGGGGTATGCTGTCCGACTTATCGTTATTCGGCTTATCGATAATCGAGTTGTCAGCGTCCGGGGATGGCACGCGTCGAGCTCCTGCCGAATCGCGGCAAAGCGCTCGCTCACAGAACTAGATGCGCTGTGGCGGGGAATTATTGGGCGGGGAGATTAAAAACGACATAAACAATTGCTGTGTAATGACTTGCGAAATGGGCTTGGTGTTGATTTTACTGCCTTCGTTTTAACACAGAGGCACAAAGGCACAGAGACTCAGAGGGGTAAGTAGGATTTGTTCGACGTTAGATCGGGATAAGATAGGAATATTCGGGCGACGGAAGCTGAAACACCTCAGCGTGAGTTTTGACTATCTTCTGTATTCTCTGTGACTCTGTGTCCCTGCGTCTCTGTGTTAAGAAATTCGGGGCGATCGAACTGGTAGTCTAGTCAGCAGCGTAGGACGAGTCGATTAGTTGGGAAGGCGGGCAATTCGTGCTGATTGGACCGATTTTTTCTCGTGAGCTGGTAACCGCGCCGCGGCGGAGTCAGCACTTCTTGTATCGGGGCGTGTATGGCACGGCCCTGTTTGTGCTGATGTGTACGGCCTGGCTGGTGCTGGCCGGAACGCAAATCATTCGCAGCGTGGGGGACATGGCCAAGTTCGGGTCGATTCTGTTTCTCATCCTCGCGCCGCTACAAATGACGCTGCTCACGTTTTTGGCCGCGTTGCGGTCGGCGAGCGGCGTGGCTCAAGAGAAAGATAAGAAGACGCTGCTGCTCCTTTTGATGACCCGGCTGTCGAATCACGAACTGGTGCTTGGCAAGTTGCTGGCGAGTT
>JANNTN010000904.1:0-1997 GCA_031394445.1 Anatilimnocola sp.
TTGAATAGTGAGATGAGTTACTGGGAATGCCAGGACTTCGAGGTCGCAACTTCGAAGGCATCGGACGGGCCGCGTCACATTCGAATGTTTTGTGACGCAGGGAATAACCGTTGCTGGATCTCCGCTATTTCCATCGTAGTAGCACTCGAAACTCGACATTCGCCCTTCGTGCGGATAGCGTAACGATGGATTCTCGTAGACCGTCTCATTCGCTGGTCCGACCGCCATGTCCGAAGTCACCCGCATCTTGTCGCTAGTTGAGCAAGGTGATTCCACTGCCGCGGAGCGGCTCTTGCCGCTGGTCTATGATGAGCTCCGAAAGCTGGCGGCGGCGAAGCTGGCCCAGGAGAAGCCGGGGCAGACGCTGGAGGCGACGGCGCTGGTGCATGAGGCGTATGTGCGGCTAGTTGGAGGAGAGCACCGTCACCCCGGCCCTCTCCCAGAGGGAGAGGGAGTCGGACAACGGTGGGATGACCGGGGGCACTTCTTCGCGGCTGCGGCGACGGCGATGCGGCGAATTTTGATCGAAAATGCCCGCCGCAAGGGGCGGCTGAAGCACGGCGGCCAGGTCAATCGTGTGGCGTTAGTCGATCTGCCGCAACCAGACGAGGATGATCGATTTCTAGCCTTGGACCAGGCCTTGACGGTCCTGGCGTCGGAGGATCCGCAGACGGCGCAAATCGTGGAGCTGCACCACTTTGCGGGGCTCAGTCACGAGGTGGTATCGCAGACAATGGGGATCACTGCCTATCAGGCGCGGCAGAAGTGGACGTATGCCAGGGCCTGGCTGCTGAACGCGCTGGCGGCAAAATAATTTCCAGATTTTTCGACAGCTGAGGACAAGTCCGTCGCATTGATCCATAGGCCGAGAGCGAGGAGCTTGCTATGCCCATTGATGCGAAACGTGTTCAGTCCGCCTTCCTGGTTGCCATTGAGGTTCTCGATCCGGGGGAGCGAGCCGCGGTGCTCGATCGCCTATGTGGCGATGACGCGGAGGTGCGCCGACGGGTTGAAACGCTCCTGAAGGCGAATGATCAACCAGAATCGTTACCGCATGGCCTCAATGAATCGATCGCGGCGACAATTAACCAGCCGGCCATGCAGCGTTCCGGCGCAGTCATCGCCGGCCGCTATAAACTGCTGGAGCAGATCGGCGAAGGGGGCATGGGCACGGTCTGGGTCGCCGAGCAAACCGAGCCGGTCAAACGCCGAGTGGCCCTCAAGCTCATTAAGCCGGGCATGGATACGCGGCAGGTGCTTTCGCGGTTCGAGGCCGAGCGTCAGGCCCTGGCCCTGATGGACCATCCGAACATCGCCCGCGTCTTTGATGGGGGCATGACCGACGAGGGGCGGCCGTTCTTTGTCATGGAGTACGTCAAGGGGTTACCGCTCACCCAGTATTGCAACGACGCGCAGCTCACCGTCGCCGACCGCCTCGCTCTCTTCACACAGGTTTGTCAGGCGGTGCAGCATGCCCATCAGAAAGGAATCATCCACCGCGACCTGAAGCCCTCGAACATCCTGGTCTGCCTCTACGACGGCCAGCCGGTGCCCAAGGTGATCGACTTCGGCCTGGCCAAGGCGATGCACCAACCACTCACCGAGCACACGCTCTATACGGCTCACGGTTTGATGATGGGAACGCCACTCTATATGAGCCCCGAGCAGGCCGAATTCAACAACCTCGATATCGACACGCGGAGCGACATCTACTCGCTGGGCGTCTTGCTGTACGAAATGCTGACCGGCTGCACGCCTTTTGAAACCGAGACGCTAAAACAAGCTGGCTACGACGAGATGCGGCGGATCATTCGCGAGGTCGAACCGCCCCGTCCGAGTGCCCGCATCAGCACGCTCAAGGCCGCGGCACTTTCCACGATTGCCGAGCGGCGTAACGTCGAGCCGCGCAAGTTGAGCCAACAAGTCCGTGGCGAGCTGGACTGGATTGTGATGAAAGCCCTGGAGAAGGATCGCAATCGCCGCTATGAAACGGCCAG
>JANNTN010000017.1:0-3550 GCA_031394445.1 Anatilimnocola sp.
CATTTTGATGGTGTCATAGCCGAGCTGCTCGCCAAACAAGCCGAGGGGATTGCCAGCCGGCTGCTGGCGGACGACCAGCACGGTTGGTTTCCCGCTGGGGAGCGTATTCCCCGTATCCGCAGTGTCTTCAGCGACACGCTCGACTACCTCGCGCAGCGTCTCGGGCCCGACATGGCCGCCTGGCAATGGGGTCGCTTGCATCGGCTGCCGCTAAAGCACGTCTTGTCGCTGCGCGGAGATTTAGGGCAACTGCTGAATCACGGCGGTGTGCCGGTCAATGGCGATATGGTCACGGTGTGCAACACGGGCAGCGATCCCAACTGGCTCGCGACGACCGGTGCCGGTTATCGCCTGATCGCGGACCTCTCGACAAGCAGCCTTTTGGCCGTTGATGCCCAAAGCCAATCCGGACAGCCAGGTACTCCCCATTACGCCGACCAACTCGCGGCTTGGAACGCCGGTGAGTACCACATCCTGCCACTGAATCGGACCGAGGCCACAGAGTTAGTTGTCGAAAAGCTGGAACTTTGCCCTTTGGGCAAATGAAACGCTGCCGGATGGCAGCGGCAGTTGCATCTTGTAAATAACCCGAATTTATTCGCAGGGTGGTTCGATACGATCGCGGCCAGAACCATTCGGACCGACCACGGGAATGGTGCAGTCGATCACCAACCACGAAAGAGCGCAGAGCACGTAGGTCGCCGCGACCGTCACAAAAACGACGGGCCAACCATAATGCAGAGCGAGAAATCCAAAGAGTGGCGGGGCGGCGATTAGGCCGATCCCCGCGACAGCGTTGTTGAAGGCGAATACCGACGCAGTCGCGCGGCCGCCAATGTCGGTGACCACGCCCCAGCTTGTCGCCAAGCTCCAATCGCCGAAGAACTTCACCGCGAAGAGCAGCCCGCAAAACACGTAGGGGTTGTTGTACCAAACAAGTGCGATCAACAAGAACACGGCCGCCAATCCTTTGCCAACGGCAGCGATCCCACTTCGCGACCAGCGGCGATTGCCCGTACGCGCGATACACCAATCGTTGAGCAGGCCGCCCAAAGCACCTGCAATGGCGCCTCCCAAGAGCGGCAGCGAGGAATAGATACCCATCGCCTCGAATTTTAAGTCATGCACTTCCCACAGGAAAAGCGGAATCCAATTCGAGTAGATATTGTCGGCCAGCGTGCTCAAGATCGTTTGCACGTTGAGGAAGAGCAGATTGACGAACGCTCGTGGTCGAATCGCCCTCAGCAACTGCATGAACGTCATTCTTTTTCCCACTCCATCGAGCGATTCCTCCGTAAATGGACCTTCGATCAATGTTGCCTCCGCCTCGTTCACGAGCGGATGGCTGCGTGGCGAATCGCGAAACAGGGCCGCAAACAGGATTGCAAAGAGCACTCCGCCAGCGACAAACACGTAAATGGCCGTTCGCCAGTCGAGTTCCAGCCGTCCCAACAACAGGGATCCAAACACGAGATAGGCGCACATCCCTCCCAGCCGTCCCGATGTGATCCCCGCGATTCCCTGGAGCGTGGTGCGAATGCTCGCTGGGAACCAGCTTCGCGCCATCTTGCTGAGTGTTGAATAGACCGCCGATTGACCGATGCCCAGCACCGCCCGTGCGTACCACAAATACTTTGGCGATGGTGCCCAGGCGTGCATCCCCAGCCCAACGCACCACAGCAAAATCAGCCCCGTGAGGACGATACGCACCCCCAGGAGATCGGTTGTGACCCCCAACGGAAACTGAAAGAATGTCGAGCTAAACGAAAAAGCGCTGTCGAGCAGTCCTAGTTCGACTTTGTTGAGTTTCCACTCCCGGACTAGCTCCGGCTTAATCAGCGCAAACGCATAACGGTGCAGATACAAGAGCCACGACGTCCCGCACGCCAGACCGAACACGGCCCAACGAAAACCGGTCGGTTTGGCATTGGAGGTCAACACGCGAGCCTGTGGCTGAAATTCAGCAATCGATCTTGTACCGCGCCAGCCGCTCGGGATCGCCCTCGACTCCCAGGCCCGGCTTGTTCGGCACGGCGATCGTGCCGCGCTCGATCGAAAATCGCTCGGTAATGATATCGTCTTCCAAACCGTAATAGGTGGTGTCGTTGGCCAGCGAATAGGCAGAGCACGCCGACGCGACGTGTACCATGGCCGCCGTCTTGGGCCCCAGATCGTGCCCGCAGTGCATGATGCAGGGGATGCCCGCGGCCTCGCAGATCCGCCCGATGGTCATGCAGGGCAGAATTCCTCCGGCGATATGCGTATCGGGCAGAATAAACGCCGCCGCGTTGGCGCGCAAGATCTCGAGTACACTCGCCGGCCCAATCACACTCTCGTTCAACGCAATGGGCACGCTGGTCTGGCTCCGCAGCCAGGCGGCATCCGCGAGCGGCTCAGCGGGAATCGGCTGCTCGAAATATTCCAGGCCAAAAGGCTCCAGCCGCCGCGCCAATTCGAGTGCCTCCTGTGGCGAGTAAGCGCGGTTGGGATCGACTCGCAGTTTGAGCTTGTTGCCGACGGCATCGCGAATGCCGCGGACCATGTCGAAATCCTCCTGCATGTCGGCCCCGGCCTTGGTCTTGAGCGTGCCGAAACCTTGCTCGACGTACCAAGTAGCCATTTCCTTCGCCCGCCCGTATGACTGGATGCCCATACACGCCGCGACCTCGACCCGCTCACGAAGAATTCCGCCGAGCAACACGGCCACTGGCAGTCCGACCGCTTTACCGCAGATGTCCCACAGCGCCAGCTCAATCCCCGATTTGAGTCGTGACTCGAAAGGACACTCCTGATGAAAACGGGTAATATTCTGGGGATCACGGCCAATTAACCACGAGCGGGCGTCGTCCTCCATGCGCCGAGCACTAATGTTGGGGAGGAAGTTGATATTGTGCTCACCCCAGCCGGTGATTCCCGCATCGGTATCGACGCGGACGATCGCGCTCTGGGTCGTCGAACTGGCCCGCAAATGCGAACGGTAGGGAGCCAGTGGCGCACGCTGCGGTACTTCCACGACCGTCACCGCAACCATCGTCACGCGCATGTCCATTCCTTGCATATAACAATCAAGCGACGGGACGCATTCTATTTCCGGCTGTCGACTGAAGAAAGCGCCCCGCCACCAAGCAACGATAAGGCACATGGATCTTATCACTGGCGGCGAATTTGCCAGGTGTAGCCCACAGGACAGTTGACGGGCGATTTGAGAATTGCCAGGTTTTGCCAACATGCTATGACGATCTGGCACGCCACGCCGTTACCGGAGATGCCTTGACCGCACGGCGACCGACGCGGCGTACCGATGCCAGTGCCGATGGCGGGAGGAGGCCACGCTCTTTCCCGCCGTGTTGTTCTCTGACACCGTCTCGCACCGCAAGGATGGCGCGGTTCTCCCCATCAACTCAAACGTATTTCGAGAGGCGTTGAAAAAGGACCGAATTATGCCGGGTGCCGCCGGGCTTGTCCGAGATTGCCGTACGTTTGTTGACGCTCGAATTTGGTGCCGAGAACCCAGACGTATTGTGGGAATCTCGATCGTTTGGAGGTTGGC
>JANNTN010000026.1:0-1110 GCA_031394445.1 Anatilimnocola sp.
CTAAGACTACCACTGCTCAATGTCAAGATTTTTCGCCAAGATCGTGTGGAAAGTAGCCCTCCGTCAAACCGCGACTCACGGCTAAAATGACCGGCCGCACGCACAAGGCTCTTGGACATGCTCACCACTTGGATTTTTCGCTTCGCCATTCTTGCCGTCGGCCTGCTCTCCGGCTGCAGGCACGACTCCCTCGGCCGGCAAGCCATCTCTGGCACGGTGCAGGTCGATGGCGCTCCGCTCGCCGAGGGAAACATCAGTTTCCAGCCCACCGAGGGCCAGGCCACGTCCGGCGGGGCCGCGGTGACGAGCGGCCAATTTGTGATTTCCCAGGGAAACGGTCTGGCCGCCGGCAAATATCGCGTTATTATTCACGCACCGGCCCCCGGAACGGGTGGCAAGGCGGAAGGCGGCATTTTGCCCGGCGAAGCCCCCACGCCCCCCACCGAGCGAATTCCCCCCGAGTGGAACACCGCCAGCAACCAGACAATCGACGTGAAGAAAGCGGGCTCAAACTCTTTTTCCTTGAAAATCTCTACGAAACCCGCAGACAACACAACAAACTGACGCACGCCGGGTTCTTTACAGTTCACGCAGGTACAATTAGGTCATGTCCCGGTTGAAGCAAGCATTCACGTTCGTCGAAGTACTGGTCGTCATCGCCATCGTGGGCGTGCTCGTCGCCTTGCTGCTGCCAGCCGTCCAGGTCGCCCGCGAATCGGCCCGCCGCTCCCATTGCCACAACAACCTCAAGCAGGTCGTCCTGGCGATGCACAACTATGCCGACACCCACAAAGCCGTCTTCCCCGTCGGCGAATACGGCTGCTGCTGGGGCACCTGGCAAGTAGCCCTCCTGCCCTATATCGATCAGCAAAACCTCTTCGAGCAATACCGCTATTTCGGCTCGGTACAAAACGCGACGAACAATAACTATGCCCAAACCGATCCCAGCACGCGCTACGGCGGCATGCTGAACATCGCGGTCACCAAGACCCATCTCAAAAACTTCACCTGCCCCAGTGATGCCCGGTCCAACACGTCCTCTTTCCGCAGTGGCGTCACGCAACACAACTACGTCGCCAATCACGGCAACACTTCGCAGTTGCGGCAAGC
>JANNTN010000129.1:0-8779 GCA_031394445.1 Anatilimnocola sp.
CCCAGACCAGCCTATTGTCCTCCCACGCAAGAGCCGGCCGCTCGCCCGTATCGGCACCTAGAAAATTTGCCACACCTGCTGTCATGTTAAAAACACTTGACAGCCAGCCGGTCGAACCAGCACCCGTAGAAACAAGCACGCCGCTGGATGACTGCGGCTCGCTGTGGCCTCCGGCTTCGAGAACATAACGCGCGGATACGTGCGAAGCAGTTCCCACAAAAAAGTCGTTAAATGCCAAAAGTCTTTGTCCATCATTAAGCTCCGCTTGAGCCAGAGTCACTCGCCGACTCTTAAACTGACGATCGAGCACGCGGCGAACCGCAGACCTTGCCTCGTTGACATGGAATGGCAACAGCACACCGTCAATTCGCTGTGGATCAGGATTGATGGCAACAATCGGCAACCCGCCGACGTACTTAGCCGTATTGGCAACCAGTCCATCTTGGCCAACAACGACCACGACTTCGCATGTTCCGAATTCAAAATTGGGGACGAATGATCGCTCAACTCGCTTGATGGGCAATCCGAAATTAAGTGATTCCTCAAGTTGATTGACTACATCGAGATAAATGTCGGCTTCAGACTGATATTCCCCAAACTCAGCCAGTTGTTGCGCTTGGGGCATTGCAATCTGAGCCATCTGCAACGTGGCAGCCGAGGAGGAATGCTTGGCTGGAGCAGTCCTGACATCGGCTCGACGAGCTCGCTCGTGAGCGTGAGCATGCCCAAGGAGGAATTTAGCCTGTCCGAGAGTGCCCCAGCGCCGGCGCAGGCCTTCAAGCCTCGTCGGTGCAGTGACAATCGCTATTCCGGTAGGGGCGTACATTACTTATTTATTCCTGCCATCGGATTGAATGAGATTCGACAGCAAATCGGGCGAGATGTTTAACTCGCCAATCTTCGTCGCGTTCTCTGCCAGTTCGCGAAAGGCAAGAGCGATGTTCAGTTTCGGATCGGCACCGCCCCCGGCCGCCATCAGGATCTTCCAATCGACCATTTTTAGGGGTTCGAGAGTGACCTGAAGCGCGTGCGCTCGGGCATCTGCTTCTTGCCGATCGTTGGCTACCTTCTTCGCCACCAGATCGGCACGCAGCTCCTCAACGGCGATTTCGGCCGCCATTTGCGTTTCACGAACCTGTCGCTTCTTTTCCTCGACGGCAATCTCGGTTTGTAATTCGCTCTCCTTGATCGTCCGCTCCATGGCAACAGCAGCATTGCGTCGCGAGTAGATTGCCTCGTCTGCTTTGCGTAGCAATTCCTCGCGGGCATCTGCCTGCAGTGCTTTAGCAATCTCGGGCGTCGGCTTGATCGATACGATGTTTAGTCCAATGACATTGATGCCCAACATCTCGACGACCGAGGAGCTACGGAGGCTGGCGGTCATCTCCGTTAGTAGTGCGTCCGACGAAATCAAAACCTCTCGTAGTGGCCTTGTTTGCGTGAAGCTGCGAGCTGCAATTCTGGCAGCATGAACGAGGCGCTCGCCCAGTTTTTTTGGATCCTCGGTACGATGCAAAAGTCGCTCGTTCACACTAAAATTGAGCACGCCCGCGACACGTTTAGGGTCAGCAATTCGATACGTCAGCTCCCCTTGGATAGTGGCCTCTTGGAAATCGGAAGTTGCTTCGTTGAATACAAAGGGAACGTCGGTGCTCTCCATTGGCACGAGCACCATTTCGGAAGCTGGAGCAAAGTAAAAAAACGAAAGCCCAGCGCCTTCACGTTTCACTTTTCCTCCTTTGTAGTGAAGAACGTAGGTTGTCGGCGCGACTTTTAGATAACGTATGCCGAGCATGGAAAACATTCTTTCTGCCTTGGCAGTTTCAATTCGTTTCGGTTGACTCAAAAACCGCGTCAAATAGCCGCGGTCTTGCTATCGCCTCCCCAAAATACATAGGTCATCGATCAACGAGCAGCGGCGTTCGCGCGTGAACGTGAGCGGCGTGGTGACGCCTTCGCCGGTCGGGCCAGCGATTGAGAAGGACAAATAGCCTTCTCCGCCGAGGCCGAGTGACGCCATGCAGGGGCCGTTTTTCACAAACAGGGTCGTGTCCATTATGCGACCCATTTTGGTCATGTTTCGCACATTGTTCGAATGAATGAGGCTGGTGTGGCGGAAGCCGTGTTCGGCCTCTTTCGCCCGAGCGATCGCTTCATCGACATCGCGGCAGCGCACGAACGGCACGAACGGCATCATCTGTTCGACGGGGACGAACGGGTTGTCTAAATCGGTTTCGCCAAAGATCAGTTCGACCTTGTCTGAGATGCTCTTGCCCGCGCCTTTGGCCAGGACGGTCGCATCTTGGCCCAAAAAGTCCTTGGCGGGCGCATCGTGCTTGTGTTCCCCTTCGCCGACTTGCGTGATCGCGTTTTTCGTGAGTGTTTCGATCTCGCGAGCGTTCAGTCGCACCGCGCCGGCGCGTTCCATCGCTTCCATCATGCGGTCAAAGATGCTGGCGACGACGAAAACTTCTTTTTCCGCGATGCAGAGTAGGTTGTTGTCATAGGAGCCGCCGCGAATGATGCAGCGGGCGGCGTTGTCGAGGTCAGCCGTCTCATCGACGACGACCGGCGGATTGCCGGGGCCGGCAACCACAGCCCGCTTGCCAGATTTCAGCGCCGCGCGGGCCACGGCCGGGCCGCCTGTCACGCAGATCATATTGATACCGCGATGGCCGAAGATTGCGGTGGCCGTTTCGAGCGTCGGCTCGGCGATGACGCAGATCAGGTTGTCGATGCCCAGGTCTTGGTGGATCGCTCGATTGAACCGCTTCACGCCTTCGGCTGCGACTTTCTTGCCGCTGGGATGCGGGTTTACAACGACGGTGTTGCCAGAAGCGAGCATGCTCACGGCGTTGCCCGTGATGGTGGGCAAAGAGTGGGTTACCGGCGTAATCGCACCGATGACACCGAACGGGGCGTGTTCAATAACGGCGAGGCCGTGGTCGCCGCTAAATACTTCGCTCCGCATGAACTCGACACCAGGCGTCTTTTCGCCGAGTGTCTTGAGCTTCTCGATCTTGTGCTCCAGCCGGCCGATTTTTGTCTCGTGCATCTCCATTGTGCCGAGCTCGACGCAACTATCGATCGAAATGCGGCGAATGTGATCGATGACTCGCTTGCGATCTTCGATCGTCCGCTCTTGGAGTTGCTCGAAGGCATCGCGGGCGGCTTTGACGGCTTCGTCGGGACAGGTGAACACGCCGTTGCGACCGGCAAACGATTTTCCGGCCACCGGCGCGCCGTTGACGCCCCCGCGCTGCACTTCCGCCAGCACTTGGGCCACGACGCTGCGTATGATTGATTCGTTGATTTGCATGACTGTTTATTTCTATTTCTCTCGTGCGTACACGCTTTGCTGATCGACATGCACCTGATCTACGATACCGATGACGACGGCGTCGATGGGCATCTTTTGCGTTTCGGGAGTCAGACGGGCACTGGAACCTTGGGTTAGGAGCACCAGATCGCCGACGCCCGCACCGAGCATATCGACCGCGACGAAGGTCCGCCCCGTCGTAACGAGACTCTTGCGCTTGTCCGGATCGACCCGATACGGCTCGACGATCAACAGCTTGTAGCCCTTCATCGATTCGACCTTTTGGGTCGAAACGAGCGAGCCGGTAACTTTGGCGACAAACATGATTGGTCAGTGGTCAGTGGTTAAGCTGCGGCCTCTAAGACTTGTTTGGTCTGCCGTGCGACGATCAATTCCTCGTTGGTCGGGATCGTCCAGACCTGCACCTTGCTATCTTCGCGACTGACGCAAAACTCGCCTTTGGCTTTGGCATTGAGCGAGGGATCGAGTGCGATGCCGAATTCTTCGAGCCCCGCACAAACGCCCGAGCGAATGTTTGTGCCGTTCTCTCCGATGCCGCCGGTGAAGACGATCGCGTCCACGCCGCCTAGTTCGACAAGCATGCCGCCCAGATGACGGCGAATCTCGGCCACGAAGACATCGAGTGCTAATTTCGCTCGCGCTTTGCCCTGAGCCACGGCTTCTTCGAGGTCGCGAATGTCGCCGCTGATTCCCGATAAACCGAGCAAACCCGATTTTTCGGCCAACGTGTCCAAGACTTGATGCAACGACAGCCCCTCGGCCTGCATAATTAGCGGAATCGCGAAGGGATCGAAATCGCCGATGCGGTTGTTGTGCGGCAGGCCCGTCTGCGGACTCATGCCCATCGAGGTGGCCACGCTCTGCTGACCGCGGATCGCGCAGAGGCTATTGCTGCCGCCGAGGTGGCACGAAATGATCCGCAAATCGTAGCGACCCAGCATTTGGCTGGTCCGTTGGGCGATGTAGCGATGGCTCGCGCCATGGAAGCCCCACCGCTTGATGTGCAGCTTTTCAGCCCAGTCGTACGGTGCCGGATAATATCGCAGGCGATCGTCGATCGTGCTGTGAAAATCGGTCTCGAACGCGGCCACGAGCGGAATTTCTGGCAGCTTCTCGCCCAGCAGCCGCATCGCCTTGATGTAGGGCGGGTTGTGGGCCGGAGCGACGAGGTTCATTTCTTCCATCGCCGCCAGCACATTCTCCGTCACGCGCTGCACGCCGCTAACTCTGCCGCCATGCACGGCTTTGAAGCCAATCGCCGCCACTTCGCTGGCGCTTTTCAAGCACCCGCTTGCGGGATCGGTGAGTTGAGCTAGGCACTGCCGCACGGCCGCCGCGTGATCGGGAATTTGGGCCTTCAGCTCCGTGAGCTGGCCGCCGATCTCGACAAAACAAGGACTTTCTGGCGAGCCAATCCGCTCGACGCCACCGCGCGCAACGCACTTCTCGTCGGCCATATCGAATAGCCGATACTTGAAGCTTGTCGAGCCGAGGTTGGCAACGAGGATTTTCATGGGTTAACCGCTACATTCATCCGTGAATCGAGATATTTCGCACAGCGAGGAACGCCACGGAGGGCGTTCCCTACAGCGCCCGCTTATCCGATACATCAGCCGTTTATCCGATAAACGCTTCGAGCAATCCTTCAGCCGGGCGGGCAATGACGTGGCTGCCGACGAGCTCGCCGACATGCTGGGCCGCTTGAGCGCCCGCTTCGACGGCTGCTCGCACGCTGCCCACGTCGCCTTGCACGATCGTCGTCACCAGCGCGCCGCCGATGCCGATTCGCTTGACGATTTGCACATTCGCGGCTTTCGCCATGGCGTCCGTCGCTTCGACGAGGCCAACGAGGCCTTTCGTTTCAATCAATCCAATCGCTGACATGTTGATATACCTGTGAAAAGTCGTTGGTGATTTTTTGGGTGTATGGCCGGCCAGAGGCCCGCCCCACGTTGATTACTTCGCCTTCTTCAGATTCGGCGGCAGGACGATGCCGAGGTCTTCGTGCGGACGCGGAATTACATGCACGCTGACGACTTCGCCAATGCGGCCAGCGGCGGCGGCTCCGGCGTCGGTCGCGCTCTTCACGGCGGCGACATCGCCGGTGACGAACGCCGAGACGAGCCCGCTGCCGACTTTGTCCCAGCCGACTAGCTGGACATTCGCGGCTTTGAGCATCGCGTCCGTCGCCTCCAGAAGGGCGATAAAGCCCTTCGTTTCAATCATTCCCAGTGCTTCGTTTACTTTTGCCATAAAAACTCCAAGAGTTAGAAAATCGGTTGCTGTTTGGTCACTTGTCAAATGTCACTTGCAACCAATGACAAGTGAAGAATGACGATTTAGTGCTTGCACTTACAATCTCCGCCTTGCTTCTGCAGTTCTACTTTCGTAGCCGCGTCGAGGTAGCAAGCGTTGCCCTCGTCGGTATCGATGTGAACTTCTAGTTTGCTGGTGGCGTCGCCTCGCACGAGCAGGTCTTCGAAGACCACGGTGCTCTGGGGCGATTCGATGCGGAGCTTCATGAAGTCGCCATTCTTCACGCCGTATTGCTGGGCGTCTTCGTTGCTCATGTGAACGTGGCGTGCGGCGCGAATGACGCCTTCGCTGAGTTCGACGACGCCTTTGGGTCCGACGAGCACGCAGCCGGGAGTGCCTTTGATGTTGCCGCTGTGCCGAACCGGGGCGTCGATGCCGAGGGAAATCGCGTCGGTAAAGGCCAGTTCGACCTGGCTCGCGGAGCGAGTTGGCCCCAGCACACGCACGGTCGGCAACATTCGCCGCCGCGGGCCGACGACCATGACGGTTTGCTCAGCCGCGTAAAAACCATCTTGGTACAACGGCTTCTCGGGAATTAGCTTCGCTCCTGGTCCGAACAGAATTTCGACGTGCTCATCGGTTAAATGGCAATGCCGGGCCGAAATGCTGACGACCAAATTTGGCTTCGACGGCGTTTCCTGCGACGAGGTCGCTGGCGCAGGCGAGACAGAAGACGGCTTTGCGCCGCCGCCTTGTGCCAGCACGATTTGCCGGACAATTGTCTCGATAATCGACCGATCGAGTTGTGCCGCCGCGCTCATGGATTTGCCTGTTCAGCTACGACCAATTTCACTTCCGCCGCTGCGAGCCGTTCTCGCCATTCGTCTGCAATCTCTCGATCCGTCACCAGCACATCGATGTCCTTCAGGTCGCAAAGCTGCGACAAGCTCGTGTGCCCAAACTTCGTGCTATCCGCGACGACGATCACTTCCTCGGCACAGGCCATCATGGCCCGCTCGGTCTCGACCAGGAGCAGGTTGCTGTTGTAGCAACCTCGCTCGTTGATTCCCGCGACGCTGATCACCGCCCGCCGCACGTTAAGTTCGGCCAGCATGTGGTTCGCATACGGTCCGAGCGAAACGCCCGTCTTCGCATGCACATAGCCGCCGATCAAAACCAAATCCGCGTTATCGCTGGATGTGAACAAGTTCGCGACCGGCAACGAGTTCGTCACGACTTGCAGCGGCCGACGGACCAAGAGCTGTGCCAGCTCATAGGTCGTACTGCCACCATCCAGCAAAACCGTGTCGTTGTCTTCGATCAGTCTGCTCGCAGCGACCGCGATTTGCCGCTTCTTGTCCCAATTCAGCGACTGCCGTTGATCGAAGTGGGCCAACTTTGGCGACGGCCCGGTGTAAAACACCCCGCCGTGCGTTCGCTGGGCCACGCCCGATTCTTCTAAGAAATCTAGGTCACGCCGGACCGTCGATTCTGAGACTTCCAGCGCGTCTGCCAGGGCTGGCAGGGACGCGAACCCGCGCTGACGGATAACTTCCAATATCCGGCTGCGGCGGTCGTCTGAAAGGGAATTAGGTCGAATCAACGCTTGCAAACTCCACGCAAGTTGCCCTGATTATGACAACTATAGGGCATGTTGCAAGCATTCGATGAAAGAAATCTGTCACTAAATCACTGCGTACGGCTGGTTTGAGCGAGGTGACAGCACTTAAGAAGTTCAATAGAAAGGACTTACGTCGCTTGGGCAGCTAGCTGGCGGAGGGCGTCGGGATAGGTTTCGCACTCGGCGGAGAAGACGCGGGCTTGGAGGGCAGAGGGCGTGTCGCCGGGGAGAACGGGGACTTTTCGATGCAGGATGATGGGGCCGTGGTCGTATTCGTTGTCCACGTAATGGACGGTGCAGCCGGATTCTTTGGCTCCGGCGGCGATGACGGCTTCGTGGACTTGATGGCCGTACATTCCTTTGCCGCCGAAGGCGGGGAGTAGGGCGGGATGAATGTTTAGGACGCGTTTTTCGAAATCGGCGGGAATCAAAACGTGCTTGAGGAAACCGGCCATGACGACATAGCGAACATTGGCGTCGCGGCAGGGGCTGAATACAGCGTCACTGAATGCTGCGTCGGTAAAGCTTTTCTTCTTTTCGATAACCAGCGAGGGAATTCCGGCGGCGTCGGCATACTCCAATCCTCGTGCGGTGGGGCTACTCGATATTACGAGGCGGATTTCGACAGGTAGCGACTCTGATTGAATCTTGTCGAGCAAGTTGCGCAGCGTGGTGCCGCCGCCGGAAATCAAAACTGCGATGGAAAGAGGGACGGGCATTTCTATTGTCGTTTGACATAGAGCCAGATTTTTTCGTCGCCGATTTCGACTTCGACGGGATCGACGCCGGGAATTGGATCGGAGGAGAAGACCTTGGCGAGCGTTTCGGTGCCGATGTAGTCCGCGAATTGGACGAGGGAGAGTTGCAGGGCTGGTGTTGCGCCGACGATGCCGATTTGGATTCGATCGGTGAATTCGAGTCCCAAGTCTTTGCGTCGATCTTGCACGAGGCGGACGAAATCGCGGGCGGTGCCTTCGGCGAGGAGTTCGGGGGTTAGTTCGGTGGCGAGGACGACGACGACGTTAGAGCCTTGGGCGGCGGCCCAGCCGGGCTTGGCTTGGAGGCGGACTTGGATGTCTTCGTTGTCGAGTTCGATGGTTTCGCCGCTGATGTCGAGTGTTACTTTGCCGGTGGCGGTTAGTTCAGCCAGCAGTTTGCCGCCGTCGGCCTTGCCGAGGGCGGCTTTGCAGCCGGGGAGGAGCTTGCCGATGCGTGGCCCCAGCTTCTTAAAGTTCGGCTGGACCTGATAGGTGATGTATTTTTCCGCGTCTTTGGTGTACTCGATCTTCTTGACGTTCAGCTCGTCGCGGAGAAGTTCGTCATGCTCTTCGAGCCATTTTTGATGAGTTGCGTCAGACAGGATCACTTCGACCTTCGCCAAGGGCTGTCGCACCTTCAGCTTGTTCGCCATGCGGGCGGAGAGGCCGAGCGAGGCGATTTCGCGGAGTGTTTCATCTGCTCGGAGAGTTTTTCATCGACAGCGGAGGGATCGCCGGTGGGGTAATCGCAGAGGTGGACCGATGTGATAGCTCGATCACCGAATACGCCGGTGAGGTTTTGCC
>JANNTN010000133.1:0-1431 GCA_031394445.1 Anatilimnocola sp.
ACCAAAGAATCTGGACCATCCAGCGACAATTGGAATATCAGCAACATTGGTTGGGATAACAGTGACTTGTCGTGGATTTATATCTCCACGAGAATAAATGTTGGCCTGCAAGAGATTTGAGGGAAGTCCATACAAAAGGACAGCGGCGAGGGGCAGTTTAACCGGCTTGCCGGATTCGGCTGACTTATAAATCGCGAGGATCAACTCGATGGCCTTCCGACCTTCAGGCCCATCAACCAGCGGCTTCTTGCCCTTCTTGATGGCATTCAGCACGTCCTGAAATTGGAGCATGTGCGCATGATGGCCAATCGCCTTCGGATCAGCCGCCCCGCCACCCGTTTGCGTGCGGCCCGCCATCTTCTGGCGGATCGCCTCATCGGCTTTGTTTTCCTTGGCAAATTTCCAAACCGAAAGATCTTCTTCTTTGAGGATCGCGCTGCCCGCGTCGCCGCTGATTTCAATCCGCTTCAGCTCTCCCGGCCACGTAGCCGTGCTGGCTTCGATCACACCCAGCGCCCCGTTGGCGAATTTGATCGTAGCGACCGCCACATCCTCGACCTCGATCCGTTGATGAGCCAGTGTCGTTGTGTAAGCCGAGACTTCGACGGCCGGTCCCATGAACCACAGAAGCAGATCGACACTATGCACGGCCTGGTTCATCAGCGCCCCGCCGCCATCGAGCGCCCAGGTGCCGCGCCAGGCCCCGCTGTCGTAATACTCCTGCGTGCGGAACCATTTGACGTAGGAATCGCCCATCGTCAGCCGTCCGAACCGCCCGCCATCGATCGCCTTCTTCAAAAGCTGCGACGACTCGTGAAATCGCGAAGGGAAAATCGTCGAAAGCACCACGCCAGCTTTGTCCGCGGCGGCAATCATCGCGTCGCATCGCTTCAGCGTAATATCGAGCGGCTTCTCGACAATGATGTGCTTGCCGGCCTTGGCCGCCGCAATCGCCGGCTCGGCATGCACGCCACTCGGCGTGCAAATCGTGACGACATCGACCGCTTTATCGGCCAGCATGTCCTCCAGCTTGTGATAGACCTTGCAGCCGATCTCCGCCCCGAATTTGTCGGCCGACGAAGTGAACGAATCGAAGCAGGCGACGACTTTCGCCCCTTTGATGTCTGCCACTGCCTTCGCGTGAAACCGTGAAATCATGCCGCAGCCGATGATGCCAAATCCCGTCGCCATGAGGTTGCTCCCGATGCTGAATCAATAGTGCGAAAATACAGGTTTTCGGCTTTAGACTTTAGGCTTTCACGACGGCGATGCAAAGCCGGGGCGGCGCGGAGTAGTGTACTAATTCGAAGCATTGTCGTCTTTCGCTCCGCGAAAGTAACGCCTCTTTCGCGGAGCGAAAGGCGACAAATTAGGACGCCACGCGGCGCGGAGCTTAGACCCTATCCACTGGCGAAAAACACTTGCTGGGCC
>JANNTN010000765.1:0-7506 GCA_031394445.1 Anatilimnocola sp.
CGCCAGGATCAGCAGGTCGTACATCAACTGCATATACTCGGCGAAGTCGGGCGGGATTCCAGCGGGAACTTGAGCATCCGTGTCGGGCAGATCCTTGAACCGCTCGGCCGCCTTCAGCCGCTGCTCCATCTCGCGCACAACGGTCAAATACTCGTCGAACTTGCGTCGATCGGTTGATCCCAGCCGCCGTTGCACGTCGCCCGTCTCCTCCAACACGAAGTCCAAAATGCTCCGCTCGGTCTCCTGGCGAATGGAATAATTCTTCTTTCGCTCCCCCTTGTCGCCGCCGCCAAACAGACGCTCGAACACCAGTCGCGGGTTGGGTTCAGGGCTAACAGGTGTCGTGGCAGAGCTCCAGGCCAGGTTGTATTGATACGCGCACGCATAACCCGAATCGCAACTGCCGGAGTTCCGAACGACGTCCGAGGAAAGCTCCAGCGAGGGAAACCGAGTGAGATGGCCCAGATTCTGCGCTGCCACCTGATCGACCGAGATGCCAACGTGGATGTCGCTGCCGGCTGTTTTGCGAGCACGAGCTCCCGTCAGGAAGGTGGCGCTGGAACGTGCGTGGTCTCCCGCGCCATCGCGGCCAGCAGTGGCATTTTCATGGCCGAGCCCGCCGATCACTTGGAAATGTTGCTTGAGTCCTTCGAGCGGCGACATGCTCTCGTTAAGCGTGAAGTCGTCGCTCGGAAACCAATGGTCTTGCTGCACGCCGTTCGGAATCGACATGAATGCCATCCGCAAAGGCGCACCCGTGGCAGTCGTCGCTGCTCCCGCCGTGGCTTTCGTTCCTTCAGCTCGGGCGGCGCGAGTCATCAAGGATGGGAGAGTCGGCAGCGCAATCGATACACCCACGCCGCGCAGGAATTGTCGCCGGCTTAGTGTTAATGCACGCTCTTCAGATGTACTGAATGCAATTGTCATGGCTCTTTCCTTGTGCCGACAGTTACTGTAGCGTTTTCGGAAGGCAAGGCTGCAAACGCGGCGGGATTGCGTTGCTTTTGAAACGGAGCCGATTCGATCACGCCTTGAATCAGAGCGCTGAACTTGCCGTTATTTTCCGCCAAACGCCGCACAATCAAATCGAGCGTATGTTCGTCGGTCGCTTCGAGGCCGCGACCCAGGGCATAGGTCAACATTTTTTCGGAAACGCAGCGATAGAAATCTCTCGCGTGCCGCTCCATTAGAATTTTCTTCAAGTCGCGAACATTCTGAAACGTCTCACCGGTAATCAGCTTCCCCGAAGCGTCGATCGGTTGTTTTTTCTCCTCATCGCGCCACATTCCCAGCGCATTAAAGTTCTCTAAGGCAATTCCCAGCGGGTCCATCCGCGAATGGCACGAGGCACACAGCGCCGACTCTCGATGAGCGGCAAGCAGTTCCCGCAACGGCGGTTCGCGGCCGGCAAATTTCTTAGCGGATTCCTCCAGATCGGGAACGCCCGCGGGTGCCGGTGGAGCTGGCATTCCCAGGATATTTTCCAAAATGAACAGGCCGCGTTTTACCGGTGACGTGCGGGTGGGGTTCGAGGTCACCAGCAGCATTGAGGCGTGCGTCAGTACGCCGCCACGCGGGCTGCCTTCCGGCAGCTTCACGCGGCGCATCTCGCCGCCGCGCACGTTTGGAATTTCATAGAGCGCGGCCAATTTTTCGTTTACGAACGTATAATCGCTATCCAATAGCTCCAAGAGGCTCCGATCCTCCTGAACGATGTATTCGACGCACATCTCTGTTTCCCGCCGCATCGCTCGCTTCATTTCATCGTTGAATCGATCCGATATCTCACGCAACTCGCCAAATCGCTTGCGAAACTCGGCTTCTTCCGGCGTGACCGTACGGCCAGACGATCCGCGTCGGCGGCCGCGAAACTGCTCCCGCAGCTTTTCGTACTCTTCCTGATAGCCCAAAACCACGATCGGATCGATGGAGACTTGCGTCACATCGCGGGTCCGTAGCCATTGCCCGGCAAAATTCCGGACAAACTCGGCCGCACGTTCATCGCCCATCATCCGCTTCACTTGCGCTGGCAAATGCTTGCGCAGCTCGCCCGCTTCCGCGAGATGGAACAATTCCTCGTCTGGCATCGTGGACCACAAGAAGTACGAGAGCCGCGAGGCGAGGGCCAACTCGTCGATCGGCGAGAAAGAGCCTTCGCCAGCTTTGGATGCCGTCGATTCCAACCGGAATAAGAATCGCGGCGAGGCCAGCACTGCCACGAGCGCGTGGGAAACTCCCGCTTCAAAGGTCTTGCCTTCCTGCGTGTAAACCGATTCGGCCAATTTAACCAGCCGATCGACCGTCGCTTGCTCGACGGGGCTACGAAAAGCGCGCGTCGCAAACTTTCGCAAAATCTCCCCGGCGTACTGCCGCCGCTCCTGGGGCGAGACTGGCGGCTCTTCTCGAGGGAAGAAGCTCGTGTAATTGCGCGGATGAGCCAGTTTCTTCGTCCCTTGCGGCCCTTCGATCCTGATTGAATTGACTTCGAACCGCGCTTCGGTGGCATCGCGACCAAAGCCACCCTCGTCCTGCTCTTCAACCTTCGCCGGAGTTTGCAAAGGGGTCAGCTCGAAAGCCAACTCATGACTTCCCGGTTGCCAATCCTCAAGGAACTGATAACGAAATACCTTGTTCTCATCCCAACCATACTCCTGTGTGCTCCGCTCTTGTCCGTCGATGCGGAAGACGATCGTGTAGCGGGAAGGGTCGAAATCGAACGAACCGTGTAGCCTGACGGCGACATGCACGTCGTACTTGCCGGGCTCGTCAATCTGGACGTCCCGCTTTACTTTGGCGGCTTTTTTGGATGTCAGTTTGTCGCCGCGCATCGTGCCACCGTCGTCTTGAAAGTCGCGCCCCGAGAATTCCTGCTGGGGAATGATCCAAGTCACCTTGGGAACGGTTTGATCGACAATCGTCTGCGAGGCCCGCAAATATTTTTCCATCAGCAGCGGTGAAAAACTGAGGGCGTCGCCCACATTGTCGAAGCCGAATCCAGAATCGTCCGGCGGAAAGACAATCGATGCATCGAACTTGATTCCCAGTAAGTCATCGACGGTATTGTCGTACTCGCGGCGATTGAGTCGCCTGACACCGATCCGCCCGGGGTCGGGGTTATTGGGATTGATGCCAAAGACTCCAAACTTGATCCACTCGGCAATGGATTCCAGTTCCTCCTGACTGGGCTGCTTCTCTCCCGCCGGCGGCATCACGCCCGAACGCAAGTTCTTGAGGACCTTCCACCACAATTCGCGGCTCTGGAGTGCTTCATCGGCCGTGGATAGCTGATCGAGCGTGAGATTCCCTTCCTTTGATCCATTGCCGTGGCAGTCGTAGCAATACGATTTCAGCAGCGGACGGACTCGCTGCTCAAAGTGCGATTGCTCGGCACCAGCGGCCCAGTCGGTGGCGCAAGACAAAAGCACCATTAGCAAGACCGCAAGGCTGCGGGAACTGCCGATGCAGCAGAGTACTCCGACTGACGGAGAAATCATGGCGGAAGCTCGCTGATTGGCAGGGAAGAGGATGGCAGGGCCTTCACAAAATACTGTACACTCCTTGGCTGCGTCAATATTTTCCCGCCAAGCCCCCACGTATTAGCCTAGGCCGTCCTTGGCTCCATTCTTCGACAGGTGTGTTATGTCGCGATTCCCGCTGGCCTCTCTTGTACTTCTCTGCACTTCTGTACTCGCCGCTGCCGAGCCACAGGCGATTCTGCTGTGGTCGAACGGCGCTCCGGGGTCTGAGGGAAAGACGGCTAAGGAAGAAGTAGAGGTCACTCGGTCCGGCGAGCGGAACATCACCCAAATCCACAATCCTTCGTTGACGCCATACTTGCCAGCGGCAGGCAACGCCACTGGGGTGGCGATCGTCATCGCTCCTGGCGGAGGGCACAGCAAACTTTGCGTTGACCACGAGGGCCACAATCTGGCCCGTTGGCTTGCCGAACGCGGCACCGCGGCGTTCGTCCTAAAATACCGCCTTTCGCGAGAGAAAGATTCCACTTATTCGCTCGAGGGACACGCCGTGGGTGACATGCAGCGAGCCATTCGCCTAGTTCGCAGCCGCGCAAAAGAATGGAACGTCGATCCGAAGAAAGTCGGGGCGCTCGGCTTCTCCGCCGGCGGAGAGCTCGCCTTCATGGCGGCCATGCAGGAAGGCAAAAGCGTGTCGGGCGGCGTGGACGAAATCGACAAGCAAAACGCGCGGCCCGATTTTCAGTGTCTGATCTATCCTGGCAAGTCCAGTCGAATCGCCGTGGACAAGGACATGCCGCAGGCATTCATTGTTTGCGGCTATGGCGACCGTCAAGACATCGCGCACGGTATGGCCGAAGTGTATCTCAAGTTCAAGGACGCCAGCGTTCCTGCAGAGTTGCACATCTACGCCGCCGCAGGACACGGCTTCGGCGTTCGTGATTCAACCTCTGGAGCAGTAGCTCGCTGGCCCGCCCGGCTGGAAGAATGGCTGGCCGACAAGGTCGCTAGATAATCAGTCACGCCATAATGTCGAGGAATGTGCGAAAATTTAGAGCGGACTAAGCGCGTGGTGCATCGCGTCTGGCGATCGATCGAGGCGGAGCACTTCTATCCAGCGCCCTCACCGCTGAATAGCGGTAGCTGCGGTTTTCACGAGTCCTGCAAAGCATGGAGCGGTTAGGTAGCACGTCAAGCATTAAGGACACGCGGCGAGATCGAATGGCAATGGCTGGCAGCCTGCCATTGCTTTTTTTAGCTATTGCCCGTCCGGAAACCGGAAGCGCCTGTCGATTTCCAGGCACAGGCAAGACGCATCTGGCCACCGCGCTCGGCATCTCCGCGTGTCAGCGGGGGAAACGCGTCCGCTTCTGCCGCGTGACCGAACTCATCAATTCATCGGGATAACCCAGAAGTCTCGCCGAGGAGCAAGTAAACCAGAGGGCGAACATTCGCGCTGCCGTAGTTGCAGCGGGAATCGAGCGCAGGACTCAACAGGAGATTTTGGATTGGGAGCCGGCGGCTCGGTCCTCGGTTCGATCGGCGGAAGCCTCGCCCTCCCAGCCGCTGCTGGGCCACGTTCTCGCACGATGTTCAAACTGCTTGGTGCGGACGTGGCCGGTCAGCCGAAGCGAGGGCGGCTGGTTTAGCTGCTAAGCGGCGGAATCGATGGCGGGGGGCCCGGTGAACAGGCCGGGATTGGTATTGCTGACGACGATGAACTTCACGATTTGCGTAAAGGGATCGCCTACACCTTTCGAAATCTGCGTGGCCCAGCCGGGGAGACTGACCGTTGCGCTTTCGTCGGTGATGTTTTGAGGGTCGCCACCCTTGACGAAGCTGGGGGCATGGTTGACGAACTCGCTGTCGGTGACCAGCAGTACGATGCTCCGTTGGGTGCTGAGATTGTCGCCGGCCGTCGCCAGGTTATTGTCGAGACCACCGTCCGTCACCGAGATGGTAATCTGGCCGAAACCATCGACGGCGTTCGTGTTAAATGTCACGATCCCTGTCGAATCCGCGGTGCTGTATTGCAGTGCCAGGTTCTGAATAAAATCGGGACTCTTTGTGGTCGCCGTGACCTGTAAAGCCTGTGCTTCGCCGCCTCCGGTGGTAATTCCTGTCAGGTCGAACCCTTGGGCCCCGGCGTTTTTTCCGATCAATAGGAGTGCAGGCAGCGGATCGAGCGCCGGCGGATCATTCAGCGGATTGACCGTCAAAGTAAACGTCTGCTGCACCACGGCGTTGTCGGCGGTGGTGTTGAGATTGTTATCCAGGCCTCCATCGGTGACGGTCACAGTGACGATGGCCTGCCCCGATTGATTGGCTCCCAGGATTAATACAACACTTCCCGTGGCAGCGGGCGATTGGTACTGCGGTGTCGCCGCCACAATCAATGTCGGGTTATTCGTTGTTACCGTCACTTTCAGCGGCTGATTTTCACCGGTTCCCGCGCCGATACCAGCCAAATTGACCGTGATTGGCGGCGGATCCTCGTTTACGGCTGGCGGATTATTGATCGGGGCCAGCGTTGGCGGCAGGTTCACTTGCTGAAAGGTGAAATCCACACCCGCTACGGTCTCTACTCCTGTAAGGGCCAAGCGCTGCGCTCCGCCCCCCCCCGCGCGAACAACCTGGAGCATTGCGCTACTTGAGGAGAGTTCCAGCGGCGTGACCTTAGCGGGCACTGACCCCGAAAATGCGCCCCTCACCTTCACGGTCATCAGCGGACCGGCCCATGGCACGATCTCCGGACAAGCCCCTGACCTAATCTACACGCCATCACCTAATTACTTCGGCAACGACGCCTTCACTTATCAAGCCAGCAACGGCCAGCGCACCTCGCCTCCGGCAATGGTGTCGTTATCCGTAGCTCCCGTCAATGACTTGCCCAGTTTCTTCGCGGGGCCAGATATACAAGCCACGGACGAAAACGAAACGCTGCTAATTCCCGGCTGGGCCACTGCCATTTCTGCCGGTCCAGCCAACGAAGCCAGCCAACAACTTCAATTTGTCATTCAGATCAATTCCAACCCCACCCTCTTTGCAAATTCTCCCAGCATCGATGCCACAGGCGCGCTCACCGTCACGCCAGCACCCAATACCAGCGGCATCGCAACGCTGACCATCGCTCTTCAAGATGACGGCGGAACCGCCAACAACGGTATCGATCACAGCCCTACGCAAACTTTTCGCATCCGCGTCAAAGAACATCACCTCTGGCACAACGCCGCGAATCCCGTAAACGTCGACGCCGATAACGAAGTCGTGGCCGACGACGTCCTGGCCATCATCAACTTCATCAACGCCCGCCTCGAAGTCCGAGAAGGCGAGGCAGACGCACCAACCGATAACCTGCTCGAGCTACTAGCTGCCAACCTCGCCGGTCCATCCAAACGTCGCAAGTAGGTAAGTCCTCGCCATAAGCGGAGCGCGAATGTCGGAAAGTGCTCGATCTTGTTGGTGAGTATCGATTTCGATCGCTACGCTGGAGCGGGGGAGCTATTTAGGTGAAAAGTCCCTCGATGACCGACCCGCTAGCGATGGGAGTGGGACGCGTGAGGCGCGGAAAATAGGTTCTGTGCGGGTCGATTCCTAGCGCATGGTAAATCGAGGCGGCGAAGTCTTCCGGTTGCCAGGGGCGGGTCTTGGGTGCGGCTCCATGGCGGTCGGTCTCGCCAATGACCACGCCGCGGCGCACTCCCGCGCCGGCCATGACGACGCACCCAGCGTTGGGATAGTGATCGCGGCCGGCCATCTTGTTGATTTTCGGCGTGCGTCCAAACTCGCCCATCGCGACGACCAGGGTCGTGTCCAAAAGCCCGCGCTGGTCCAGGTCATCGAGCAGTGTCGAGAGGGACATGTCGAGTTGTGGCAAGTTGCCGGGACCATCGTAGCGGTGCCACTCGCTCTCGGCGGGCACAATCGACGGGCGGCCGGAAAAGGACATCATCGAATCGAACAGGCAATCATGGTTGTCCCACGTGCCGGCGGTGGTGGCGTCGCCGAACAGACCGCCCTGTACCGCCTG
>JANNTN010000160.1:0-9888 GCA_031394445.1 Anatilimnocola sp.
AATCGAACAGGCTGCCCACGGCCGCAATCTGATCTCTCCCCTCTGGATCGACCTGAATCCCAGCCGCCTCAAGCGCCCCCTCACCTGGCGGCGTTTGACCGTGGGCGAATATCTAACCGGCCTGCCGCGCGACGTCGCCACCGGCTATCGCATTCACGTGGGCGACGAGCAATGGCTGGTTTATCGTTCGCTCGATCCCGTTTCCAATCGCTCCGTCATGGGCCACAACACTTACGGCTCATTCGTCTGCGGCCATGTCCAGCCCGACGGCAGCGTCAAAGAAATCCTCACGATGGAATAGCCGCTGCTACGCGGCCCTTCTGATCACCAACGGCACATAAGCAATCAGCCCGCCAACCACTAATCCCACCACATGCGCGGAATTGGCCACCGGCCGTATCGCACTCAACATATCCTGAAAGCCGGGCACGTCGCTCAGAATGCACAGGACCAACCAGCCGATCAAGATGGCGGTTGTGCCAGGATTCATCACATATCGCTCACGCAGGTCAAATCGCGACTTGATGAAGATGTAGCCGAACACGCCATAACATACGCCTGACATCCCGCCAAACCACGACTCCATGCCGCGGATCGTCGCCTCCGTCGCCTGCCCCAGGTTGGAAAAAATCGCCACCGACAACACTAACACCAACATAAACTTCGTCCCGCGACGGTCCTCTACCACCGATCCAAAGCTGTAGAGCATGAGCATATTGAATGCGATGTGCATCGGCCCGTAGTGTATGAAAATCGGCGTGATCAGCCGCCATACCTCCCCTTTGCGAATGCTTGCCCACATATCAAAAGAGCGCGGTGTCTCCCCATCGCCGCCTGCTCGCCCCACCACTGGATCGACGAACAATAGCGCCCGAAAGGCCTCACCTAATTCCGTCCGCGAGGGTTGTCTATCCATCGTGTCCGACCACGTCAGCATCGCCACGAGCGCACTAATGCCAATCAGCAGCTTGACCACCGGCGCGCGGCGTGGTGCGCCAGGCATCCCGGCCGATCCCCACCGCCCTCGCATCTCCACCACATTCCCCTGCGCCTGCCGCCGCCGCGTTTCCTCTTCCTTCAACAGCGTCTCGGCCGACTTTTCCGCTTTTTGATATTTGGGATCGTCAGAGTGATCGCGGAAATGCGTAAATGCCTCGCGAGCTTGCGGCATCTTGTCCTCGTCGCGCACCCACACGACAAAACCCGGCCCCTCCTGCTCGGCATGGGCCTCAATCCGCTGCGCAACCAGCCACGCGGCGAATCTCCGTGCCGCAATCTCCGTGGGAAGTGTTCCTACTTGTCGCATCGTTTACTGATTTCCAATCCCCAGTTGTTTCATTTCCCCGGCTTCCAGCAGCGACTGTGCCCGCTCAACCTCGGCATAGTAGCTCTTCCGCGCGAGCAAGCCCGCGGCCTCTTCATCAAAAATACCAATGACTTCCCGATGCAATTGCAAGGCCGAAGCGGTGACCTGAGCCGTCACGGGCCCTTCCACCGTATCGCGAACCGCCGCCGCCTTGTGCTTGCCAAACGCCAGCAGCAAGCACCTCCGCGATTCCAAAATCGTTCCCACCCCCATCGTAACCGCCAGTCGCGGCACCTTGTCCTCACCCCCAAAAAAACGGGCGTTGTCCCGAATCGTCTCGCTCGCCAGCGTCTTCAATCGCGTGCGACTCCCCAGCGACGACCCCGGCTCGTTGAACGCAATATGTCCATCGCTACCGATCCCCAAAATCTGCAAATCGATGCCTCCCGCATCGGCAATCTTCTGCTCGTACTGCCGGCAATGCACTTCAAAATCCAGCGCTCGGCCGTCCGGCACATTCGTCGATGTCAGCCGAATGTTGATATGCTCGAACAGATTCACTTGCATGAACTGGCGATAGCTCTGCGGGTGAATTGACGACAACCCCACATATTCATCAAGGTTGAACGTCGTCACCCGCGAAAAATCCAGCCCTTCGTCGCGATGCATCCGCACCAGTTCGCGGTACGCGATCAGCGGCGTGCTGCCCGTCGCCAAGCCCAACACACAATCCGGCTTCTTCCGCACCAAATCGGCAACGATTCTGGCCGCCCGCAAGCCGCAAGTTTCGCTATCAGGTTGAATAATGACTCGCACGGCAAACAACACAGCAATGACATCGAATTATCGGAGTTGAGGCAGCATAACATGCCAAGCACCCGCGACAACAAGGAGTTGTGCGGGGTAAGCCACAAGACAGGGCAAAGGGGCAAGCGCTCACTTTTTGTGAGTGTGTGCTGGGGCGGTTTTTGTAAGGGGTTTGGCGACAACGGTTTAGGAAAATCGGTTTGTTGGCAAAGCGCTCACCGTGAGCAGTTAGTGAGCGGTTAGGGATGTCAGGTGAGCGGTTAGTGAGGGGTGAATGCAAGGTTCAAAGTTCAAAGTTTGGGCATGGGCAACGCGCAGGTGAGGCGATTACTCACGCGAAGGCGCGAGTAAGGAGCGACGTTGGTCGTCCAATAGGTACATTGCAATCGGCGCGAAAAACCGGACGAAAATCCGGGCGAAAGCGGCAAGAATTCCGAAAATTTCTTGGGAGGCGGATTCTTGCCGGCTGGTTGGGCATTTCGGGCAAGGATGGCTTCGGAGCACTGCCGCAGAGTGGCCCGGATCGCCGGTACGTCGGCAACGCACATTCGCGCCCCGTGAGTGCCGGTCCTGCGGGCCTCACAAATACGAATCGTGATTCCGCATTACCCGGCCCTGACGGATCGGGCTATTTCTTGCCGGCCCGCCGGGCCTGAAAACCGCCGCTCACGAAGCCGGCATTGGCAGCGGTTTTTCGCGTCGGTCGGCCTAGCGGTCAAGGTTTCTCCGGCAGCGGGGTGGCGTCGTGGATTTTCACTGTGTTAACCGAACGGTGGCCGTCAGCGCTACAGGCGACGTTGTCTCTGCCACCGGTGGTCAACCCGCTGTTGGTCATGGAACCAGCCAATCATCGATCATTAGCCCAGGCTCATTCGCATAATCGCTAATGTTGTGCGTCACCAGCCTCAGGTTATGGGAAAGAGCGGTGGCTGCGATCAATAGTGCGTGTCGCACGGACAAATGGCGTTCGCGGCGCTGTTTTTTCAAGTGATTTGAGCGAATTAGCCGCTACACGGAAGTGGAATGCGCTCTAAATCCATTTCTGGAACCGGCTTTCCTGCATCGAGCAGCGTGGCACGCACCTCTCCGAATTTTCGAGCGACGGGCTCCGTGACATCGAGAACTTGAACGTCGCTCAGCAAAGCCTGCAAGGCAGGCAATCGTTGCGGCGGCGCCTTGGCCCGCAATGCCCAGGTGTATAACTCTGCGACAGTGATCACGGAAACGTACAAATGCCCCATGTGCTGCAGGAATTTGTGCGTTAGCGATCCTTTCTGCTTCAGATGGGCCGAGCACATATCCGTGTCGAGTAGGAAACTCATTCGGCAAGCTCCGGCCGGCCCGTCTTGCGCTGGTGGCGATTCCATTCGAGAAACTTGTCAAGTTCGCCGCCATCTTCCGCCCAGGCGCCCGCGGATCGTCGTATTCCTTCACCCGCTGCCATCCTGTCAGTACTTTCGACCAGCGGCTGGACGGTCACGTTAACGTGCTGACCATCAGGCAAACCTGGCGCTTGATCAAGCTCAATCGTCTTGCCATGAACGGTCCCGGTTAACACGTTTGGAGCACTTTCCATTTGTCACCTCGTACTTTTCACGAACCTGGCCGCCAAGCCAAATCAATCCTCTGATTCTCCAATGATAACACCGGCAAAGCCAGTAATCCGCGTAAGGCCTCGGCAAAAGAGCCTGGCGCTAGGTGCCCACCACGTGCCAGACAGATCGACTTGAACTATCGCCCCGCTGATACGGTTCAAGAAAACAAGCCGGCGGCGGAGAGCGTGGGCCGCTCCCGCCGCCGGCATTGGCAGCGGTTTTCCGCGTCGGTCCCCTTGCGGTCAAGGCTTCTCCGGCAGCGGCGTGGCGTCGAAGATCATCAGCTTTCCATTGTCTGCCGAAGCGGCCAGGAGGCGACCATCCGGGCTGAAGGCAACGGCGTGGCCGAAGCCGCTTTTGAGGCTAAGGGTCTCTTGACCCGTCTCGGTGTCCCATACTTTTAGAACGCGGAAAATCGATTGCGTTGCCAGACGTTTGCCGTCCGGGCTGAAGGCAAGGCCTTCGACTCCTCCCGTATGTCCCTTGGGGGAAAGCAGCTCTTTGCCGGTCTCGGCATCCCAGACCTTCACCTTCCCGTCGTGCCCGCACGCGGCAAGACGCTTGCCATCCGGGCTATAGACGATTCTGGCGTTGCCTCCACCTGGTCCCTCTTTAAGCGAGAGGACTTCCTGGCCCCTCTGTGCATCCCACACTCTCACCATCCCCTTTCCGGTAATGCTGGCTAAGCGTTTGCTGTCCGGACTGAATGCCACGCTAGCGCCGCCGCCGTCGCGAGAAAGAAGTTCACGGCCGCTCTCGGCATCCCATAGTTTCAAGCCTTTCCCATCAATTCCGGCCAGAAGCTTGCCGTCAGGGCTATAGACCGCGCTCTGGCCACCGCCATTAAGTGTGCGGATTTCCTCGCCGGTATGGGCATCCCACACCTTGACGGTGTTGGCCCCAGAACCTCTGGCCAGGTGTTTGCCATCCGGGCTGAAGGCCACTTCCGAGAGACCGCCCGTCTGTCCCTGGAATGTGAGAAGTTCCTTACCAGTCTTGGTGTCCCACAGCTTCACCGTTTTATCAAATGATGCGCTGGCCAGTCGTTTGCCGTCCGGGCTGAAGGCCACGCTGATGCCAGAGTTTTTGTGTTCGCCGAATGTGCGTGCTTCGGGACTGCTGGTCGCATCCCAGATCTCTACGGTGCCATTACGACCTGCCACAGCCAGCCGTGTCCCGTCTGGGCTAAAGGCCACGTCACCGACCCGGTCCTCATGCGGCTTGAGGGACAAGAGTTCTTCTCCGCTCTGTGCATCGAACACTTTTACCGGCTGTCCCTCCGCAGTGTTAACCAGGCGTTTGCCGTCTGGACTGTAGGTCATGCCCCTGGAGTTGATGAGCTTGAAGGCGAGGAGAGATTTGCCGGTCTGCGCGTCCCTCACTGATCCTGCAGTGGCCAATCGCGTTCCGTCTGGGCTGAAGGTCACTTTGCCACGTCCACCGCTGCTGACTAGCACGTTGCCGGTCTGTGCGTCCCAAATCTTCAATGACTCGCCGACCGTAACGCTGGCCAACCGCTTCCCATCGGGACTGAATGTCACGCAGTCGACACCCGGCCACCTCGTATCTCCCGCACCAGCGTGACCTTTGAAAGTAAGTAGTTCCTGGTGGGTCTGGACATCCCATACCTTCACCGTCCCATCATTGGAGCCGCTTGCAAGTCGCTTGCCGTCTGGGCTGAATGCGACGCTCCAAACTGCATCAGTATGCCCCGGCAGCGAAAAGAGTTCTTGGCCAGTCTGCGCATCCCACACCTTCACTTGGCCAGGAAGCGGCTCATTGTCTTTCGGCCAATCTCCGCCGCCTGAGACTACTCGTTTGCCGTCTGGGCTGAACGCTACGCTACCGACACGATTGGTGTGTCCCTTCAGTGTGAAGAGTTCCCGGCCAGACTGCGAATCCCACACCTTCGCGGTATTGTCCGAAGAACCGGTGACCAGTTGCTTGCCGTCGGGACTATACGCGAGGCAAGTCACGTTGCTGGTGTGTCCCTTGAGAGTCAAAAGCTCTGCGTGCAAGAGGCGGGAGAGATAGTACCATTCAAAGCCGCGCAGGTCGGTTTCGCCCGGCTTGGGACGGTGCTGCTCCAATAACTCGACCATTTGGTCAACGGCGTTTGCTTCCCAGGCATGGCGCGCCATGTTCATGTGCGCGATGTACAGCGTCTGCTGCAGCTTGGTCTGGGTCGCTTGGAGTTTGTCGTTAAGAGTTTTTACTGCGTCACGTTGCCGTTGCGCTTCATCGCGCTGCGCATTGGCCTTTTGCTCATTGGCTTCGGCCCGCTGGCGCTGTTGCGCCTCGGCCGCGGCTGCTCCTTTGGCTTGAGCTTGGTTGGCATTGGCCTGAGCCTCGGCTGTTGTAGCTCTTACGGCCTGCCAGGCGCTGACCGTCGTGCCGAGAACAAGGCAAAGGGCAATAGCGGCGGCGGTGGCGAGGGCGGGTTTGTGTTTGCGGGCGAATTTTTGGAAGCGGTACATGGTAGTGGGGGGGCAAGCGAGGACAGGTTCGTCGGAAAGGTAACGCTGGATGTCGGTGGCCAGTGCGCTGGCGGATTCGTAGCGGCGGGAACGGTCTTTTTCGAGGGATTTCATGACGATCCAGTCGAGTTCCCCGCTAAGAATCTTGCTCAGCCGGCGATCGTCCACACCGCGCTGCTGAGAGGCTGTAGAGATGGCGGCAGCGCCGAGCGTGCTGAAGCGGCGGCTGGGACGGAGCGGCTCGTCCTCGCGGATCATCCGCCGCATCTCATCAAATCCAGCCTTGCTCAGCGTCTCCTTGTCGAAGGGTGTCTGGCCCGTGAGCAGCTCGTAGAGCAGGACGCCCAGCGAATAGACATCGCTCCGCGTATCGACATCATGGCTGGTTAGCTCGGCTTGTTCCGGGCTCATATAGAGAGGTGTGCCGACAAGCTGCGTCAGGGCCGTATAGACCGTGCGCTCGGTCAATTGCTGGCCCACCGCCTTGGCCACGCCGAAGTCGATCACCTTCACGACGGGCCGGCCGTCGCTGGTGGTAACCATCACGTTCGATGGCTTCAGATCGCGATGAATGATTCCCTTTTGATGGGCATGTTGCACGGCCTGGCAAACATCCACGAACAGCTCCAGCCGTTGACGCGGGCTGAGCTTGGCTTTGTCGCAGTAATCGGTGATCGGCATGCCGCGGACCAACTCCATCACGAAGTACGGGCGGCCGGCTTCGGTCGTACCGGCATCTAGCACCCTGGCAATATTCGGATGGTCCATCATCGCCAGAGCTTGCCGCTCCGCTTCAAAGCGCGCGATCACCTGCTTGGTGTCCATGCCTGGCTTAATGATCTTGAGCGCGACGCGGCGGCGGACCGGCTCGGTCTGTTCGGCGACAAAGACGACCCCCATCCCCCCTTCGCCAACTTGCTCCAGCAGCTTGTAACGCCCGATTTGTGTGCCGGGAACTTCGCCAGCCGGACTCGTGGTTGACGCAGAGTGACCACCGATCGACTTCAGAAAACCGTCCTGCTTTTGGTCGGCCTCTAGTAGCGATTCAACACGGCGGCGCAGCCGTTGGTTTTGGTCACACGCCCGTTCCAGGTATTGGCGGCGAGCACCGTAATCGTCAATCTCCCGCGCCTGCTGGAAGATCGCCTCTTCGTCAAGTTGCTGTGCATTCATACGACTTTTCCTCGTAAGCAATTCCGACAGGAATGCCTTCTAGTGCGTGTCGCACGGACCAATGCGGTCGTGGCGATTGATGTTCAAGACTTTACGACGAAAAAACCGTGACACCCGCGCGAAACGTCTTCTAGAACACAATGCGAAAACCACGAAGCAAACCCGTAAAGGATTCTCGGAAAAATCAGGAAATCTCGGCGTCGTCGCGTTTTTCCTCGATTTCCAGTCGCAGCCAAGAGCGGGCGTAAGCCCATTCCTTCTCAGCAGTTGAGACGGAAACGCCCAACGCCCGGGCGGCTTCTGCTGTCGTTAGCCCGGCGAAAAACCGCAGCTTCGTTAGTTCGGCCTTTCGTGGGTGTTGTCGCTCAAGCTTTTGAAGGGCTTCATCCAGGGCCAATACGTCGTCGCAAGCAAGCGGCAAGACCGCCAGTTCAATCTCGCTCAATTCAATTCGGCCCAGGTCTCCACCGCGTTTGACGCTCTCTTTTTGCCGTGCCCGTTCAACAAGTATTCGGCGCATTGCCTCAGCCGCGGCGGCGAAAAAATGACCGCGATTGTCAAAGCCCTGCGGTGTCGTTTGATCCACGAGCCGCACGTACGCCTCATGCACGAGCGCGGTGGCCTGAAGCGTCTGCCCCGACTTCTCTCGGACAAGTTTTACTGCCGCCAGCTTGCGCAACTCGTCATAAACCAGCGGCAAGAGCTTCTCGGCCGCTTGCGGGTCGCCCTGCTCAATCTGCGACAAGATGCGGGTGACGTCGGACATAGGGCGGGTTCAAGCGGCTGGGAATTTGTGATTTTACTGAGGCGGAAGTTTCCGGGTTGGTGTCAGGGGTTGGTGGATGGTGTGTTATTTGAGGCGCGTGGAGAGAAGAGCGCGGAGTTCTTGGAGGATGGGGGCGTATTTGGGATCGGCGGCGAGGTTGGTGAATTCGTGGGGGTCGGTGTCGTGGTCGTAGAGTTCGAGACCGTTTTTGCCTGCGTCCCATTCGGTGCATCGCCAGCGGGAGGTGCGGACGGTGCGGCCCCAGAATTCGGCATTGGGGCCGCGGCGAGCTTGGGTGAAGACGGCGTCGTGAATTTTGGCGGTGGAGTCGCTGAGAATGGGGCGGAGGCTGAGGCCTTGGAGATTTGAGGGGGCGGGGACGCCGGTGAGATCGCAGAGAGTGGGGAAGATGTCGAGGAGCTCGACGAGGCTGGTGGAGCGTTGGCCGTTGGCCTTGGAACCGGGGGCGACGACGAGGAAGGGGACGCGGGCGGACTCTTCGAAGAGGCTGCGCTTGTGCCAGAGGTTGTGCTCGCCGAGGTGCCAGCCGTGATCGGCGGCGAAGATGACGATGGTGTTGTCGGCGAGCTGGAGGCGATCGAGGGCGGCGAGAACGCGGCCAGCTTGGGCATCGACATAACTGACGCAGGCGAGATAGCCGCGGATGGCGGCACGTCGCTGCTCAGGCGTGGCAGTGACGTGATAGCCGGGAACGGAAACGCTGCGGGCGGGGAGGGGAATGTCGGCTTCATCGTCGGCGGGTTGGTCAGGAAGCGGGATTTTGTCGAAGGGGTAGAGGTCGAAGTATTTGGCGGGGGCGACGAGAGGCAGGTGAGGGCGGTGAAAGCCGACGGCGAGGAAGAAGGGCTTGTTCTGGTCGCGCTTTTCGAGCCACTCGATGGCGGTTTTGGCGAAAGAGCCATCGACGAGGTCGTCGTCGGCTGCTGTGTTTTCGTTCCAGGCGATGCCTTGCTTGCTGCCGGCTTTGATCTTTACCTCGCTGACGCGGGCGGGCGGGAAGGGGCGTTCGTCTTTGAAGGGAGTGCCGAAATCCCAGGCTTTGGGATCGTCCATGCTTTCGAGGCCGCTGGGGACGCCGAGGTGGAAGATTTTTCCGCAGCGGGCGGTGGCATAGCCGTGCTCGCGGAAGAGGCGCGGGAGCGTCATGACGCCGGGAATATTTACATAGAGGTTGTCTTCGTTGTTGGTGACGCGCGTGGTATTGGGACGGAGGCCGCTGAGGAGCGAAGAACGAGAGGGATTGCAGTGAGGAAATTGGCAATAGGCACGCTCGAAGAGGACGCCGCGCTGCGCGAGGGCGTCGAGATGAGGCGTTTTGGCTTGGGGATGTCCGTAGCAGCTCAGGTGGGCGGCGAGGTCGTCGGACATGAGGAGGACGACGTTGGGACGGGCGGGAGATTGGGCTGTTGCCGTCTGGATGGGGACGAGTAGAGACGAGGAGATAGCTAGGAGCGAAATAGCAATGGAGAGAGTGGGCTTCATGGGAAGATTGGGGATCGGACTGCCACACGGGGTGAAGTATTTCGGCGATTCAGGCGTGATTGTAGGTGGGGGATAGTTGACAAGCAACGGAAAGGGCGCGTGTCGGATGCCAGAGGCGAAGCCACGGCAATCGCATCTTATTTCTTCGCGAAACTGAGGAGTAGCTGTTCCAAGACATCGGTGGAGAGGCAAGCGCGGTAGCGTTTGCCGCGGATGTTGTCTTTGATGGAAGTGTCCGACGACAAGATGGACACTGCCAGC
>JANNTN010000171.1:0-4806 GCA_031394445.1 Anatilimnocola sp.
ACTTGCCCGCCGCGGGTGACGAGCGTGTCGCGAATGATCGGGTCTTCCATGTTCAGTGCCAGCTCGCTCTTTTTGACGAGGTTGAGCAAAAACGCCGTCACGTTGGCCGAAAACATCTGGCTGGCATGTAGTGCGACTTCACTGGCCAGATTCGTCGGACCTAAAATAGTGACGCCGTGAGCAACCACGCGCTGATCCGCCTTGGAGAGCGCACAATTTCCGCCCCGCTCCGCCGCCAGATCGACAACGACCGATCCCGGCTGCATGTGGGCGACCGCGTCGGCGGTAACGAGGAGCGGCGATTGCTTGCCAGGAATTGCGGCGGTCGTAATCACGACATCGTTTTCGGCAACCACGTTGCCAAGCAGCTCTCGCTGACGTTGATAGAAGGTTTCGTCCTGAACTTGGGCATAACCGCCCGCTCCTTCGGCCTTGGTAGTGTCGAGCGGCAGCTCGACGAATTTTGCACCCAGGCTTTCGACCTGCTCGCGGCAAGCCGGGCGAACGTCATAAGCTCGTACGACAGCGCCCAGTCGTTTGGCGGTAGCAATAGCCGATAACCCGGCTACGCCGACACCAATCACCAGCACGCGGGCCGCGGTGAGCGTGCCGGCGGCGGTCATCATGAGGGGAAAAATCTTGGGCAGCTCGACCGCCGAGAGCAACACGGCACGATAGCCGGCCAGTGTCGCCATCGACGAGAGCACGTCCATCGACTGGGCCCGGGTCGTTCGGGGAATCAGTTCCAAGGCAAAGAGAGTCGCGCCGCTTAAAGCAAAATCAGCCACGGCTGGCAACTCACCCAGCGGATCGCACATGCCAATGGCGATTTGGCCGCTGGCGGGCTTGCTGCAGCGGATTTGAGCGACGATAGGGGCTGTCAGCGCCGCATCGCGGCTGGCGGCGATTTCCGCCCCTTTTTGGTGATAGGCAGCGTCAGAAAAGCCCGCGGAGAGTCCCGCGCCAGGCTCTAAAACCACGCTGAGGCCATTCTTAATCAGCTTGGCAACATCAGCCGGGACGAGCGCGACCCGCCGCTCGCCCGGGAAAGTCTCTTTGATGACGGCCACCTTCATGCAGGAACTATAGCACGCATGAAGGCGGCGCGAATAAGCCGTTTACCCGCCGCAATCTTGCACGGCGAGGGCCGGCTCGTTTTGCAGGGCTGGGGGGGACTCGGCTAACATCTCGACAACGCTCACGTCCATTGGGATCGTCATCTCAACGATGAGCGGAGCATTGGCGTCGGGCAGTTTCACTTGCTGCACCTGTGGATTGGCCGCCAGGTAGTTCTTGAGAAAATCCACTGTCACGTCGATTTCGTCAGCTTGCAGCAGCAATAGCTCGCCGGGCTGTACGGTGGCGAGGGCCCGTTCGACCGAAGCGACGGCACCGCGAATTTCTTCGACTTCCTGAACGCGTTTGCCTTCCGACAAGCCCTGCCGCATCAGCCGCATGATCTCGCCTTCGGCCCGGCCGCGAACATACCGGTCTTCGTACAGAATGACAGAATCGAAGTGGTCGCCGAGCATCCGGCCGAGGTCGGTCATGTCGCAATCGCGACGGTCGCCGGCCGCGCTATACAAAGCCCGGCGACGAGAATGGGGAAAGCTCTCAAACGCATCGACAATCGCGGCCAGTGCCGACGTATTGTGACCGTAATCGACCACGACGGTTGCACCGTTGACCTCCAGCAAGTTGAAGCGTCCCGGCGAACCATCCAGAAACGGTGAGAAGGATTCCAAGGCGGTGCGAATCGAATCGCGCTGCACGCCGAGCGCACTTGCCGCGGCAGCCGCTGCCAGCACGTTCTCGACTTGGAAGCGAATCCGACCGCCGTGCGTCACCGGCACATGGGCCAGTGCGACCAGCGGAATTTCGACATCGCCTTCAGCCAGCACGACAAAATCGCGCTTGACGAAAACGGCCCGTCCGCCAGCGGCACGGTGCTTTAGAATGACTTCGTTTTCGGGCGAGTAGGCGAAATAAATCACGCCGCCCTTACAATGCTCGGCCATGTTCGCGACCAGCGGATCGGCCGCGTTGAGAACGGCAAAACCGTGCGGCGGCACAACATCGACAATGACTCGCTTCACCTTTGCGAGCATTTCCAGATCGTTCACGCCGCCGAGGCCCAGGTGATCCCCTTCGCCGATGTTGGTCACAATCGCCACATCGCAGCGGTCAAAACCCAGGCCGGCACGCAGCACGCCACCGCGAGCCGTTTCGAGCACCGCCACATCGACGAGCGGATTTGCCAGCACCTTTTGAGCGCTTTGCGGACCGCTGCAATCGCCGCTTTCTATCCGACGACCATCGAAATAGACGCCTTCCGTGTTGGTCATGCCGACGCGGCGACCGAGCGAACGGAAAATATGGGCGCAGAGGCGAGTCGTCGTCGTTTTGCCGTTCACCCCGGTCACGGCGACGATCGGAATTCGTCCGGTGCGGCCTTCGCCAAACATCATATCGACGATCGCTTCACCAACTGGCTGAGGCATGCCCGAGGAGGGGGCTAGATGCATCCGCAACCCCGGGCCCGCATTGACTTCTACTACGACACCGCCTTGCACCTCCAGTGGTCGCGAAACATCCTTCACGATCACGTCGATGCCGCAGATGTCGAGGCCCACGGATTTGGCCGCATCTATTGCTCGCGCGGTAATATCGGCACAAACGAAATCGGTAACGTCGGTCGCGGTTCCGCCGGAGCTCAGGTTCGCATTGCGGCGAATCAAAACCCGCCGCCCAGCAGCCGGGATGCATTCGGGCGTGAGCCCCTGCGAAGCCAGCACCTCGAGCGACAGACCATCGAGCGGCAAAAAGCTCAGAGATGTTGCATGTCCATCGCTTCGCAGCGGATTCTTGTTTTCAATATCGACAAGCTCGCGAATTGTTTTCTGTCCATCGCCAATGACATTGGCCGGTTCGCGGCGAGCCGCGGCGACGAGTTTGTCGCCAACAATCAGCAGCCGGAAATCGCTCCCTTCGGCGTATTTTTCGACAATGACGCCATCGCCTTCCGGCAGAGCCAGTTCATAGGCTTTGGCAACTTGCTCACGCGTGTACAGATTCGTCGCGACGCCGCGGCCAAAATTGCCGTCTTGCGGCTTTACGACGACCGGCAGGCCAATTTCCTGGGCGGCTTCCCAAGCGTCGTCCGCACTATGCACAGAGCGGCCATCTGGCGTGGGGACGCCGACGGTTTGCAGCACTTGCCGCGTCAATTGCTTATCTTTGGCGATTGCTTCGGCAATGGAGCTGGTTTGGTCGGTTTCGGCTGTCCAGATCTTTCGCTGCCGCGAGCCGTAACCCAGTTGAACGAGGTTTTGGCCGTTGATGCGGCGGACTGGAATCTCGCGTCGCTGCGCGGCTTCGACAATCGACCGCGTGCTCGGCCCTAAACGCACGTCGTTTGCGAGCGACCGCAACTCGGTGAGCTTGAACGACACGTCGTAATCCCGGCCGTTGAGTGCCGAGAGCAGAATTTCGCGCCCGGCTTCCAGGCAAGCTTTGGCCAATTCTTCTTGTTCAAACTCCACAATCACGCGATACAGGCCAGCCGTCTCGTCGATCGCCCGAGCCCGGCCGAAACCGACTTCGCTGCCAGACTGCGTTTGTAGCTCAATGGTGATGTGTTCCAGAATGTGAGCTGGGTAGGTGCCGCGATCGAGCCGCTGAAAGAAGCCACCCCGCTCGCCGACGCTGCAGCGGTGCTCGATCATTGACGGAAACCAGCCCTTGATCCGCTCGTTAAAGCCTTCGATCTCGTTGGAGCACGAGTCGTTATAAGAGCCCAAATCGACCCAAGCTTCCAGAACCGGAAAGTTGGCCCAGACGTTCGGTCCGCGAAGGGTTAAAATCTTGCGAAATTCAATGGACATGTCGTGTTCGATGACGCTTTTGGGGAGGGGTGAATGCGACGCTGGCGCGCCGGTAGCCGCATCTTGCCGCTGGGAATTCGGCGCCGAAAACCGGTGCCGTCGAGTGGGAGATCGTCAGGCTCGCGGAATCGCGAAAGGCCCTTCGTGCCCGTCGAAGAGAGGCGTGAGGTTTTGGTAACCGCGGGGGGTCGTTATCCGAAGGATGGTCGGCTTGGAGCCGTCCGTTTCTTCAATCTCCAAACATGAATAGTACACGTGGCAGCCAACACTGCTGTTCGCTCGTGGCTACTCATTTTTGTGGCCGGCAGCCCTGCCGATTGTTACGAATCGTTTTTGTAATACTCGAAAACAGATTCAGTGAAGGTAACACCGGGAACCAACAACGATTTTGACGCTTGCTTGCTGGCTGTGGTGGCACGTTTATAGCGCGAACCAACAGACACTCGCTGCTTTTTGCGCGTCATGCCTTACCACAACTGCAAAGTCGCTGCCAACGAATCCAAATTTCGCTCGATGCTGGCTTTTTCGCCGACAACTGCAAAGACTACACTGACAATATCGCAGTGATCGGTATGCTAAATTGGGTGGGAGCCGACGGTTGCTCCAGCGTAGCCGACGCTGGTTAATATGGGAAGACAGCGCTAAATGGGAATTTAGCGAAGCGGGCCACAAAACCGATGTTTTTGCTCCCTATCAAGGAGTATTTAAGCTCGGTTCACAGTACCTAACATGCACTCACAGAACAGTTTACAATCACAGGCAGGCCAATCTGCCAGCTCTGGGGTGCCTGAACAGCTCCGTTCCCGCTTCGGGCTGGTTGCCCTGGACGGCGAATCACTCGTTGCGTGGTTTCAAACCGATCTGAACGCGGATTTGCGCTATGAATCCGGGTATGTACTGCTGACGAATCGGCGGCTCATTA
>JANNTN010000776.1:0-4513 GCA_031394445.1 Anatilimnocola sp.
GAAGCGCATCAGCTACGACAACTCGGCCATCGCTGTGATCGAGGTGTTCCAGGGCCGCGAACAGAAGCTGACCCGGGAATCCCTGCGATTACAGAGCCATTATCTGTTTCAGGAGCATTTCTGCCTGGTCCGGCGGCCCAACGAAAAGGGGCACGTTGAGCGGCTGATTGGATTCGCGAGGCGCAACTTTCTGGTGCCCGTACCGCACGTCGCATCTCTGGAAGCGTTGAACGAGCAGCTCGGCGAGCGGTGCCTGGCCGATCTGGCCGAACGGACACGTGGCAACGCATGTACGATCTCGCACTCGCTTGGAACACCTTCGGCCCAGGAGCTAAAACCGCGAACGAAACCGATGCGACTTATGTATAACAACGAGGCACTAAACCTGGGCAGTTGACTTCGTTTGCCTCGTCCGGGCCGAAGTTTGTGAGGCGTGCGAACGATGTCTTTTTTCCTTGGCGGAGGCGCTGCCTGCAACTTGAGGCCGTTGTTTGGGCTTGGACAACGTTGCTGCACCGACTTTACGATTTACCGAAGCGGAAGCTCGCGTGCGGGGCTCCGCGCAAAGGTCCTTCGTTTGCCCCGTTCTTCGCACTCCCTTTTGCGCTGGACCGCTCAATGCTGCGCCGCGCTGTGCTTTCGCAACGCGGCGTGCAGGGACGGGTTCCGCAGCACTCGACTCCAACTCGATGCCGAACATTTCGCCCAAGTCGTTCGCTGATAGGGCCTCTGCCGCGTCCCCTGCAAGGGCGCGATCCAGGTTTTCAGCAGTGACGGCCTGACCGATCAACTCGAGATGATCGACGTTGCGCAGTGCAAAGAGCAGCTCGGGCGAATGGTCGAGCCGCGCCCCCACGCCATACAACACGGCCGCGATGTGCTTGCAAAGCCCGGCCGAGTCCGGGCAACTGCATTGCATTTTGATTTCTTTGGGTTTTGGAAAAAGCCCACCGTCGATCCGAGTGAGGCGCTGCATCACGCCCTGATCGAAGCGTCCCTGCAACAGATCGATCAACGAAGCGATCGAGCGGGCGCAATCGCCTTGAATTTCTTTCCAGGCCGACGCCGGCAGCGTGCCGATCGAAATGGTCGCGCTATATACCTCGGAGCCGCTAACCAATGCGGCAATCTTGCCCTGAGTGATCGACAAGTCGATCACCGACCCGTTACGCACGTAGGTTCGCCCGCGTGGCAAGCGATTGGCGAAATCGCTGTAAGCTTCCAGGTTGGCGCACCAGGCTTGGCCCCAAAACGACGTGGCAATCGCCCGCCCTTCCACTTTGACAGGAGCGAGCTTGCGGCTCTGTTTCTTTTCCAATGTCTTGGCGTATGCCGCTGCCTGTGCGCGCCGCTTCGCGACCGGCACATATTCAGGAAAGCGGCCATAACCCCCAAATCGATCACCGTAGTCACCGCGCCCCATTCCTCGCCTGCGCGCCATGTGGCAACTCCTTTTGTCAGCGAGCATTTCGTAAGAACCTAGCGTATCCCGCGGCCCACATCGGTGACAATCTCAATCGTCATCGAGCGCCCGCGTCAAATCGAGAGACACAAATCCCAACAGTTCGTCGTCACTCATCTCAGTCAACTATATTTCCACCCCTTCCTCAGGGCCTAGGATTTGATCGGCGATCGCCTGCTTTTTGCCGATCAACTCGTCGATGCGTTCCTCGACCGTGCCGCGACAAACGAACTTGTGGACCAGTACGTTTCGCTTTTGGCCGATGCGGAACGCCCGGTCCGTCGCCTGGTTCTCCACCGCGGGATTCCACCAGCGATCGAAATGGATCACATGCGAGGCCGCCGTGAGGTTGAGCCCGCTTCCACCGGCCTTCAGTGAAATGACGAAGAAGGGTGGACCCTCCGCGGCCTGAAAGGCACTCACCAATTCGCTCCACCGTTTCACCGGCGTGCCGCCATGAAGTACGAGTCCCGGCTGTCCGAAAATGGTTGCCAGGTAGGCCGCCAGCGGCTCTGTCAGCGATTGGAATTGTGTGAAAACAAGAGCCCGTTCCTGGCGTTCTCCGATGGGCTCACAGAGCAGTCGCAGGCGCTCGAACTTGCCGCTTTCGTCCGGAGAGAACGTGGGACGCTGCAAATGCTGCGAGGGATGATTGCATATCTGCTTCAATTGCATCAACGTCGCCAAAACCAAACCCCGGCGGGCCATCCCGTCCGCCGTCTTGAGCCGCTGAGCCAGGTCGGCGACAGCCCGTTCGTACAACGTAGCCTGCTTCTTCGACAGGCCGCATTCGGCCCGCAACTCGGTTTTGAGCGGCAGGTCAGGAACGATCGTGGGATCGGTTTTGAGCCGTCGCAGAATATACGGACGCACGAGCCGGCGCAGGCCTGCGTATGCCTGTGGCCCTCCCTGGGCATTGAGCCGTTTGACGTACCGTTTGAATTCCGCCGCGCTCCCCAAAAGCCCAGGGCAGGCGAAATCGAACAGCGACCAGAGGTTGCCCAACTGGTTTTCGACGGGCGTACCCGTCAAGGTCAGTCGTGAGCGGGCGGCGAGCTTCTTGACGCTTTTCGTCTGGCTCGAACCGGCATTTTTAATTGCCTGAGCCTCGTCGAGTACGATCAGCGACCACGACATATCGGCCAACCAGGGCTGCCGCCGCACCAGCCCATAGGTGGTGACAATCAGGTCGCAGCCAGCAAGTTCTTGATCCGGAGCAGCGACGATGCGCTCCAGAGTCTCGCCAGAGCATTCCGAGCGGTGCACCATCTGCACCTTGAGCCCCGGCGCAAAGCGGGACAGCTCTTGCCGCCAATTGCCCAGTAGCGACGCAGGCACGATTAACAGACAAGGCGGCTGTCGCTGCTGGCCGGCGGCGCGGCGGCGTTGCAACAGCAAGTCGATCACTTGAATCGTTTTGCCTAAACCCATGTCGTCGGCCAGGCAGCCGCCAAGTCCGAGTTGCGTGATGAACCACAGCCAGCGCACGCCCTCGACTTGATAGGGGCGCAGCGTCGCCTGCAAATCGCGTCCCGGCTGGCAATCGCGATCCGGTCCTGGCGTCCGCATCTGGGCTAGCGTGCTATGTAGCCAGTCTCCCGCTACAACACTTGACCAAGCCACGGCCGGAGCCTCTTCATCCTTTGCATCCGCGAGAGCCGCGCCAGAAAGCAGCCGCATTCCCTGGATGAAGTCGATGCCCTTGGCCTGGGCCTGCTCAACCTCTTTCCAGTGGTCAAGCGCCTGTTGCAAACGGTCGCGATCCACCTCGCCCCACTTCCCCCGGAGCAGCGCCAAACCGTCGGTCGCGGCCAGCAGACTCTGCCGCTCGGCCTCGGTCAACTCGTCCCCGTACAGTGTGAGCGCCACGTCGAAATCGAGCATTCCTTCCAGCCCCAAGCCACTCGGTTCGCGTTTGCCCAGGCGAACCTGCACCTGGGGGCGCGGCGGACGACGGGCTGACCACCAATCGGGGAGGCGGACGACGACGCCAGATTCCTCCATGCGCTGCGCTTCCTGCAAAAAAAGATAGGCCTGCCGAATCGACCAGGCCTGCGGTGCGAACAGCGTCTTGCGATCGAGCAGTTCGCGCACGAGTGGGATCGACTCGGCGGCCCGCTCTACGGGCGCTAAGACCGATTTTAGCTTCGTGGCGTCGCGTGCGCCGGCGTAAGTCTTGACTGCCTCGGCCAGGGGCAAATGCGCCACTTTGGCCCGCTCCGACACGCGATGTGTGTACGTTGCTAAGAATGCGAAAGGGCGGGCCGGATCGCGTTTGTTCTCGGCCAGATGAAAAGTGACGCGGCCCAGTTGATGAAACAGCGGATCGACATCCGCCAGCAAGGCTGCTGGCCCGTCTTTCCAAGCGGCAGCGCAGTCGCCGATCTCGGTGGCCAATTCGCTCCACAGGTTCCGGAGCACCGCCGAATCGAGATATTCCAGGCCGCGCATTGGAGGTGCCGAGGCCGTCAGTTCCGCTAGTTCTAGTTCCGCGGGCGGCGCGATTTTCTTCCAGTGCGTGGGCGACGCCTCGCCTAAGCCGCATAAACCGGCAAATAACCGCCGGGCAAACCCCCGCCAAAACTCCAAGCCGGGCCCCGACGCCCCCGCGTAACGATAGCTGGCCAGCTCCATCAGCCCTACAGCGCTCGATTCGGCGAACGCCTCTGCCAGCCGCTGCGTGTCGTGTGCCGGCAAAGCCGGCTGCTCGGCAGCAGTTGGTTCCGGCTCGAACTGGCACGCTAATCGTCCCGCAGGCGACAATGACAATCCATAACTCATTCCGCCAACATAAGCTTGCGAAGTCGCCATCGCGACCGGGCGAAAAGCCCTGGGTGTAACGCCGCCTTGATTACCCCTATCGAAAAGCAGGCACGGCCATGAAGCGAGATCGAATCATGTCGCGGCCCCGTCGATCAACTTGCTAGTGCCACGATTCCTAAATGGCGACGGATGGGAGGGCGGACTTGGTCAGTTTGAACTTGGAGACGAAATGCGGTCGGCGGTGGGGCGGGCAGAACGGAGGTGGCCGGGACTTGTCCAAAGGTTTGC
>JANNTN010000207.1:0-22642 GCA_031394445.1 Anatilimnocola sp.
ATTGATACATTATTTACTAATTCACTTTTGTTACAACTTGAAACATGGCAATTGTATTTTTTTGGAAGTATCTGGAAGTAACAATGAACCAAACAATTTCAAAAGCAATCATGAGATGGCGACCAGCGTTTGTGTCTCCAAAAATGACCGGCCGACCAGATGATCGGCTAATATCGCCGTCCGTAGCATTGCTCAACGCCTCCTCGACTTCTTCCTTGGAAATATCGTGCTCAGCGCAGTGCTGCACGTTTCCGCCCGGATCGTCGTCGAGATCCCAAATGATGGATTCAAAACGCATAGATCATGACCGCATTGTTGTATTTTAATACCACAATGGAACGTGGTCAAATTCTACACAAAATCCGCTAGGTAAGTGCGCGATTGGTGGGTTTGCAGTCTTAAACGATTTTGCGACTCAGGCAGCAGACCTCTGGAGGACACACAACGACTTGGCAACCTGAGTGTCGCTCGAAAATAGGACGTAGAATCGCGTCGTCCACTGCGCACAGTGCAATGGATTCGATGGAGCGAGGTTCAAAAGATCGCATAAGATCCATCGAGAAGAACGCTTGCCCCATGAGGTACATGCCCAAGCGACTATTCTTTGTCTGAACGATGACGATGTCTTTATTCTTGAGCGATACCTCCGACGGAATTGCTTCGCGGTGTTCTCCATTAAGAATAATGACGCCGTCAAGCAAACGTTGCCCCTGGCAGGCAGCGCGACGAACGGCTGGAAACTCGTGGATAAGAGTGCCTCCACGTTGACGCCAGTACCATTGCGTCATGTGTGTCTCGTGCTTGCTCATTCCTAAAGAAGGCTATTCCCGCTTGAGATTGGGGCGGGGGGTCATGGAGGCTTGGCGGCCGGGGGTTTTGGGGCCGAGGGCGACGCCGATCCAGCCGTCGTGGATGACGAATTGGGTGACTTGCTGGTCGCGGAGTTGAGGGGCTTCGGCGATTTGCTTGTTGATGACGTGGAGCTTGCGGTTGCGGGAGAGGACGCGGGCGAAGATGGCGGTGAGGGCGGTGCGCTGGCCGATGGGGAGGGGGCGATTGTCGCCGATGAGCTCGATGATGCCGTCGCGATAGAGGTTGGCGTCGAGTTGGTCGGCGCTGGGGGCGTAATAGGCGTGAACGGTGAAGTTGGTCCAGCGGTTTCGGGTGCCTTCTTGGGCCAGTTCTTTGAGGTGGATCGTCAGCCGCACGTGGCCGTCCTGGCAATCGACGCGGATGGGGTCGTCGGTGGCGAAGGTGACGAAGACATCCTCGGGGAGGTCTTCGGGGACTTCGACTTTCTTCCCGGGGACGAAACGAGTGGACATTTCTTTGTAGAGTTCGACCAGGCTGGCGCGGCGGCCGTGCAGATGGAGCTGGTCGAGGATGTTGTTCATGGCCGTTTCGTGAACTTGCACGCTGAGCATGCTGTCGCTCGGGGCCTGGGGGCGGGGCGTGTGCGCGCCGAGTTCGTCGCGAGCGGCGAGGCGGTAGCGGGCGATGAGCCGGTCGGCGGTGGTTTCCATTTCGACCGCGGTGGGCTCCAGGTTCATCTCGCTCAGCGGCTTGACAACCTTGGCCTGAAATTCTTGCTTGGATTTTTGGAGTTGCTGCTCGACCTGGCTATCGAGTTGGCTCGTGGCGCGGCCGATGATTTTGCCTTCGACCTCGACCTTGGCCGCGGGCTGGGAAGAATCGTATTGATTGCGGGCGATGGAGCGGATGAAGCTACCGAGCAGCGGAATTCCGTCGAAATCGGTTTGGAAATCGTCGAGGTCGTTATTGGCGTTGGCTTCGGCTTCGGCTGAGAAGAGGCGGATGCCGCGGTTATCGACGGTGAGCCGCTTGCGGGCGCGGAACATGGACATGCCACGTTGATAGAAGGTGGCGGGGCCTTTGGACGAAGAGGTATCAGAGGCGACTTCGCCGACGGCTTCGAGGCCGACGTTCCAGCGGTGCTTATCGGGGACGAGGGCGACGCGGAGCTTGGTGTTGGTGTGGCTTTGGCCCGAAACCCAGGCACCGAGGATGGTGTCTTCGACGGCTTCTACCTGCGGCGATTGCGCCGGGATCATGCGATTGGCGAGCTCGGCGGAAATGGCCACGCGGATGTTGGCGTTGCGGTAGTAGTTGTTGACGGCATCGGCCAAGTCGCGGACGGCCTCGTCGGGGGACCAGCGGAGCAGATCGTATTCGGTCGCCAGCGCGCGGGCGGTGTCGGCACCGAAATCGCGTTCGTAATTTTCGATGGAGGCGAGCAGCGCCGGCAGGTCGGGTAGCGTGGCGGCTCGCAAGTGAAGCTGGCGATCGAGCGATTGAAACGCCGGCGCGGAAAGAAACTTTTCTTGTTCGTGGGAGAGTTGCGTGCTGTGGAGGCGGTGGAGAATGTCGCGGGCGAGCTCGCGTTGTTGGGCCGGGGTTTGGCTTGGCGAATCGAACTCGACGCAGGCGCGGTCGATGAAGAGGAATTTTCGCCAGGCGGCGGGGGCACCGGTGGCTTGCAGCTTGGAGTTCACGCTGTCGATGGCGTGTTTCCAGGCGTATTGATCGACAATGGGCGCGGCAACGGTGGATTCGCTGCCGGCGAGGGTATGAACGATGTCCCAAATGACGATGCGGCGAACGATGGAATAGCCGGCGCGGAGGATTTTGGAGCGGGCCTGTTCGTCGCCCGGTTGTTGCGAGAGGGGCTTGGCCTGATCGGCGAGTTGGCGGAGGTTGAGCAATTCTTGGGAGATGACGGGATCGGCGAGCGATTTTACGGCTGCGATTCGGTCGAGCGTGGCGATTGTCTGCTCGGCCCAGGGTGCGGCGTGAGGGGCGGCGGTGGCCGTCGCGCGGAGTTGTTCGATGAGGGAGACGGGGCTGGGCCAGATGGGCCTTTGGGGAATTGCGGTTTCAGGCAGCGGGATGGGGCTGGGATTGGGTTCGATCGACGAGGGGTATTGCGGTTCGAGCGGTGTAGGGAGCGGCGCTGGCTGCGTGGGGCGGATGAGCGTGGCGCTGAGCCGCATTTCGCTGGTGGGTTCTGATTCGAGCGTGGTGTCGAGCGAGTTGCTGAGTGTGGGGCCGATTGAATCGCTCAGCGGTGGCTCGGCCGGTCGCGTGGGGACAGGAATGGCCGGAGTTTCGTGGATCGAGGGGTCAAGCGTGATTTGGTCGGCGATTAGCGGGCCAATCGGCGCGATTTGTGGCTGAGCGTTCAGCGGGACGGCGGGATTTCGATCTTCGTAGTCGTCAGTGATGCGCGCGAAGACCGCGCGATGCGGATGCTTGCTTTGCCCGAGCGATTGGGAATTGTCGAGCGGTTCGCGCGATGTCCACCAGGTGAGCGGGGCGAGAGTTGCCAGCCCAACGACCATGAGGACGAGCGCGAACAAGTGCCAGGAAGAATCACGCGCCAGACGGCTCATCAGGGAATCCTCAGAGTGTTTGTCCGACTAAGGGCTCAAGCGGAAAGCGACAGAATGCGCGTGGTGTTGAATGGCGAGCGCAGCTACTGGGAAAAATCGGCGGAATTTGGGTGCTATCAGAAGTACAGATTGTTGGACTGTCGCGGTTGGGTTAAAGCGCACACTTTATTTGGCAGCGGGTGGCCGGAGGGCGGACAATTTGTGAAGATGTGCGGGTTGGGGAAATCTTGCTGACTCAAACCAAAAACAGGCAGGAATAACGACCACGGATTGCGCGGACGACGCGGATAAAATGCGGGATTGAGACGAAGACGAATATTTGAATCGTTTCTCGGTCTCATCTGTGTACAGCCGCAAATCAGCGGTGCATCCTCGGCCTGTTTACAATTTGAGCGATTACAACTGGGAGGCTGGCGTGTACGACGTTGTGTTTTTGGGGGGGATGGTGATCGATGGGACCGGTGCGGAGCGGTTTGCGGCGGATGTGGCCGTGACGGGGGACAAGATCGCGGCGGTGGGGCGGTTAGCGGGGGGGGCGGCGAAGCAAACGATCGATTGCCGGGGGCGCGTAGTCGCGCCGGGGTTCATCGATGTTCACAATCACAGCGACGGCTGGATGCTGGTGCATCCGCAGCAGACTTGGAAGACTTCGCAGGGATATACGACGGAAGTGCTGATGGCCGACGGCATCAGCTACGCGCCGGTGGAGGAGCACAACTGGCGGGCGTGGATGCACTATCTGCGGTCGCTCAACGGCTTGTCGCTGGCCGATTATCGCGGGTGGAAGTCGCTGGGCGACTATATGGCCCTGCTCGACGGGCATAACGTGCAAAACTCGGCGACGCATGTGGCCTACGCGAATGTGCGGACGTGCGCGGTGGGGTTTGGGCGAGTCGCGCGGCCGGACGATGTGCAGATGCGCGAGATCAAGCAGCGGATTCGGCAGGGAATGGAACAGGGAGCGGTGGGCCTTTCGACAGGGATGGATTACATCGATCAATGCCACGCGACGACGGAGGAGATTGCGACGGCGTGCTCGGTGATTCAGCCGTATGACGGGCTCTATGTGACGCACATTCGGTACAAGCTCGGTTTATTGCCGGCGCTGCGCGAGGCAGTGGAGATTGGGCGGCGGGCGGGAGTGAAGGTGCATATTTCGCACTTGAAGGGATCGAGCGAAGCGGAAGTGCAGCAGGTTTTGGAGTTCATCGATAAGGAAGCACGGCAGCAGGTCGATTTTTCGTTCGAGTCGTATCCGTATCAGCGGGGCTCGACGATGGTGAATTTTCTGTTGCCCTACGAGGTGTGGGCGGATGGGCCGCTGGGAGTGGTGAATCGGCTGGATCGGCCGGAAGTGCGGGCGCATTTTCGCGAGGCGCTGGTGGCGTTTGCTGTGCCGCTATCGCAGATACATATCGCTTGGACGGCCGCGCCGCGATGCGAGGGGCTGCACGGGATGAGCCTGGAAGAGTTCGTGCGGATGCGGAACAAGCCGGTGGAGGAGGCGCTGATCGATTTGCTGATCGATTCGAATTTGGCGACGCTCTTGGTGGCCGGTTCGCCGCAGGATCAATTGGTTGAACCGCTGCTGAAGCACGATTTGGCCGTGCATGGCAGCGACGGAATTTATTTCGCCGGCGGGCATGTGCATCCGCGTGTGTATGGCTCCACGGGACGGTGGCTGGGGCCGCTGGTGCGCGATCGGAAGGTGTTTTCGCTGGAAGAGGCGGTGCATAAGCTCAGCGGAAAATCGGCGGCGCGGTTTGGCCTGGCGGGGCGGGGCGTGATTCGTGAGGGAGCGTTTGCGGATGTTGTGGTGTTCGATCCGGAAACCGTTACTGACAATGCCACGTATGAGCAGCCGACGAAATTGTGCTCGGGAATCGACCACGTGGTGGTGAACGGTCAGTTTGTGGTGAGTGGGAGTCAGCCGGTGGATGTGAAATCCGATGGAAAGCTGTGCGGGCGGTATTTGAAGCGGGAAGAAGCGTCGCCGAAGGCCGCGGGCTGAACTATAAAGGTGTAATGCACGATTCATCACGATTTCCGACAACGCGGCTGCGGCGGCTGCGGTACCATCCGGCGATGCGGAGCTTGCTTCGCGAGACGCAGCTTTCGCCGGGGAAGTTGATCTTGCCGCTCTTCGCCCGGACGGGCAAAGGAGTGCGTCAGCCGATTGGTTCGATGCCGGGACAGGCTCAGTTGTCGGTCGATCTGATCGCGGAAGAAGCGAAGCAGGCGGCAAAGCTGGGGCTGGGGGGGATTATTCTGTTCGGTATTCCGGCAGAGAAGGATGCGGTGGGGCGCGATTCGTACTGTGACGGCGGGATCGTGCAGCAGGCGGTGAAGGCGGCGAAGGATGCCGCGCCGGAATTGTTGGTGATGACGGACGTTTGTTTTTGCGAATACACCGATCACGGACATTGCGGGGCGATCGACGACCACACGGGGCGGATGGATGTGAACAACGATGCCACGCTGGAGTTGCTGGCGAAGCAGGCGGTGAGCCATGCGAAGGCGGGGGCCGATGTGGTTGCGCCGAGCGGAATGATGGACGGAATGGTTGGAGCGATTCGCGGAGGGCTCGACGGGGCCGGCTATACGCATCTGCCGATTTTGAGCTACGCGGCCAAGTATGCGAGCAGTTTTTACGGGCCGTTTCGCGAGGCTGCGGAGAGCACGCCAAAATTTGGCGACCGGCGGGCGTATCAAATGGATGCGGCGGCGAGCGCGGGGCAGGCGGTGCGCGAAGTTGAGCTGGATTTAGCCGAAGGGGCCGACATGATCATGGTGAAGCCGGCGCTGGCGTATCTCGACATTATTCGGCTGGTACACGATTCGTTTCCCGGCGTGCCGCTGGCTGCCTACAACGTGTCGGGCGAATACGCGATGGTGAAGGCGGCGGCGGAGAAGGGCTGGATCGATGAGAAGGCCGTGGTGTTGGAGTCGCTGACGGCGATGACGCGGGCCGGGGCGTCGATTGTGTTGACGTATTGGGCGAAGGATGTGGCGGAGTGGCTTGGGTAACTACAGAGTTCACCAACAGCCGGGACCAAACTTGGTCCCGGAAGAACCGCCACACGGTTTAGGTTGGCCGGTGACCAGGAGCACGTTTGCTCCCGGCTGATGTGCTATCATCGCCTCGTTGTCGGATTGTCCTTTATTCGGCGAGGTTGTTATGAAATCGTCGTGCGTCTGGTGGGTTCTTCTTGGCCTAGTTGTTGTGGTGGCCGTCTCGCAATTCTCTGCAAGTGCGGCGGAGGGTAAGCCGAATATCCTGTTCATCTTTGGGGATGATCAGAATACGAAGACGCTGGGGTGCTATCCTGAATCGTGGCCGTGGGTGAAGACGCCGAATATCGATGGATTGGCGAAGCGGGGAATTCGGTTTCAGCATTGCTACTTGGGCAGTTGGTGTATGCCCAGCCGGGCGAATTTGCTGACGGGGCGTTATCCGCACGCGATTGAGTCGATGCGGATGGAGGGGCAGTACCCTGGCAGCACGTACGATCCGAATCAGTGTCCGTTTTGGCCGCGCGTGTTTCGGCAGAATGGCTATCAGACGGCTCAGATCGGCAAATGGCACACAGGGACCGATACCGGCTATGGCCGCGATTGGGATTTTCAGATCGTGTGGAACCGGCCCAAAAACCCGAAGAATGCGGGCGTGTATTACGGCGATCAGATCATCGAGTGGAACGGCGTGGAGAAGACCGTCAGCGGGTATTCGACGGATAACTACACGCAGTGGGCGTGTGACTACATCAAAGGCGAGGGGCGCGACAAGGATAAGCCGTGGTTTTTGTGGCTGTGCTATGGAGCGATTCATGGGCCTTCGACGCCAGCCCCGCGGCATGTGGGCAAATTCAAAGATGAACCGGTGCCTGTGCCGGGTGATATTTTGCCGCCGCGGCCGGAGAAACCGGAGTATCTCAATCGGTCGCAGGCGTGGCACAAGGCGGCTGACGGCAAGATTCGCGCGGGCGCGACGAATGCGCAATTTGGCGACGAAGGCTCACGTGGGAAGACGTTTGAAGATTGGGTACGGATGGTGAACGAGTGCGGGCTGGCCCTTGATGAAGGCGTCGGCCGCGTGCTGGCTGCTTTGAAGGAGAGCGGGCAGTTGGAGAATACGCTGGTGGTGTATTCGGCCGACCAGGGCTTTGCGATGGGGGAGCATGGATTTCGGGCGAAGCTCGCGCCGTATGAGGCCAATTACAATTCACCGCTGATTGTTTCGTTTGCTGGGAAATTGCCAGAGGGGAAGGTTTGTGCCAGCCCCGTCTGCGGCGGCGACCTGACTACCACGTTTTTCTCGTACGCGGGTGTGAAGCTGCCGTGGGAAATGCATGGACGCGATCTAACGGCAGTGCTGAAGAACCCCGAGCAGCGCGAAGAGCCGCGAGCGCTCTTTTATGAAGAGATGAGCGAGTTTTATGGTTCGGCGACGAGTCCGATTCCCACCGACGAGCATCTGTATCACGGCGGCGTGGCCCGGTGGGTGGCGATTCGGTACGGCAAGTACAAATACATTCGCACGCTGCTGGCGGGTGAGATGGAAGAGATTTATGACCTGGAAGCCGACCCGCAGGAGCTAACGAATTTGGCGCTGCGGCCGGAACACAAGGCACTTTTGGCCGATTTGCGGGCGAAGTGCGTAACCGAATTGAAGCGGACGAAAGCGCCGTTTGCCGATGCACTGCCGGCGACGAAACAGATGGCGGCGAAATGAAATGGATGCGATGTTGGTGGGTTTGTGTCGTTGGATTTAACACAGAGACACAGAGACGCTGAGGCACAGAGGGAAGAAAAAAATGAATTATGGATTCTCTGTGGCTCTGTGCCTCCGTGCCTCTGTGTTAAAGAGAGCGAGGAAAACAGTTGGGCTCGCGTTGTTTTTTGGTTTGGCATGCCTGAGTGATGTTTGGGCAGAGTTACCAATGCCGACATTGAAGTCGCCGTTTGTGGCGGTGGATTTGAGAGAGGGTGAAGCGGAGGAAGTGACGCTGACGAATGGTCAGAAGGTGACCGTGAAGCTCGTTGATGTGCAGGACATTCGCGATAGCCTGCGAGGGGCGGTGAGACGCTCCGAGGTGAAGGTGGAAGTTGGCGGGCAGGCGGTGACGCTGGGCTCGGCAACGTATCACTTGCCGGTAACGGTGGGGAAGGTGCAGATCGATTGCCCGATCACGAAGGGGTATGTTTCGCAGGCGAAGAAGACGAGTGCTAACCTCGATGCGTGGGGGTTGGAGAAGGACGCCCGCTTGCGGCTATGGCCGGCGGGACAGCCGGTGATCGATACCAAGACGTTCATGTACCCCGCGAAGCAGGCGTGGTTTGCCTCACGCACGCAGATGGCGAATGAGCCGAGCCACGTGGATGGTGGCGAGAAGCCCGGCGTAGGGAACATCTATTACCACTACGGACTGGATATTGGCGGGGCCGAGGGGTTTGTTGAGGTCGTAGCGGCGACGGATGGGCTGGTGGTGTCGGTCGGCACCGATCGGCTCCCGGGATATGACGGCACACCGGTCGCGCCGCGGTACGACGTGGTGTATCTGCTCGATGATCGCGGTTGGTTTTATCGCTATAGCCACCTGAAGACGATCGCGACGAACATCAAGCTCGGCCAGCGCGTGAAGATGGGTGACGCGATCGGCATTTTGGGCAAGGAAGGTGGCAGCGGCGGCTGGTCGCATTTGCATTTCGATCTCAGCGGGCGACAGCCATCGGGAAAATGGGGCATTATCGACGGCTATGCGTTCATTTGGGAGGCGTATCGCCACGAGCGTCAGCCGAAGTTGATTGCGGTGGCCCGGCCGCATCATTTTGTAGCAGTGGAAGAGAATGTTGTGCTGGATGGCGGCAAGTCGTGGTCGGCCGCAGGCAAGGTTGCGAAGTATGAATGGTCCTGCACGGATGGCCAAACGGCCACAGGTGAAAAGTTCGAGCGGACGTACGCGAAGCCGGGGATTTACAGCGAGATTTTGAAAATCACGGACGCCGCGGGACTGGTCGATTACGACTTTGCGTTCGTGGATGTGGTCGATAAGGCCTATCCCGAACAAATTCCGCCCTCGATCCACCCGGCTTACGCGCCGACGGAAGGAATCAAGGTTGGCGATTCGATCAAGTTCCTAGTGCGGACGTTCAATACGACCGACGGCGAAGAAACTTGGGATTTTGGCGACGGCTCACCCAAGGTTGTCGCACATAGCGACGGCAATGTGGCTATTCATGCTAAGGATGGATACGCGATCACGACGCACAAGTACGAGAAGCCGGGAGTGTATCTGGTGAGCGTGGAGCGGACCGATCGGCGCGGACTCACTGCGACTGGGCGGCTGAAGATTGTGGTTGAGAGGTAAGCCATGCAGCCAGATTACTCGAGCGGATTTTTCGATTCGATACGCGAGGGCGCTCAGCCCGCGCCGCCGTGCCGCTGGTGCTGCAATGGGTGCGTCCGAAAACCTTGATCGACATCGGCTGCGGCCAAGGAACCTGGCTAGCCGAGTTTCGCGCGCAAGGCATTAAGGACGTATATGGCGTCGATGGCGACTACGTCGATCGCCAGAAGCTGGAGATTCCGGCCGAACGGTTTACGGCTTTCGATCTGCAGCAGCAGTTTGCCGTGTCACATCGGTTTGATATGGCCATGTCGCTGGAAGTGGCCGAGCACTTGCCGCCAGCAGCGGCCGGTGGTTTCGTGGCGCCGCTGGTGAAGCTGGCCCCGATCGTGTTGTTTTCCGCCGAGGTGCCGCATCAAGGCGGAACCAATCACATCAATGAGCAGTGGCCGGGATACTGGGCCAATCTATTCGCCCAGCACGATTATTTGCCGATCGATTGCCTGCGGCGAGCGCTGTGGAGCCGGCAGGATGTGGAGTGGTGGTATGCGCAGAACCTGATGTTTTACGCGCATCGCCCTTACCTGGAGAGCCAGCCTGCTCTGCTGGCCGCACACCGGGAGTGCCCCACCGCGCTGTCACTCGTTCATCCACAGCGGTACACGCAATTGGTTGACCACCTTATCCAGATTCGAAGGAAGCAGCCGCCACCAAAGCCAGCCGGTTGATGTCTCGCTGCAGCAGCAAAGTTGAAGTCTGACGGGGCGACCGGCTGCGGCTAATCATCGCCAATCGCAACTTAGCGTTTGGACTTCAAATCAAAATTGATCGTGTTGCCGCCCTTGGGCACGTTGGCGTTGAGCGTGGTTTTCATCGAGTCGCTATAAATTCCCGGCAATGTTTCGCGCTCGCCGGCTTCGGCCACATCGGGATTGGGTACGTAGGGCGTGCCGTCGCGGTTGACGACCTTGCTGATGGTGACGGCATATTCGCCTTCGGGAGCACCGGGTCCACCATGGTCGGTCTTGAGCGTGTATTTGCCGGTGGGATCGCTCATGGCCATGGCGCCGTTGCCGCGCGTGTCGCCGCGCGGCAGGAACATGATGCCCGCGCCGGGCAGCGGCTTGCCGTCGAGCGAGATTGTGCCGCTGACGGGATATTGCGGCGGGAGATTCGACGGCTTTTGGCAGCCTGAAATGACAATCGCGACTGCTAATAGGGACACGATAAGGCAATTGCGCATAGTAAGTAACGAAAGTGTGCAGAAGATGGGTCGGTCTCGATCAATCGCTGTCTGTCACATTTAGAAATCGCCGATCGGTATCGAATCGGCGATTCGCGAGAGGCGGACGAGCGTGGTGAAATCGGTCGTCTCGCTGATGAAGCGAGTCGAGCCGTCACCAAGCGTGATGTTCGCGCCCGATGGATGATTGCTGCCAACCCAGCTCCACGAGCCGAGTTGACCGGGAATGCGTTGGGGTCGCGTGGGGCCGCGATCCCAGACATTGATGCCGTGGCCGTTTTGCTGGGTACAGGCGGCATCGACGCCATTCATCACCCAGCCGCGATAGCCCCAGGTGTTGCCGTTGCCGTTGACGACGTCGCGAGTCGTCTCGCCGAGCATAATCGCGTTGCTCAGGCCATCGACGACGTTGGAAATGCGCGTATCGCTGTTCTCGCCGAACATGTTGCGATTTTCCTGCGTGAGTGATTTCCAAAAATTGCAAACGACGGAGCAATTCGTGCTGAAGTCGTAATTGATGCGCGCGCCCCGGAGTCCACTGCCGACTTTGACCGAATAATTTGTTGAACCGTCGGCGATGAACGGGTCGGTCGGGTCCGAAGGGCAGAGAAAAATGTTCAGCTTTTGTCCGAGTAACTTGCCGTTCCCGCTGGCGACGGCGTCACCGACGACGGGATTGGGATTTCCCGCGGCGGTCGAGGTTGCGTGCGAGGCGGCTTGTTGAAAGTTGTAGCCTGAAACGATGGCGCCCTGCTCGACATACGACAACGCGCCCACCCAGCCCGAGACGTTGAGCGGCAGTGGATCGGGTGTGACGCCTGCTCCCGGATCGCAGGCTTTATAGCCATACACCGACGCGGGAAAGAGCCGGTTAGAGTCGTGATAATTGTGGACGGCCAGGCCGAGCTGCCGCATGTTATTCGTGCAACTCATCCGCCGCGCGGCTTCGCGGGCCGATTGCACGGCTGGCAAAAGCAGCGCGACGAGCGCGCCGATAATGGCGATGACAACCAGCAGCTCCACGAGCGTGAAGCCAAAACGAGACCGACCCATTGGCTGGGCTGAAGACATGACGCAACCTCCAGTGACAGTGGCCAGTTACGAGCCGCCGCTGAAAATGACCGAGACAATCCGTCGTAAAGGAGAGAACTGCGAAGAGCCAATATAGGCTGGCGGATTGTGCGAATACAAGTCGAGCAGTCGTTAGGAAGCTGCTGGCTTACCCTTCCGCGATCGCGGCTTCGGCTTTGTGGCCCGCGCAAGGTTTTGCTTCAGGCGGAGTTTGACGATGCGAGTAATGAGGTTGAATGGTATCGGCTTGTCGAGTGGAAACTGGAGGTTCCCCTTGGGACCGGCATACGGGGCGATTTGCTCGAGGAGCTGTTCGTCGTCGCGGACCGGCGGAAAAATGCCGATGTGGTTCTTGAAAGCGGCGAAGTAAATGAGCACACCGTTCTGAAAGAACGCCGGCATCCGGTAGCTGATCTTTTCGGTGGCCTTGGGAGCCGCTTTTTTGGCCGTCGCGCGGATTTTCTTGAGGATCGCGCGGACCTTGGACGGGAACGTGGCGATGTAGGCGTCGATGGTGTCGGGGATTGGTCCGAATTTCATAGTGGAAACAGGGATGTTGGCCGCGGATTAACGCGGATGACACGGATCAGAAAGAATTTGAACAGAAGGAAACGGAGTTAACGAAGAGATTTATTTAGGAAACCAGGTGCGCGGGTCGGTGATGTAAAAACTGAGCAGGCAGTTGAAGAGGTCGGGGTGATGGTTGGCGAGTTCGTGGGGCAGCTCGAAGAAGGCTTCGGTCGAGTAGGCGAAGAGCTCGGCGGGGTTGTCGGAGGCGTGGTCGGGGAGAAGCGTATCGCGGCCGGCGCGAAGCTCGGTGCGCAGGTGGTCGATTTCGGCATCGATCACTTCGAGCCAGTGGGGGCGGTCGCTGGCGCGGGCGAGCGGGGGGACGCCATCATGCTCGCCGTCGAGCCAGTCGAGGTGATGGGCGAATTCATGAAGGACGACGTTGAAGCCGTCTTGGGCGTCGCGGCTGCCATAGATGACTTGGTCCCAGGCGAGACGAATTTCGCCTTGTTCCAGATGCTGGCCGGCGATGCCGACCCCCTCTTCGACCAGTTCCGCGCCGCCGAGCGGATGGACCATGCGGACTTTTGGCGTCGTGCCGTGAACCAGAATCGCTCCCACGCGGTCGAAGTAGTAGCCGTCGCCGTGCAGCACGAGTAGCGCCGCGAGCGCGGAAATGGTCGCAATCGCTTCGTCGGTGATTTTGAGATCGCTCACGCCGTAAAAAGAGCGTTCTCCGGCGATGACCTGGGCCGTTTCCACAAGTTTCTGCTGTTCGGCAGAGGATAAGAGTGGATAGACAGCGACGTTCTTACGGATTGTTTCCGTGAATTGGCCAGGCGGGTCAGCGGCCAGAAGTTGCTGACGGTGGCGGTTTTTGAAGAAGCTGAACATGCAGGGATGTGCGAAAAATCTACCGCGATAGGGAAGTATTTTTGGGCCTCCCGCGGATAGATGCTACCGTTGTTTGAGTGATTCCGACAGTTGTAGCCCCGCGTGACTCGCACTCACCTACTCACCACTCACCCTCATCCGTTAAAATATCCCGATGCGATTCACAAAAATGCATGGTATTGGCAACGACTATGTCTATGTCAATTGCTTCGATGTGCCGTTTCCGAAAGATCCGGCGACGCTGGCCCGTAAAATGGCGGACCGCCATTTCGGCATTGGCGGCGATGGGCTGATTTTGATCTGCCCCAGCGACAACGGGGCGGACGCCCGGATGCGGATGTACAACGCCGACGGCAGCGAATCGGAGATGTGCGGCAACGGCTTGCGGTGCGTCGCCAAATATGTCCACGACCACGGCATCAAGCGCGAGAAGACGCTCCGCATTCAAACGGGGCGCGGCATCCTGACAGTGGAGTTAGAAGTCGCCAACGGCAAGGCCGAGCGCATTCGCGTCAACATGGGCCAGCCGATACTCGAAGCGGCGCAGATTCCCACGAAGCTGCAAGGCAGCCCACCGCTGGATGTTCCGCTGACGGTCGATGGCCGCACGCTGCAAGTCACTTGCGTTTCGATGGGCAATCCTCACTGCGTGACTTACGTCGAAAAAGCTACGGACGATCTGGTGCTGGGGCTCGGTCCCAAGATCGAGCACGCGGCGGTCTTTCCCGCTCGCGTGAATGTCGAGTTCATTGAGGTGCTGTCGTCCACCGAAGTGCGGCAGCGCACTTGGGAACGGGGCAGCGGCGAGACGCTGGCTTGCGGCACTGGGGCCAGCGCGGTTTGCGTCGCCGGCGTGCTCACTGGGCGTACCGGGCGGCGGATTATCAATCACCTTCGCGGCGGCGACCTGGAACTCGAATGGTCGCAGGCCGACGGCTGCGTCTATAAAACCGGGCCTGCCACCGAAGTCTTTTCGGGCGAATGGCCGGATATGTAGTAGGTAATCTTCGGCACAGGCTTTGCATCCTCTGTGGGCGGCGGTTCCTCGAATCTGAGATTGCCCATGCATTATCTAGCCCTCGCGTCGGACTACGACGGCACGCTTGCACACGACAGCCGCGTGTCGGCAGAGGCGTTAGATGGGATCAAACGATTGAAGGAATCGGGCCGAAAATTCATCTTGGTTACCGGGCGCGAAATGCCGGAGCTGGAATCGGTTTTTCCGGACTTTCACTTGTGCGACGCCATCGTGGCCGAGAATGGGGCATTGCTCGTGTGGCCGAACGAAAACCGCGAGGAGATTCTCGGTGAGCCGCCCCCCGAAGCGTTTTTGACGCAAATTATGCAGCGCGGTGTGAAGCCGTTTTCGCAGGGCAAGGTGATTTTTGCGACCTGGCGACCGCACGAAGCCACAGTGCTCGACACGATTCAAAACCTGGGGATCGAATATCAGATCATCTTCAACAAACGCGCGGTCATGGTGTTGCCCAGCGGCATCAACAAGGCGACCGGTCTGGCGAAAGTCTTGAAGCGGATGCAACTTTCGCCGAGCAATGTGGTGGGGGTCGGCGATGCCGAAAACGATCACGCTTTTCTCGAATCGTGCGCGGTGGCAGCGGCTGTCGAAAACGCCTTGCCCACGCTCAAGGATCGCTGTGACCTCGTGCTGCAATACGATCGTGGCGCGGGAGTTATTGAGTTGATCGATCGCGTGCTGGCCGACGATTTGGCCGGCATGGGCATTCGTCGCCCGCGGAAGGAACTGATTGCCCAAGCCACAGAAGTTGAAGGAGCAAAACCTTGACGGAACAAGAAACGAAACCACATATGGACGTCCTCGTCATCGACATCGGCGGCACCTCGGTCAAGCTGTGGCACACCAGCCATCAAGAGCACCGCAAATTCGAATCGGGCAAGTCGCTGACTCCCGATAAGATGGTGGAGCAAGTGCGCGAGGCCGTCAGCGATTGGACTTTTGAGAGCGTCGCGCTCGGCATTCCCAGTCGTGTCAGTGGCGGCCGGATCGTTGAAGACCCGCCCAATCTGGGACCGGGCTGGGTCGGCTATCATTTTTCTGCCGCGTTCGAGAAGCCGATTCGCATCATGAACGACGCTTGCCTGCAGGCACTGGGCAGTTACGACGGCGGGCGGATGCTATTTTTGGGGCTGGGAACCGCCGTCGGTTCGGCCTTGGTGGCGGAGCGCTTGGTAATGACGCTCGACATGGGCCGGCTGAAGCAGGGGGACAATCGTCTGTTCGAGCTGTTGGGTGACAACGGCTTCGAGGAACTGGGCTTGAAGAAATGGTCCAAGGTCGTGGCGGACGTTGTGCCGTCGCTCAAGCACATTATGATGGCCGACTATGTCGTGCTCGGCGGTGGCAATGTCAAGGAAGTGACCGAGCTGCCCGATGGCGTGCGCCGCGGCCACAATCGGAGCGTCGTCGAAGGCGGCCGCCGCTTGTTTGAAGAGTTACCCGATCCCACCGATAAACCCGCTACCGATTGGCTGATTCTGTAGCAGCACTCGGTTGTGTCGCGGCCAAGTTTTCGTCGAGATCTACGATTTGGAAAGACTGCGACGAGGTTTCCAGCAGAACGATTGTCGGCCGGCCGAAAGTCCACCCGCTTGCTTCGCCTGGATTGATGAGCAGGCGGTTTTGCTCATCGCGCTGGATTCGCGGCTTATGCGTGTGGCCGAAAACGGCGATGTCCCAGTCGTCGGCCTGGCCGCGCAGTTGCCGCTTCATGTGGCAGATGATGAAACGCGTGCCGTCAGCCGCTGTGAATCGCACCGGCGGCTCGGCCATGTGCCCCACCGACGCATAGCCCGACATCAGGCCGATTTTGTTCCCCTCGTTGTCGCCAAAACAGCCCACGAACGGGCATTTTAGCTTGCGGAGGGGCGGCACGGCGAAGGTCGAAACCAAGTCGCCAGCAAAGAGCACAAGCTGGCACTCGGCCGCATGGAATTTTTCGATCGCAAGGCGGATGTTCGCCAGGTGATCGTGCGTATCGGCAAAAATACCCACTAGCATCGTGCCAATTCTAAGATGGTTTTCTCTTGACGCCTATAGTCGCCGGTCGTATTGTTCGCGGCCCGAGTTTGTAGAGGGACAACGGGAGTCTCGCGCGCAAACTGCGGACCCGGCGCTGCCTGGTTCGTCCGCATTTTGCCGCGAATTCCGGGAGTTTTTGGCATGACGCCATCCGTTTCGCAAATTTCCACCATTCGCCGGGCCGAGCCTGCGCTGGATCGGCGGCTGTTCCTGGCGCTGGGCCTGGCCGGTCTGGGCGGCTGCGCCATGCCGCTATTTCGCGGCCAATCGCCCGACCTGGATGGCACTACGGAGGACGAGAAAAAGGCGGAGGTGGTCGGCGACTATGCCCGCCCGGTCGGCCTGGGCACGGTCAAGTTAGAATCGATCGCGCTGGTGACCAATCTCGACAACACCGGGAGCGATCCACCCCCATCCGAACAACGCCAAATTCTGATCGGCGAAATGCAGTCTCACGAGGTGCGCCAGGCCGACAAGGTTTTGGCGTCCCCCACGACTTCGATGGTCTTCGTGCGAACCTATCTGCCGCCCGGCGTGCAAAAAGGTGACCCTGTAGATGTCGAAGTCCGCATTCCCCTGCGAAGCGAGACGACGAGTCTGCGGGGCGGCTGGTTGATGCAAACGCGTCTGCGGCAGATGGAGGTGATGGGGGGCACGACACTGCGCGGCAATATCGACGGGTTGGCTCAAGGGGACGTGATGGTCGATGCGGTGTTCGAAGGCAGCACCGACAAGGTGCTGGAAACGCGCGGCCGTGTGCTGGGCGGCGGCACCTCGTTGATATCCCGCGAGTTGGGGATGGCGATTAATAAGTCGGATGCGTCGATTCGCATCAGCGTGTTGATTGGCAAGGCCATCAATCAGCGATTTTTTACGCTCGATTCCGGCGTGAAAAAAGGCGTCGCCAACCCCGAACGCGACGATTTTCTCGGACTAACGATTGCGCCCCGGTACCGGCACAACCTGGGTCGCTATTTGCAGGTGATTCGAAATATTCCGCTGCGCGAGAACCCGGTGGACCGCGTCGAGCGGCTGCAATTGCTGGAAAAGAAGCTCTTGGAGCCGACCTCTAGCGCGCTGGCCTCGCTGCAACTCGAAGCGATTGGCACCGAAGCGATTGCCCCGCTCAAAAGCGGCTTGCGCTCGAGCGACGCCGAAGTGCGGTTTTATTCGGCCGAAGCGCTGGCCTATCTCGATCAGCCGGAAGCCGCGGCGCCACTGGCCGAGTCGGCGCGCAACGAATCGGCTTTTCGCTGGCACGCGCTCACGGCTCTTTCGACGATGACGCACGTCGCCGCGCTCGACAGCCTGTCGGATTTGTTGCATGTGCCGAGCGTGGAGACCCGCTATGGCGCGTTTCGAGCGCTGCGGACACGCAATCCGGGCGATCCGACGACGCGGGGCGAGGCTCTCGACAAGAAGTTCCGCTACCACATCATTCCCACAACCGGTGAGCCGCTTGTTCACGTCAGCCGGTCGCGCGTGCCGGAGATCGTGGTGTTTGGCCACGAGCAAAAGCTGAGGAATGTGAAGCTGCTACACGCCGGCAAGCGGATTTTGATCATGCCGATGGAGAACGGCGACTTGCGGGCCGGGCGGTACGATCCGGGGCAGGACACGGTTTATGAGTCGTTTCCCGCCGAGCTGGACAAGCTGATTCGCACGATCGTCAAAATGGGCGGGAACTATACCGAGGTCATTCAGTGCCTTCAGGAAGCCAAGCAAGGCGGATGCCTGGAAGGCCGGCTGGCGGTGGAGGCGATGCCACGGCCCGACCGCCGGTATTATCGCGAGGATGATCCGGCTGAATCGCCTGAAGATAAGTCGCCCGAGGGGGAATCACCCGAAACGGGCAGCACGCCCGATTCTGGGACGACGCTAGCAGACCGCCGGGCCTCCACGCCCTCGCCGGAGCTGTTCCGCGATAACCTGCGGGGTCCGCAGTCGGAACTGGCCGCAAAGGACGAATCCAAGGCGATTCCAGGCGGAACCTATATTGACCCGGATTATGTGCCCAAAAAGCCCACGGTTCTTGATAGACTGAATCCGTTCCCAAAGAAGAATGACCAATGAAACAATGACCAATTACCAATGACTGACCTTAGGCACTTCGGGCCGTTGGTCATTGGTGCTTGGTAATTGGTATTTCTTTTCTCATGCTCAAAGCTCTCGAACTACACGGCTTCAAGAGCTTCGCCGATAAGACGCGGTTCGAGTTTCCGGCTGGCATCACGGTGGTCGTGGGCCCCAACGGCTCCGGCAAAAGCAACATTGTCGATGCCATCAAGTGGGTGCTGGGGGAACAATCGGCCAAAAGCTTGCGCGGCAAGGACATGTCCGATGTGATCTTCAAAGGCTCCGGCACCAGCGGCCGCAAGCCGATGAACACGGCCGAGGCGACGCTCGTCTTTGAAAACGCCGAAAAGCGGCTGCCGATCGACGCCTCCGAGGTTCACATCACGCGGCGGGTTTATCGAAGCGGCGAAGGGGAATATCTTATCAATCGTCAGCCCTGCCGGCTGAAGGACATCAAGGATTTGTTTCGCGGCACGGGCCTGGGTGGCGATGCGTACAGCCTGATCGAGCAAGGTAAGGTCGATCGGCTGCTGCAAGCCTCGGCCAAAGATCGCCGGGCCATTTTTGAAGAAGCGGCGGGGATCAGTCGGTTCAAGGCGAAGAAGGTCGAGGCTCAGCGGCGGCTGGAGCGGGTGGAGCAGAACATGCTCCGCTTGACCGACATCGTCGAAGAAGTTGAAAACCGACTGAAGGCAGTGCGGTCGCAGGCGAGCAAGGCGCGGCGCTATCGCGAATACAGCGATCGGCTGAAACAGTTGCGCACGCAGATCGCCCTCGTCGATTGGCGCAAGTTGTCCGACAAGCTGGCCAAGATCGAAGCCGAGTTGACGCAAGCGCATGAGGAAGTGCAGGCGGCGGATGCCCATTCGCAGCTACTCGAAGCGCGGCAGTTGGAGCTAGAAACGGCGGTGATCACCGCCGGCGAGGAGCTGCGCAACTGCGAGAGCCAGCTCGCCAATGCTCGGCACCAGATCGCGGGGCAACAATCGACGATCGAGTTCGAGCGGACGCGCAGCACGGAGCTGGAAGGTGAAGCCGAGCTGCACGGGCAGAACTTGCTGGCGATGAGCGACAAGGCGGGCGATGTGCGCTCGCGGCTCAAAGCGACCGAAGCGGAACTGGCGGCGGCGCAAATCGACCGGCAGTCGGTTGCGAAGGACTTGGCCGAACGGACGGCTCGGCTGAGTGAATTGACGCACGATTATGAAGTGGCCCGCGAGCAAATCGAGACCGGCCGGCAACAGCACGTCAAACAATTGCAAGCCGCCGCCACGTTGCAAAGCCAAGTGGAAGCGGCGGAGTCGCGATTGGGGGTCGTGCGGCAATCGATCATCGACCAGCAACGCCATCTTGCAGAGTTTGTAGCGACGAAGGCCGCTCGCGAACAGCAACTGGCTGTTGCCGCCGAGCAGCAACAGTTGATTGCCGCGCAGCTTGCCGAGCAGACGGCTCAAGTCGAATCCGCGGAAAATGAGCTCACCGAATGCCGCAACCTGCACGCCTCTCGCGCAGCAGATCTGGCTCAATTGCACGGCCGGCAACTGGGCGTCGCCGAGCGGGCCGAAATGCTGGAAGAATTTGAACGCACGCTGGAAGGAATCGGTGCCGGCGTTAAGCAAATTCTGGAAAAGACTGGCTTGAAGCGGCCAGGCGGCGAAACTGAATCGTCACCAGCGCCCGGCTACCCGTGGTCGCTTATCAAAGGCGTTGTGGCCGATTTGTTGCAGGTAAGCGTGGAGCACGCTCCCGCCATCGATGTCGCGCTGGGCGAAATGTCACAAGCGGTTGTGGTGGAGGGTAATTCCGAGCAACTCGTGGCGATCACTGGCCGCGTGGGGGAATTGGCCGGTAGGGTCGTGGCTATTGCTTCTGAAAATCAGAGTACCCAGTACTCTGTACTCAGTACTAAAGAAACGAGCTCGGTGGAAACATCGGAATCAGCCGTTTCGGTCCCGCGAGATTCGGCAACCATTGAACTTACCGCCGATATGGTCCGCGGCGTTCACGTCATCGCCCGAGCGGACAAGCTGGTGGAGTGCCCGGAAGAATATCGACCGCTCATCACGCGGCTGCTTGGCCGCACGTTTGTTGTGCAAACGCTTGGCGACGCATGGAGGCTGCGAGCCAAAGCGCCCGCCGGCGCGCGATTCGTAACGCATAGCGGCGAGTTGGTCGATGAGCAGGGGGCGATGGCGTTTGGGCCGCGTCAATCGGCCACTAGCCTGGTTTCGCGGCGCAGTCAGCTTCGCGCGGCTCGGCTCGATTTGGCGGTGCTCGATCAACAGATCATCGATGCCCAGCGGGAGACGAGCTTTCTCAAAGATGAGGTGGACCGGTTCGATCGTGTCTTGCGGCAACTGGTTTTGTCCCACAAATCGCTCGATTATCAAGCTGCGGCAGCCGCGGCCGGCGTGCAGGCGGCCAAGCAGCAGATCGAGCACGTCGATCAGCAGATTTCCCAAGTGGAGGCGCAACTGGTGAGCGCAAATGCCGCCAGCGAAACGACGCAGACGACGCTCGAAAGCACCAAGCAGGAGTTGATCGAGGCCCAGCGACAGGCAGGCGAGCTGCAATCGTCGGTTGCGGACCAGCAATCGTCGTTGGGGCAGTTGAATTCCCAGCGGCAGGCAGCCGAGTCGTTGGCAACGGCCGCCAAAGTGGACCTCGCCCGCGTCGATCAGCGACTGGAGGGCTTGAGCCTGCGGATGGCTCAGTTTCAGGATGATAGCCGCGAACGAGAACGGGCGATCGAGCAAGTGCGGCAACAATTGCAACTGGCCACCGATCGCCGCGAGGCCTCGCAACTGGCCATTCTCGCGGCTACGGGAATCATCGCGCATATCAAGCTGCAAGAGGAATCGCTCGAAGCCGCGCGGCAGGAGTGCCTGGCACGCCGCGATACGTCAGCCGGTCAACGCGCGAAGATTGCCGAAGAGTTGACCGAGCTACGCCGACGCAGCGTCAAGTTCCGCGATAAAGAACACCAACTTTCGCTCTCGGCCGAGCAAGTGCGGAATGAGCGCAAGACGCTCGCCGACCGCTTGCGTGACGATTATCGGATTGAGCTGGCTGACTTGACCAACGAGCCATCCCCCGAGGAAGCCAGCGAGCGGGCGGCAGTCGAAGAAGAGATCGAATCGCTGCGTCGCAAGATCAACCAGATCGGCGCGGTAAATCTCGACGCGCTCGACGAACTGGACGATTTGGAGAAACGCTTTGCGACGCTCTCGGGCCAACACAAAGACCTGACCGACGCCAAGCAGTCGCTGGAACGCATTATCCACAAGATCAACGCCGATAGCCGGCGGTTGTTTTTGGAAACGCTCGAAGCGATTCGGGTCAACTTTCAGGCCCTGTATCGCAAGGCCTTCGGCGGCGGCAAGGCCGATCTCTTGCTCGAAGAAGGCCAGGACGTGCTGGAATGTGGCGTGGAAATCATGGCCACGCCACCGGGTAAGCCGTCGTTCAATAATTCGCTGCTTTCCGGGGGTGAAAAAGCGCTCACCGCGGTCGCACTGCTTCTGGCTATTTTTCAATTCAGGCCTAGCCCGTTCTGCGTGCTCGACGAGGTCGATGCCCCGTTCGACGAAGCCAACGTCGGCCGGTTTGTCGATGTGCTCAAAGATTTTCTCGGCTGGACGCGGTTTGTGATTGTCACGCATAGCAAGAAGACGATGACCGCCGCCACCACGCTGTACGGCATTACTATGCAAGAATCGGGCGTTTCCAAACGCGTTAGCGTGAGGTTCGACGACGTGACGGAAGACGGGCATATTCGCCGCGAGGCGCTCGATCGGGACGAGCCGAAGGAAAACGCCGCCTAGTTCGACTAGCCGGGACCAAACTTGGTCCCGGTGGGCTGCGAATAGAGCGTCCATTGCAGCATCTCCGGGAGCAGGTTTGCTCCCGGCTGATGGAATGGCGGTTATGATTTCCCGCTGCGAGCCCTCGGATAGCTGCCTAGCAATTCGAGTCTTGCCGTCCGCCGTTTGAGGGCTTCGAGGGCTTTCTTCACGCGGGAGTCGGTTTGGTG
>JANNTN010000222.1:0-8311 GCA_031394445.1 Anatilimnocola sp.
ACGCTGATCTTTGGGACTGCGATTCACCGGGCCATCGAGCACCACTACCGCGAGCTGCTGGCCGGCAATGCACCGCCTAGCATCAATGTGATGATTGAGGAGTACAACGCCGGCTGGCAGGATCGCGAGGGAACCCAAGTCCGCTTCGGAAAGGAGGAAACTCGCCAGGATCTCGATGAGACGGCCAAGCGAATGCTGGCGGCGTTTGCGGTCAGCAGCTTGGCCAAGCCCACTGGTCGCATTTTGGCGGTGGAAGAGACGCTGCGTGGACTCGTGATTCCTGGCTTGCCGGATTTGTTGGGCCGAGTGGACCTGATCATCGAGACCGACGCGGAACTGGTAATTTCGGACTGGAAGACGTCGCGTTCCCGCTGGAGCGCTGAGCAGGCCGAGGATGCCACTGAGCAATTACTGCTCTATGCGGAGCTGGCGCAGGACTTTGCGCCCGGCAAGCGCGTTCGGCTGGAATTTGTGGTGCTCACGAAAACGAAGGAAGTTGCCGCTACCGATTCCTCGGGCAGGCCCGCCACGTACTTGAAAAAGTATTTCAGCGGACACGCTTGATAGGCGCGAATCGAAGAGAAAGAAATATAGTTTCGGTCCTTTCCGACAATCGAGCCTTCTCCGGCGGCTGGGGCCGCCACAGCGCTGCTCATCGCCCACCTCCCGAACCATTGGCAGCCGCCTTCAGCTCGTCAATCAGGCCGCTGGCCTCGGTAATCGATAGGTCGGCCGTCTTATCGGTGCCAAACTGCTGGCGCAACAGCTTTGCCAGGTCCATCTGCTGCCGCCGAGCAATGGCCTCAATGGCGCGAATCTGGCTAGCCGTGGCACGCCGCGTCTGATCGCGGGGTTGGCCATTGGTGCGGCCACCATTTGTCGGCTGGCCATTGCCGCTAGCCGACGGATGGCCATTGCTGTTGGTCGAGCCGACATTCTGTTGGCGGTGCAACTCATCTTGAACGGCTTGATGGCAGGCCCCATACGCCTGCTTCACCCTCTGCTGAAAACCGTCCAGATCATTTAGCAGCAACGTCGCATCAAGCTCGACTTCGACGTTGCACGAGACGCCAAGCGATCCGTAGTCAGGCAAACCGACCTTCTTGGAAAGGCCCACATTGAGAGTCAGGGGCATCGGACCTCCTTTCAGATAAATGGATCAGGACATGCCCGGTTCTGCGCGTTCTAGCTCGAACCGATTACGCCCCAATTCCTTGAAGCTGTTTGAGCGACGAGAGCGTCGAACGGACGAGCCTGGTCTGACGGCGATGCTGTTTGAGAGCCTTGAGCAGCTCTCGGTTTTGCAGCAGCGTCTGGCGCAGGCTGACATGAACGGCCTCGGCTTGCTGGATCAGGCCGTCAACGCCCCCGGACGGTTTGCCATTGGTAGCTCGCCGTTTGCGAGTCATTGGCGCGACGGTGCGGGGCTGGGCCACCGTTGGTTGGGCAGCAGTCGGACAGTGGTCACCGTTTGCTGGAGCTACTCTTTGAGGGCGGCGGCGTGAGTCCACCGTTGCTGGGACGCTGGACGCACCTCGCGCTGGCGAAGCCAAACGAATAACGTCTTTGCAGGTGGGAATCACCTCCTCCTTGGAGAACGGTGCCCAAGCGTACCGGCAGTTATCAGCCTGCCAAAGCACGGGCGTTTCCTCGGTAGCAAAGTGCAGCTTGTCGAGCCCCAACTCCAGAGCCCGCAACAGCTGCGTGCGGTTGGCGTTGAACGAGACTTCTGCACCGTCGCGAGTAGAATTCGTCAACACCAACTCCAACGGCTTGGGCTGGCCGAACGGCTGACAGCGAACCACTACGCTGCCGTTCAGATCGAACGTGATCGGCACGTCCAACCCTTCTTCGCAACGGAGTTTGCCAAGACTCTGCCTCAAGAACTCGATATCTTCACGGGCCAGGTAGGCGGTTGCCGTAATCTGATCCGGGCCGGGAATCGCCGAATCGACATCCGGGAAATGGCCCTCCAATTGGCGCGGCAAGGAAATGGTCCAGCCGCCGGTGCGGAGCGCCAAAAAATGCTTCGTAACGCCCATGTCCACTGACTGATCCCGTGCCAGCTCCCGGCAGCCGATAACAGGATTAGCTGGTAGCAGCACTTCGTCCTCCCAGCCGAAGGCAAACCCATCATGGAGGTAAATGTGCCGTCCGTCCGTGGCGGCGACGCGACCATTGGGGCCAGAGAGCAGGATGCAAGCCAACGTGTAGCGCGTCGAATGGGGATCGGTCGTTTCCATCGCTGCACTAAGGGCTGCCAGTAGTTCCGGCGGATTGCTACTCCAGGCTGGCGGCAGCTCGGGAAATTCATGCACTTTGGACAGTTCCGCCTCGCCATATTGGACAATCTGCGGCACACGCCCGTCCGTCCACTGAGCGGTGATCGTGCCAGGCCGCTCGCGCTGGAGTGTCACTTCGCCCGGCCGATTCGCTTGGCAATCGTCCAGAAAATTGAACGGAACCTGGAGCGTCTCACTCGCCGGAAAACTGCCCGGCTGCTGGAAGCGGGCCGCCCCTTGGTGTGAGACGGCTTCCAGCGCGAGCCCGCCGGTGCCAGCGGTGATCTTGAGCGGAACACTCAAGGCATGAGCCTGGCGGCCCAAGAGCTTACGAAACACGGCCCGCGCTTGGCGGACCAAAACACGGTCCAGAGTGATCATGCGAAACTTCTCCTTGATGGGTCAGAACAATAGAAAAGGAGGCGGCCAGCAGTGTTACCCGCTAGCCGCCTCGGGGAGCGTTAGTCGGCCGCTAGTCGAACATTTCGCCCAGCAGACGAGCATCGCGATCATCCCAGTCGAACACCAGCGGATCGCGTTCCACCAGCGGCGTTTCGACGAAGCCAAAACCTTGCCGAGCGATCATCTCGACAGTCTCGCCAGTGGCGGCGGCCACGGCACGGTTCACGTCAGCTTGGGTCATAGGACAGCTCCGGGAAAAACTAGGAAACGAAAAAAGGCCCGGATACTAGCGCACGCGCGCCAGGGCCGAGCCTCGAAACAACGATGTGTGTTCGCCTTGAAACGGCGAGCCGAATTAGGCGACAACCAGCTCGCTGGCCAGCAAATTGACTGACAGGTCAATATCCAGCGGCATTTTCCGCAGCCAGCGGGTGAACTGATGGACCATCAGGCCAGCGGCGATCGCCGCCGTGTAAATGGTTCCACGGGCCGTGCAGGCACCCGCTTGCGCTTCGGCCTGCTGAAAAAGGGTCGTCGGATAATGGGTGTGCCCACGGTCGTCCGCAACCGCGAAGATCCGCATGACCTCGCCCAGCATCCGACCGTCGATCCAGCAGCGGCAGCGATGGCCCGCACTGCGCCAGATGGCTGAGCGGGCCGTGATGGAATCCACGCAGCAGAAGACAACGTCGCCAACAGCCAGTTGCGGCCGGAAACGGTCTTCGACGAGCGTCAATTCAATACTCGGATCAATCTGACGCAGGGCGCGAGCCGTGGCTTCGACCTTGGACATGCCCAGATCAGCCTGGAGATAACCCTGCGTCGTCACGTTCGTCGGCTCCACGAAGTCGAAATCGATTAGCTTAAGCTTGCGTACACCAAGGGACGCGAGCTGCACCGCGATTTGCCGACCGATTGCTCCCACGCCGATTACCGTCACGTCGAGTGGAGCCAGAATGTCTTGCGGCACGAGCGCGTCCTGCCGCGCAAACCGGCTACCGGTATCGTTCATCAATAAGCTCCAAGGGGGTATCGGGATCAAAGCTCTCGAACCACTCATTACCAAAACCCAGTCCGAAGTCGTCCGGCCAACCCGGAAAATCGACGAACGGCCTGGGCAAGGATGGTCTGGGCAGTGGCGGCACAGCAGGTGGCTCACGTTCGTGCGCCACCATCCGCAGGTACTCGGCTTCCCACGCGCCCGGATCAGCGGCAGGAAACGGTTGCTCAAAGTCGATCTCGACCGGCAGAATTAGCTCGCCGCCCGGACCCGTGCCGAACCGCAGCCGGGCATACGCCTGACCGCCACAGGCCACGATGAACATCACGGCCCAATCGGCGTTACCAAAGCAACGCTCAAACGTCTCTTCATCCGTGCAACTGGGGTGCGGCGAATCGCCCGGATGCGTGTGAATCCAGATCCGGGCAAACTGCTCAGGGCTCCGCCCTTGATCGACCTGGGTGTCGAAATAGTCGGCCACCGAGCTATCGTCAAACTTGACCGTCACCGGCGTGCATTGCTGTCGCACGAGATGCACGTCTTCGACGAGCAGCAGGTCGTGCGGGCTGCTGCTGCCGAACCCGCCCACTTCGGTTTGGCCGAGGTCGCGGACGAAGAGGAGCTTGGCCCACGCATACGGAGTCAGCCGCAGGGGCGGTCGCCGTGATCGCTGGCGGCGTCGGGCTCGCCGGCGGCTCGACCGGAGCCTCGTCTTTTGGGTCATCGATTTGATCCTTTTGTTGGGCTTCGAGGCACGTTTTACAGAGCAGGACGATTGTGCCAGCTCGGGCGGTAAGACATCGGTTGCAAAACCGCTCGTCGCACTCGGCACAGGAATCAGAACAATTGCTGCAGATGCAGTCACCGCAGCTATTGCAGCTCCATGTGCAGTCGCTGCAGAAACGATCATCGCACCGCTCGCAGGACGAATAATCATCGTCTGACACGGAGGTTCCACAGCCGGAGCAGGAGACGCCACCATGCCAGTTTGCGAGCGAGACATGGGCGCTTTCGGGGTTGTAAGTCCCCAGGATTTGGCGGATGAGCACAAAGAAGTCGAGTAACCGGCCGGTGCTCAGGGCGGCTTTGATTGGTGCAGCGCCTTCGCCTTCGCACAGGTGATTGTCGTTGACATGCGGATGCGTAATGTCCTCACGTTCCGCGGGACAATTCGGCTCCTCAGCAGAAACCACGTAAGCGCAAGTGCGGCCAATGTGCTCCCAGTGGAGCACAATCCGAAACGGACCCAGAGACACGTCCTCCAGCGTGATTGAGGCCGTGAGCACCGTGGCCGAACGCGCTTTCAAATCCAGTTCGACACTTTCAAACTCATCTTCCAGCGCGATCAGGTCAGCGGCGATCTCGCTCGCGGAAGTGACCAGTTTGGGAGTGCAACTCGACGCTAGGTTCCGGCGCAGGACTTCGATTTCTCGCTGTAAGCGTCCGGCCGTGTATTCAAAATCTACCAGCAGCGACTGGCTGGCCGCCTGCCAACCAAGGCGCTCGGTGTAGCGCAGTCGCTTCATTGTCCGGCCCAGTTCTTCCCAAGCATCTTGAGGCAAGGCAGCCTGCTGGGCACACCGGGTTGGCCCCAGCAAATGGTCGCGAATCTTGACGGCAGCGCGGAGTGCCTGCCGTCGCAGGTCTTTCTTCGTGGTCATGGGCATGTCCTCCCGAAGGCCAGGGAAACGTGGCAGCAATCAATCGATCCATTGATGCCGCTGTCCTGGTGCCTTAGCGGGCTCCTTCGATCTTCACTGGTGTAAAGCTCACGCGGTCGCCTTCCTGGAGCACTTGGTCAGGGGCGACTGGCTGACGGTTGACACGGATCAGGTAGCCGACGGGCTTCCCCGAATGGACCTGCTGCTGGAACAGCTGACGAACCGTTATTCCTTCGGCGACTTCGACGTAGTCTGCGAAACCACCACCGTCGTTGTTAATGCACAGAACTTTCATGCTGAAAACCTTTTGTGAAATGGAGGGACAAAAAAACAACCGGCAGAACGTTCCGGGCGTTTAGGCGGGCTGGACTTCTACTGCGGCGGGGCAAGCCAGTGAGCCACCAGCCAATCTGCTTCTGCCGTTAGGGCTTGGCTGCGACTAGCGAACGGGCCAAGAACGGGGCCATTGACTGGTCCCAGATCCGCCAGCCACTGGCCTGCTGAGTCCGGCTCGACATGGGAGCCGCGGCGAATGGCGAGTGAGCCCAGCTGCGTCAAGTCGATCGTTTCGCCATAAACGCAACGGACTTCGCCATCGGGCGAAACGATGAGCTGCATGGAACTAGGGCCTCGCCCGGCGAAGAATGTTCCGCCGCGGCCGATCGATCAGCAGTCCATCCAGCACCGACTGCACGCCCGAAAGCTGGGTGGCGATCTGTTGGCGCATGGTCGTATCGTCACGGAGTAACTGTGGCTGGACTCCGCGTGTGATCCGCTGCGCCTGGCTGACCAGTTCCTCCAGCTGCTGGCTGGAACTCACTTTCAGGTGTCGGAACCGCTCGAAGAACTCGTGCAGGTTCTCGACGGCCGTATCGCGAAAGACCTTGGCTTTGCCGTCTTCCTGACCGCTGAGCCGCTCGGTCAGGTGCGAGACGACCTTGGCAAATTCTTCCAGAAACGCTTGCTCGGCTAATTCCACCGCTTCTTGAAAGCGGGCCGCCACGCGCTGGGCCTCCTGCTCATAGAGCTGAGGACTGAGCTGCCGCAGGTAGTCTGGCGGCTCGACGCTGGGAAAGTCGTAGCTCAGGGCAAATAAGCTGATGAGCGACTCGGGGTAGTCTGCGGCGCTAAACAGGCGACCTAGCCTTTGGCGAGCAGCCGATTTCAGTTCCTGGTAGCGATCACTGAGTGCCGCTACCGCTTCAGCCAGTTCCGCCTGCAAGGTCGTCATCTGGACGCTAAAGGCGCTGATGTCATCCTGGCGAATCAGCCTGACGCCAGGCTCGGGATAGGGGAGGCTGATTCCCTTCCAGAACGAGATCGTGCGGCTGCGAACACTCGTCACGGCTTTGAACGCCGGGTGCGACGTGTCCAGCAGCTTCTTGGCGGCCGAGAGGTAGTTGCCCTCAGCGCCGAACGTGTCAGCTGCCTGGGATTTTTGTTCTTGGGTCAGCGTCTTGCGCACGCCGAGCCAAACAAAAGACAGCCGGACGGCCGCCATCGTGGCCCGCAAACGCTCTGCGGCGTGGGCCGTGGTGGCGGCAGAAACGGGGGGATCGAGCAAAGCGGTCATGCAAAGAATCTCCGGGTGAAAATGGAAATAGACAAGAGAAGGCTGTGGCGGCGCGCAGCGGCGGCCAGGCGTCGAGCAAGTCATCCGCCGATTTAGGCTCCACAGACGCTGGCGGAATTCCAGACGAACAAGTCGAACAGAGCATCCGGTCCGTCGTTCTCATCGAAAACGACGAAAGGAGCCTCGTAATTGTCCTGATGTGCCCAGAGTTCAGCAGCTTGGTAGTGTTGGCCTTCGTCGTACTGGGCCTGCGTGCAGCGGACCTTGACGAACGCCAGGTCCGGCTCTCCTTGAGCGTTGTGGCAAGCAACCACGCATTTCACGAGCATCGTTCCTCCTTCCGTCTGGCGACTAAACCGCCTGACACTCGACGTAGCCCTTGCCGAGCTTCTGCTCGATGAGCTTGTCGGCATACGTTTGGGCGGCGGCCCCATCGCCGAACGTCTTGGTCTGCGCCTGGCCGTCGGTGCCGATCCGCCCGTAACAGACGGTGACGGTGCTCTGGGCGACGGTGACTTCCCAAAACTTGGCGGAATTGCCGCCCACGAACTCAAAACGACGCTTCATATAATGGTTCCTGGAGAAGGAGAAAATGAATCGCCGCGAAGACCGCGGCGAGTGAGGAAAGCGACACCTAGCTGCCGGTCCGCGTTCTCACGAAAGACGGGAACCGCGGCACACCGCCGTCAGTCAGTTCCTGGAAGCGGAACGTGATCTGACTGCCGACAGGCGGCGGATTGCCACGCTGCGCGTCCGTGAAGCCCGTCCCCACGGAAAACTGCGTCCCATTCGGCAGTTCCACCAGCAAAGCACCCAGTCGGCCCTTGTGGCGACCCGCCCCGGCCAGGTGCTCCACAACACGAGCTTCGGCGTCGTGAAATGTCTTGACCTTGAGCAGCGTGGGCGATCTGCCTGCCTCATAGGGCGAGGCAGGCTGGCGAAGCATGAGGCCCTCACCCCCGACGCTTTCGACTTCAGCCAATTGCTGGCGAAGATCATCCAGCCCTCGGCAAACAGTTTGGGCAAGGATAGCAGCGTGCTGGGCACGGCCGGGCGATAGCGCGTCTTTGAGGACCGCCATCCGCTGCTCGAACTGGCCGCCAGCGGACGGGGCATCAAACACCACGTACTTCAGTGACCGCCAATGCTCGCCACCGTCTTGTCGCCGCACAATGCTGACCGTCCGTTGGAACGCTTTGCGGTCAATCCACAGTTCGCCGTCGAGCGGAAAACTGGGGAGGTCGGCTACAAACCAGTCGGGAGCGTAGAAGTGGTTGCCTTGACGAGACAGGAACTGCTGGCCATCCCAGTAGGCCCGCACGCCATCCAGCTTTTCGCTAAGCCACCAGCCGGTCAGATCCTGATCGTTGTCCAAGGCATGGGCCAGTAAAAG
>JANNTN010000226.1:0-10729 GCA_031394445.1 Anatilimnocola sp.
TGTAGTAGCCGTCGAACCGCATCAGCGGATTGACATTGAACGCCAACGTGTGAACGCTCGCCAGCAGAGCGGCGTCGAGACAGATGCGGTCGATCAGTTCCAGTGAGCCGGGAGTCCACAGCCAGATAGCGCACGCGGCTATAAACAGCTCGACATACATACCAGCGGCCGAAATAACGATGCGCTGCCAGCGGGAGGGCAGTCGCCAGGCCCGTGAGACATCGACAAACGGCATCGGCGCTAATAGCAGAAACATAATTCCTGCCTGCCGCACCGGTACGCCAAAATTGCGACAAGCCAAGCCGTGTCCCAACTCATGGATGAGCTTGAGGAGGCACGAGATGGCCAGCAGGCGAATCCAGTTTTGCTGGTCGAGCACATCGAGCGGAAGGCTTTTCAGGTCGGCCAGGTGAGCTGTCACTTTGGAGACGGCTAGCGCGCCAACGATCAGCCACACTAGGAAAAACCAACTCGACCACAGCCAGCGGAGATGGGGCGTGGCCACCACGAGAAAGCGGTCGGGACTTCCGAGCGGCAGCTTCCACGCCAGTGGATTGAACGTGAATGGATTTTTCTTGGGACCGCGCGATGGAACTGCTGGCGAGTTCGCCGCGACCACATCGACGGGGCGAGCTAAACCCTGCTCGACCAGCCACTGGGCTACCGAGACGGCTTCAGATTCATTGAGAGCTTCCGTGCCAAGGTAGGTTGCGGAGCGTCCCACCGCAACCGCGATGGTTTGTATCCCGTCGAGCTGAGAGATGAAGGACCATTCCTTGCAGCCAACCAGGAAAAACTTGCCACTGAGCGGATCCTCGACGACAAATGATTCGGCGTCGTGCGGCAACACGATCAGATCGGCTCGCAGGCGGAGCCGCGATTGCGCCGGATCGAGAATTTGATGATCAAGCTCGGCCATGTTCCACCGCTCAGGAATTACCAGCCCATGAATCGGCGGAAAGCATTGAAGGGTTTGCGGGCTAGCAGCCACACGCCGGGCATTTGGGGCCCTTCGGCTTTCGCGGTGCCCTTCATGCCGGGCCGCAGCTCAAAGCGGTCGTCGTTGGTCAGCGTGGTTTCGGCGATGAACACCTGCCGATTCTCACGCGGCTCGGCTCGCGGATGAATTCGCTCGACATGGCCTTCCCAGGATCTGCCTGGAAACGCGTCGAGGCGAACCGTCACTGGCGACCCGGATGCGACCAGCTCCAGCTCTTCTTCAGGAATAGCCACCTCGGCGACGAGTTTTTCTAAAGGCGCAACTTCGTAAAGGCTCTGCCCAATTTTCACGGCAGCACCCTCATGTCGCTTCAGATCGTCACTGACGACAATCCCCGAGATCGGGCTGGAAATCTCCACTTGCTGGAGTCGTCGCGTCAGGGCCGCGCGTTCTTGCAAATAGCGTTCGGATTGGAGCTTGTCGATTTGAGCTTCGGCGAGCTTGCCACCGGCCAAGTTGGAATCGCGCGATTTGGTGGCTCTTGCCAGATCGGCTTCGATTGCGGCCAGTCGGCCTCGGATTTCCCGACCATCCATGCGTCCCAGCGGCTGGCCGGCCTGCACATAGTCGCCGGGTAGCACCAAGTTTTGCTCGAAAATTCCTTCAAATGGCGCTGCAATCAGCCGATGGACTTGCGGTTCGAGCAATACAGCACAGGGCGTGTGGACGTGCCACGGATAAGCCAACGGCAAACAAATCACAGTTGCTGCCACGAGCATCCACGAGCGCGTCAGCCAAGCCGGCAGCTTGTTGCGGCAAGCCGACAACCATTGTTTGACCGTGCCGCGCTCCAGCACTTTGAGGAGTGGGCCGGCTACCTGTGCTGCCAGGGAAATAAAGCAGGAGTCGTCGGCTGTTAAAGGATGATTGCCGGCAATCAGGCAGATGCCGACGAGGTGATTTTCCCGATCCAACAAGTGGAGCGCGGTGAGATCGCTGACTTTCCATTCCTCAGCCAGACGTGGCCATAGCCCGAGGCTGGCTGCCTGCTCCTGACTATCGGCATTCCACGAAACAAGTCTCGCTTGGGCGATCGACTGGGCGAGACAGTCTTCGATGAGCTTGGCGGTTTCTGAATGAGTATCTGGGCGTTCGACATCGGACAGTGCAGTCAGCCGGACCTTCATCGCGTGTTGTTCGACCCGGCCCACGGCCACGCGTTCGGCTTGTAGATGCTGACAGACAAGGTCGGTGAATAGCTTGGCTCCGGACAATGCGTCGGACGCAGCCGCGAGTCGAACCGCCAGGCTCAACACGGCGGCACTCATCCGGCTTTCGGCGTTTTCTGGTGTTTGCACATCGGCCGGCAATCGGGCGAACAGATCGAGGATGACCAAACGCCCTACCGCGCACACCAAAGCGGGCTCTAGCGGCCAATCTGCCACCGTGGCGAGGAAAACCTCCACTACGCCGGAGAGCGACAGAGGGTTGACCACGATCTGCTGGTCTTCGTTCAATAAATGGCAAACCGATCGCTTGGAAAAATGCGATTCACTCGCGGCAAACTGGGCGGCGCTCCGCAACGTGTCGGACTCGGCGGTGCTTGCGGCGAATTCCTGCACACAGCGAAACTCGCCATCGGGCTGACGCTCGATCCAGGCCACGAATGGAGCGTTAAGAGCACGGCTGACAAGTCCGAGAGCCTCGGCACGACACAGTGGCCTAGGTTGAGAGCCGTTTCCGGCTGCATCTCGGATGCTATCCAGCAAATCCCAATCGACCGTGGCCGCGTGGCGATCCAGTGCGACGCCGTCCCGTTGAGACGAGTTGGCCAGCGGGTCCGATAGCTTCGTCATGGCTATTTGCCTCGCCCGGCTGAGAGCGCCGAATCGAGTGGCGAGGGGCTATCAACGATCAGGCAGCGAGCACCACACGGCTTCTGGCCGTCGGCATTGGGAATTAGCACTTTGACGCGTACCAAGCCGCTTTCGGCGTCGATAACGGGCGAGACCATTTCGATTTTTCCCAGACAGTGCAGACCGCTGTCGGGAAACCTCAGGTTGACGGATTGATCGGGCTTGACGCTTACCGCGCCGGACGCGGGAATGGCGAATACGGCGCGCAGCGGGTTCAACTGAACGATCGTGAAGACGACGGGATTATTGGAAGGAACATACTCGCCTTGATCGCGATGAACCTTGGTAATGACACCGCCAATCGGGCTGCGAATGAGGCGTCGATCGAGCAGGGCGATGGCCTTTTGATGCTCGAGTTCATCCAGAGTACGTTGCTCTTGTATCGTCAGGATATTGGCTTCGGCCAGGGCCAAGTCAGCCGCGGCGCGATCCACTTCCTCTCGGTGGGCAAAGCCTTGGGGATGTAGTTCTCGGAGACGCTGGAGTCGTTGGGCCCGCAAATCACGCTCGGCCTTCGCGCCGGCGAGCTTTCCTTGTGACTCCAGCACCTGTTTGGCCAGCTTCAGGCTAATTTGCAGCACCTCGTTATCGAGTGTGCCCAGCAACTGGCCAGAGTTTACCGCGTCACCTTCCTTGACCAACAGCGACGCCAATACACCTGTCTCGGCAGGCGCTAGTTCGATCTTACGAAAAGGTTCGGTAAAACCGTCCACGGCGTCATCGGCGTGCGCGCAGAGCGAGACTGCCAAGAGCAGGAGCGCACTGAGAGCGATTATGAGCCGCATTACTGACACCAATTTGTTCCGCTAATGGCCGCCAAATGCCATTTGAGCTTGAGCAAACGTAGCTTGCGCAAACCGATGGCAAATCGGGACTTAGCGATGGCAGGCGATTTTCTGCCCAGAAGGGTGGTGCTGAACGGCTGTTGAATCTGCCATTTATATGGGCAATGACGGATGCAGCGGTTATATCAGCGGACGCCGTAGAGTTTGCCCACGGTCTCGCGAAACGATGAATCCATGGCCCGCAGCTTTTTCCGTTGCAACTCACTCTCCAACTCGGCGGCACGCTGGGCCCGCGCGACCGCGCCGCTAAAATCTTGCGCGATTTCTCCCTCGCGATGTGGCATTCTGACCATGTCGCGGGAGGCACGAAGAGCAAATTTGGTGAGCAGCGAATCATCGGCAGCCACGAAGAATTGATACGAACCCGGATCGCCTTGGCGGGCGACGCGGCCGGCCAATTGAGCATCGGCACGCGGCGACGTGTTGCGTTCCAGGCCGATCATGTGAAGACCGCCCCGTTCTGTCACGCCGTTTCCCAGCCGTATGTCCGTGCCGCGACCAGCCATATTCGTGGCCACGGTAACCATGCCTGCTTGGCCGGCCTGGGCCACGAGTGCTGCCTCGTCCGCCGATTGCTTGCCGTTCAATACCTGGCAGTTAATTCCTTGCCCCGAAAGCAGTTGAGCAATTCCTTCGCTGGCCTGGATGGTGCGCGAGCCAACGAGCACCGGTCGGCCGGTCGCCTGTACCTCTGCAATGGCGGAAACCGCCGCGCGCCATTTTGAATCGCGGTCGGTAAAGTAGCGATCTGCGAGTGCCAGCCTTTTGGGAGGTAGCCGTGTGGGGATGCAGACCGTGCGCAGGCGATAGGCCTCCCACAGTTCGGTTTCGCTGCCGGTGGCCGTTCCCGTCATGCCGCAAATCGAGCCATACTGGCGGAGAAATCGTTGTCGCGAAATTTGCCCCTGGGTGACATTGGCTCCACTCAGCGCCAGACGCTCCTTCATCTCAATCGCCTGGTGCAAACCGTCGCGCCAGGTGCGGTCGGCATGCAGTCTGCCTGTCGATTCATCGACGAGCACAATCATGTCCTTCAGCACGACGTAATGCGTATCGCGCTGAAAGATGTAATTAGCGGTGAGTGCCTTCTCTACGTAGTCATTCCAGGGACGCTCCAGCCTCACCGGTCCCAGCGGCGCGAGCGCGGTAGCGATGCGAGCCAGGCCCACGGGGGTGAGTTTCAGGCGGCTGCTCGTGGAGTTCAACTCAAAATCCGTGTTGAGCCGCAGGGTTTCGGCACATTGTTGGGCAATTTGGTAGGGCCGTTGGTCGGAAATCTGTTGACTCGGCGGCCCACTGAGCAGCATGGGGACGGTCGCTTCATCCAGCAAAATACTGTCCGCTTCGTCGATGACCGCCCAGGCTAAGCCGCGCTGGCGGCCGGTAATGACGGATTGTTTACCACGGAGAGTGGTTGTAAACTCCGCACCGAGTTGGCGCGAGGCGTTGATCTGAGCGAGCTGATCGCGCAAGTAGTCGAAGCCGAATTCGTAGCCCGCGCCATAGGTGATGTCGCAGCGATAGGCCCTTTGGCGGGCCGCGTCGTCATCGTCTTCGCGGAGCAAGCCTGCGGTGACGCCCAGAACGCGAAAAGCCGGCCGAAGAGCTTGGGCATCGCGCTCGGCTAAATACTGGTTGGGCATCATCACATGGACACCGCGGCCTTGCAGCGCTGCAAACAAAATCGGTGCCGCGCCCGACAGTGTCTTCCCTTCCCCCGTTTGCATTTGGGCGATCATGCCCTGCCCCAGCACGAGTCCCGCGAGCCGTTGCGTGTCGAACAGGTCGTAGCCCACGGTGCGTCGAGTCGCTTCGCCGGCCAAAGCGCCGCATTCAATCTGAGCATCTAAGGCAGCAACTTGATTACGAGCCAGACGTTGCTTGAGCTCGATGGCCGCCGTTACCAAATGGTCGTCGGGTCCGCTGCGCAGCGTTTCCGCACGGTATCGCCAGGCAGCGATCGCCGGATGTTCCAAAGTCCAATGTTCGGCTGGAGCCATACTGAAGGCGAAGGAACTTCGCCAAGCCGCCAGCATGTTCGTAATCATCAGGAGATATACGACACTGCGGGCAATCACGACCGCTGAGTGGATGGCTCGTTCCGCTGGCAACGGTTGTGCCGATTGTAGAGGCTGTTTTGGAGCTACAACCCAGGCAGCGGCTCGTCGCGTTCTCCTGGTGCGCAGAGGCCGCCGGCTCAGGCTGCCGCTACGATCTTTTGAATGGCGGACACGAGTTCCAGGGGCGGATGCAGTGGCGCTTCTTGTGCCTCGCCGCGGGCCAAATCTTTGATCTGACAGACACCCGCATCAAACTCTCGCTGGCCGGCAATAATTGCGACGCGAAATCCCCGGCGATCGGCATAAGCGAGTTGCTGCCCGAGTTTTTTAGGCTCCGGAAAGACTTCAACGCCAATACCGGCCGCACGCAGGTGGGAGGCGAGCATTAAGTAGTCGTTGAGTCGCTCTTTGTCGAAATAGGCGATCAGCACCGGCGCTGGTGTGCGGACCTTGTCGATCATGCCCAACTCTTCCAGGGCAGCCAGCAGCCGATCAAGGCCGAGCGAGGCCCCGATTCCCGGCAATTCCTGCTTGGTAAAGAGTCCCGCCAGATTGTCGTAGCGGCCACCGGAGCAGATCGAGCCGATTGCTGGCAGATCGCGCAGAAACGTCTCAAAAATCGCGCCCGTGTAATAGTCGAGGCCACGGGCGATCGAGACATCGAGTTCGAGCGCACCTTCCGTGACGCCGCCCGCTTTGGCACCGCTCAGAATCTGCCGCAGCCGCTCGATTCCTTCTTCACCTCGGGCATTGCCAGCAACCAACGACGACAGGCTCGCCAGCACGCTATCGCTCGGTCCGCTCAACTCAGCAAGTTTGAGCACTTGGGCCGCCTGTTCCGCCGTCGCTCCGGCCGCGGCGACCATTTCGGCCGCGACTTTTTCCGGCCCAATTTTCCCCAACTTGTCGAGCGCTCGCAGGATTGCCGTGCTCTTGTCGGCAAGCTCCAGCTTGGCTAAGAGGCCACTCAGCACGGCGCGATTGTTGACGCGAATCGTGAATGGCAAGTCACGCCCAAATACCGCACCGATTTTGCGTAGCAGCTCATGGATCACCAACGCCGTTTCGATGTCTGCTGCGACCGAACGCGTGCCGATCGTGTCGAAATCGCATTGCATGAACTCGCGGTAGCGACCGCGCTGCGTGTTTTCGCCGCGCCACACGGTGCCGATGTGGTAGCGCTTAAACGGCAGGCCTAGATCATGCGCGTGTTGTGCGGCAAAGCGCGCCAGCGGCACGGTCAGGTCAAACCGCATTCCCACGCGGCGACCGCCGTGATCTTCGAAGGCGTACATTTGCCGGTCGGTTTCGTCGCTCCCTTTGCCCGAGAGGATTTCCAAATATTCGAGCGCGGGTGTATCGATCGGGCTGTAACCGAACGAGCGATAGACACTCTGCGCAGTGGCGATCAGCCGCTCGCGCGGAATCATCGCCTCCGGCAAATAGTCTCGAAAACCCTTCAGCGTTCGCGGCTCAATCAGGCTCATGGCTCACCGTAGGTGCTGCAAAAGCCCGATTTTAGCAGGTTCAGTCGCATTTGCCGCTGCCAGATGGGGCCTCACGGATTTAAACACAGAGGCACCATTCTTTTGGTCATTATCTCTGCATCTTTGCGCCTCCGCGTCTCTGCGTTCAATTCTTGGCATGCGAACATTGAGCTCCGCTGGAATTGCATTATTGAGGTCGATTTAGTCCAATAAGGTGGTAGTTGGGAAATAACAAGCATGGCCAAGCGCGATAACCATTACGAGGCGGCGTTTGAAGCGTGGCTGCGGTGTTTGCGCGTGCCGTATGTCGCCGTGGATGAGGCCCATCGCTCGGCGGCTCCGTTGCCAGCGAGTCCCGAACGAACGCTCAAAAGCTTGGACTTCATCGTGTCACCGCCGTCGTCTCCGGCGTCGTGGCTGGTCGATGTCAAAGGCCGGCAATTTCCCACCGCGGGCCGGCAGTATTGGCGAAACTGGTCCACTTCGGATGAACTGGAAAGCCTGGCGAGCTGGGAGACGGTGTTCAGCAGCCGCTCGACCGGGCTGCTGGTTTTTGCCTACAACGTCGTGGGTGACCAAGCCCCGCTGCCGGCGGAAGAGTTGTTCGTGCATCGCGATCGTCTGTACGGCTTCGTGGGAATTCGGCTCGACCACTACACCAGTTTCGCCCGCCCCCTCTCGGCCCGCTGGGGCACGGTATCGTTGCCCACCGCTCGCTTCCGGGCTCTGGCTCGTCCGGTGCGTGAGTTTTTCGGCGTGACGCTAGCTGCCAATGTCGGTGCGGCTTAAACCAGCCCACGGGACGACCCGTTTTGCCTCAACTTCCGGTGCTATCGATTCCGAAGACAGTATCAATCGCCTTGAATTGCCGGTGCCCGCGGCCTACGATTCGAGAACGATAGCGGTAACTCCGACCGCGTTTGCACTGTGACGAATTCAACCATGACCTCCCGCTGCTACCATTTCGGCTGTTCCTTATGCCGGTGTACGGCGTGTTTAATGCGCCGTGATACGGCGGCGCACTAAGCGTCACCCGTTTGTTTCGTTGGTAGCTTCTTGGTTTCTCAGCGTGATTTGGGCCGGTCCAACGCCCGATCCAGCGCTGGCTCTGTTGGAGAATGATCGATGGCATCCGATGTCCGTCTCAAAGAACAACTTCCCCGGCTGACCGAGCGGATCATCGCAGGCTACAAATCGGCCGGCTCGATTCACTATCTGGGCCATTGCCCGCTGCCAAATTACGAAGAGATTATCAGTTGCGTCGAGGATCTGAAGGAGATCCTGTACCCCGGCTATCGCCGCCGAGAAGGGCTCCACATCGGCAACGTGACGTATCATGTGGGCGATCTGATCGATGGCCTGCACGACAAGCTCACCCGGCAAATTGCCCGGGCCTTGCAGCACGAAGACCGTGTTGTCACGAAGGTCAATGCCTGCGAGAACAAGGACGACTACGAAGCGAAGGGCCAGGCGATGGCAATCGCCTTTTTGGAGCGGATTCCACAGCTTCGCGAAGTCCTGGCCACCGATGCCAAGGCAGCCTACGACGGCGACCCAGCCTGCAAAAGCATCGACGAAGTCGTATTTTGCTATCCGGGTTTCGAGGCCATCACGGTCCATCGCATTGCCCACGAACTGCGGCGACTGGGAATTCCGTTCATCCCGCGCATGATGAGCGAATGGTCGCACAAAGTGACCGGCATCGACATTCATCCTGGTGCCACAATCGGCCACCACTTCTTCATCGATCACGGCACCGGCGTGGTGATTGGCGAAACCTGCGACATCGGCAATCACGTGAAGATCTATCAAGGCGTAACGCTGGGTGCACTTAGCTTTGCCACCGATGGCGATGGCAATCTGGTTCGCGGCCACAAACGCCATCCAACGATTGACGATCGAGTCGTGATTTATGCCAGCGCAACGATCCTGGGCGGCAAAACGGTCATAGGTCACGATTCGGTGATTGGCTCGAGCGTGTGGCTCACACACAGCGTCGAGCCGCATACGACGGTCACGATGGAGAAGCCGCGGCTACGCATCCGGGCCGAAATGCCCGACGAGTTGAAGCCGGAACTGAACTATTCGATTTAGCCTCGCTGATGTTTTCCTCGTTTCGTGGCGAAAATCAGCCCTCCGATCACGAGGAATAGCCAACTCACGCCACTGATTGCCGCGCCACCATAGAAGCTCGTGGGCCGATAGCGAAACTCGACGGTGTGCTGACCAGCAGCGAGCCAGACACCGCGCAGGACGCGGTTAGTGCGATAGATCGGCACTTCGCGTGTTCCGGCGTTGGATGTGACGACGGCCTGCCAGCCGGGATACCAGGCATCGGCCAATACGAGCAGGCCGGGCGCATCGAGTTCGGCTTCAATGACAGTCCGCTGCGGATCGTCGTGGATGATTCGGCATGGTTCGTGGCTACTAACACTATTCGACGCAGCCTCCGGTTGGATTATTTTCGCCAACCATTCGGCGAGTGGCCGGTCGGTCTCAACCACAGCCGAGCGGCTGAAATCACGAGCCTTTTCTTCGGGGAATAGCACCTCGCGCGAACGCACTTCGAGCGATCCCCTTCGCAGTGGTCCTGTTTGGGCCGGCATCGGTTGCACGCGATGCACAATCCACGCCCTTGGAAGTGTCTGGTTCATCCGCCACAGTGACGCATCTTCTGGCCAGGCTGCTGATGCCTGATCGACACGGTTCGCAAATTCGACCTGATGGCTACTGGGAAGAATCAGATATTGCGTGGCGAGCAGACGTAAAGCGGTGGGCTGAGGAGTGAGTGACTTGTCGCGTTGCCTGGGGCCATGTTGCTTAGCGACATGCAGGAGCGTTTGATAGTCGGCCGAAGTGATTGATCCGTGCGATTCAACGAGTGAACTCCGCTGATTCAGTTGAAATTTTGGCAGCAGTGTCCCTCGCTCCCACTGCGTCAACTCAGCCAAACGCTGTTCGGAAGAGGATTTGCGAAAGCTGGGTGGTTGCCAACTGGCTAAATTGCCCCGAAAGACGCGCGGCGGGCCTGCTGGCGGCACCACCAACTTCTCATCACCCTGAATCTGCGAAGCAATTGCTGGGTTACCATGCAGCATTTCTGGCGAGAGGCTCACGATCAGCCAGGCATTCGCGGCCAACAAATCGACCGCCGTCAAAACCACGGCTAACCACTTGCACCACGCGACTTTCTGCGGCCACTTCGCCGCCACTGCGATCAGCATCACGAGCAAAGTTGCCGCGATCGAGGTGTGCAGCAATCCACGGCTGATATCGAGCCGCGCGCCTGCGGCGTCGAAAGGCCCGAGCACGGCATCGCTAGTGGTTACTTCGGCAAATAGCCGGCTACCGAACAACCAGATCGTAAGTGCGAAGAAACCACTGCCTGCTGCGATTAGCATCAGGCTGGAAGTGACCCACGATTCTCGGCGCGCGAATACACGGTCAATCGCATTGGTTCCCAGCAAGCAAACGGCCAGCG
>JANNTN010000291.1:0-3882 GCA_031394445.1 Anatilimnocola sp.
GGGCTTGATTTTGCCGTCGCGCTCAGCCGCGTCGATCATCGCTTTGGCGATGCGGTCCTTGACGCTCCAAAGGGGGTTCATGTTCTCGATTTTGCCCACGACGGTGGCGACGCAGCCCTCGGTGACTTTGCGGAGCTTGACGAGCGGCGTGTTGCCGATGCACTGGGTGATGTCGTTTTTGATTCCGGCGGGCAATGCGGCTGCCATGAAAAATCCCTCTGGCTGGCGTGGAGAATCCGTCGCGTGATGGTTGGGCAATCGCGTTCAGGCACCCCCGCAGGAAATAATCTCCCTCAAAATCATTGCAAACAAGGCAGAAGCCACAGATGAAACACTGATTGACACAGATGAAATCGATCAGTGTTTCATCTGTGTCAATCTGTGGCTAGTTCTTCCACCTGAGTTGCGAGATAGTGGTAGATCATTTTCTGCTCGATGCCTAAGGCCGATTGCGGTAAGGCAATGTGGCGATTGCACTTAAGCGCGGGAAGTATAGCAAATGGGGATGGCAGGGGCAACGCGAGGGTGGGCGCGTCAGGGCCACTCCGTTTTCCGTGATGGGTTAACACACTAACCCGAAGCGTCAGCGAGGGACATCCTGTTCTTGTAACGACTTGCGTCAAATCCCTCACTTACGTTTCGGGTTGGTATTTTCCGCAGTGTGAAACACTGAGTGGCCCAGGCGGGCGCTTCGCTGAGAACGAGTTGCTTGTTCCGCCGCGATCTTTACCGATCCTGATAGACGCGCGTGCTTTCTTCGCGGGTGACGGTGGGAATGTCGTCGGCGGAGAGCTGGACGCGGACGATTTGATCGCCGGCGGCGCGGCTTTGAATCTGAACTTTGTACACAACCTCTTCCTGAGGGTTGAGACGCTCCAGCGGCGCAAAGGTAATCTGCGACGGGTCGCCGGATGCGCGGGTGGGTCCGTCGCCGCTGAGGGCCGCCATGCCTGGCGGCATGAGCGCGGCAACGCGAACATTGGTCGCCGCCTTGGTGCCTTGATTCTTGACCCGAATTTCGTAAGTCGTCTCGCTGCCAACTTCGATAACCTCATCCAAGTCCTTCACCGTGTGAACCAGCTCGGCCGCCTGCTCGACGAGCACGATTTGGTCGGTTTTCGCGCTCAAGTTGAGCGCCCCGCGACCTTCGATTTGCAGCTTCTGCTCGCCGGGCTCAATCGGCATTGCCGTCAGCTTCACCACGCCCGCCTGGCTCGGCGGCAACTCGGCCAGGCTCCACATCACGGCGTGCTGCGACGGATCGTATTGACCCTGCGAATCGGTCGAGACAAAACGCATGCCCCGCGGCAAATAGGCGACCAGATCGACATCGCGCGCGGTGGCCGTGCCGGGATTGGCTATTTGCACGACGTACGTCGCTTGCCGCTCCAAAAATCGCCGCTTCGGTCCTTCCACGGTCACCTGCAACTGCGGCGCGACGACCTCGATTTGTGCCAGGTGCTGCGCCGACAAACCCGCGTCGCCGCGAACCTGAATCCGATTTTGGACAATCCCCGCCCGGTCGGCACGGAGCGACAAGTCCAAATGTTTTGACTCGCCGGGCCGTAGCACGCCGACGTCGTATTCCAACTGCGAACCAGCCACATGCGACAGGCCCGCCGGCACGTCTTCCTCAATGATGACGCCCGTCGCCGGCCCCGTGCCAGGATTGGTGATCGTAATTCCCACGGTCAGCGGCTCACCGATGAGCACCTTCGCCGGCACCGTTTGATCGATTGCCAACTGCGGCCGCGTCGAAATCGAACGGCTAGTAGCAGCCGCGGAAAAGCTGACGTGGGCCGTGCTGCCAATCTCTCCTTCGGTCTGCGGCATCACTTGCAGCGTGATTTGCGTCTCCTCGCCCGGTTGCATCGTGCCTAGATTCCAAACCAGCGAACCCTCGCCCGACTGTTGCGGCTGCGGACGCGATTCGATCAACTGCGTGCCCGCCGGAACATGATCGGTGATCGCGACGTTGTGAGCCGCAACCTGACCCATATTGCGAACGTACAACGCAAACGTCGCCGGCTTACCGACTTGAATTTCGGATGGCGAAACCTTCTCCAGCGCGATCGACGGCTGCTGTGGCCCCTCAAACTGCCGCTCACCCGGCGTCGGAGCAGCCAACGTGCTGGCTCCAGTTGATCCACGGGCGAACGCACCCACCGACGCAGACGAACCGAGCGCGGGGGACGAAACAGGTGGCGAAGCCGCAGGCATTGAGCGGCGCGTCGGATCTAAAGAGCCAGCATACGGATTGATGCTCGCCGCGCTCGTCGCAGGCACTGAATTGGCCGGTATGGAAACGTCTGGCACAGTAACCGGCATCGCCACCGGCGAGGCGGGAATCGACGGTTCGACCGGCGACGCGCCGTAACCGCCGTTCACGGTCGGTGCCGCCGGCGCGTAGGGGGATTGGCTCAGCGGCGGATAGGTCGCCGGCGGCTGAAATCCACCGCTCGCTGCCAAGGCCGCAGGAGGCTCGGTGCGATAAGGATTGAGTGGGGGCTGTTCGGTCGCCACGGGCGCGGCGGGCGATGTCGCGGCTGCCGTCGGGTCAAGCGGCATCGCGGCTGGCGAAGAATCCGACACCTGCCCGTAGGGCGACGGCGCACCCGAATAGCCGGAGCCGCTCGGAGAATATTGTGAATCTCCAGACCCATATTGCGATGCATTAAATGTCGCGGGAGGCTGCACCGATGAGCCTCCCGCCGGATCGTTGCTGGTCGGCAAAAACGAATTGCCAGAAAATTGCCGCCGGCTGGAACTTTCCGCCGGTTGAGAAAACTGCATCTGGCGGACATTGCCCTTCGCAGCAGTCGCCGGCAGTTGATCGTCGGAGAGCGAGGCCACCGCGGGCTGAACGGGCCCTTTCCCGTCGAACGACTGACCGATTCCCGTGGCGATTTGTTTGGTCGGCCCTTTCGGCGCGGAAGTCACATAGCTCCAGCCATACCAGCCGCCGCTAGTCGCACCCACAGCCGCCAGCCCAATCACAGTCACTTTCGCGCCAACGCGCATCGCGGCCCGCTTCGTCGCATCCATCAGTCGGCGCATCATTTGGCATTCCCCGCGGAAACCCGATAGCTTTCCCCGCGCGTGGAATACCACAGCCGCCGTGACGCGGAAAGCCCAACCGCTCCCGCACCAACGCTAGCAGTCGTCAGCCGGGCACATTTCCAGCACCGCCACGGGAAAACTCGCGAATAAAGCGGCCGCGTCGAGTACGCCGTTTTCCAGCCTCAGTCGTTCGCCCGTGAATACATTCCGAAACGACGGTGCCGCCCCATTGGGCCACGCAACCAATGTTCCCGTCCACACGCTCGAGGGCAAGGGAAATCGGCCGGCTGGCATTCCCAGCGGGCTCGACCGCTCGGCGTCGATCAACTTTTGTACAAACCGCGGCACGACGACGATTACTTCCAATTGATGGCTCTCTGCCCCGCGACAGCCAAACGCCACCAAATGCTCAGCCAGCGGCCCAGTCACTTCCAACGCCAGATAATCCCCCTGAGCCCACAAATGCGAAAGCCGCTGGCGCAGTTTTAACAACCTGTGCGTCACCAAAAATTTCAATCGGCCGTCGCGTAAGCCAAACCCCAAACCGGAACAGGAATCGGACGCTGCATTGCCAATTTCCGCCAGCGCACCACGCCGCGAAACGTAATCCACCGGCCGCCGATTGTCGGGATCGACCAAACTAAAGTCCCAAAACTCCTGTCCTTGATAAATATCGGGCACGCCCGGCGAAAGCAGCTTCAGAACGACCTGAGAGAGTGCATTGAGCAGCCCCGCATCGGCAACGCGCTCGCACAAGGCCTGCAACTCCACGACAAACTGATTCTTCGGCGAATCGCGCAGCGTCTGCGCCACAAAATCTCG
>JANNTN010000327.1:0-16884 GCA_031394445.1 Anatilimnocola sp.
CAAGAACGCCTGAAGAGCGAGGCCCAGGCCGCGATTCGCGGCCACTTCATCCCGGCTTACCGCAAGTTCGCGGAGTTTTTCACCAAGGAGTACTATCCCGCCTGCTACGACGAAGTCGGCGTCTGGCAAGCCCCACGCGGCAACGACCTCTACGCCTTCCGCGCCCGTCAATTCACAACGACCAGCAAAACACCCGACGAAATTCACGCCATCGGCCTGGCCGAGGTCGCCCGCATTCGCGGCGAGATGGAAAAAATCGTCAAGCTGGTTGGGTTCCAGGGTACCTTTCAGGAATTCCTGACGCACCTGCGAACCAACAAAAAATTCTACTACGACACGCCCGAGGAACTGATCAACGGCTATCAAGCGCTCTGCAAGCGGATCGACCCGGAATTGACGAAGCAGTTTCGCACGCTGCCCCGAATTCCCTATGGCATCGAACCGATCCCGCAGCACATCGCACCCGACACGACCACGGCCTATTACCGCCAGCCGTCAGCCGATGGCTATCGCCCCGGCACCTATTTCGTCAACCTCTATCGTCCCGAGACGCGGCCTAAGTACGAAATGGAAGCCCTCTCGCTCCACGAGGCCGTCCCCGGCCACCATTTGCAGCTTGCGTTACAGGCCGAACTGGGTGAGCTGCCGCCTTTCCGACGTTACGGCGGCTTCACGGCATTTGTCGAAGGCTGGGGGCTGTATTCCGAAAGCCTCGGCGGCGATCTGGGTTGCTACAAAGACCCCTACTCGCGGTTCGGCCAGCTCACCTATGAAATGTGGCGAGCCATTCGCCTCGTCGTCGATACGGGTATGCACTCCAAAAAGTGGACGCGGCAGCAAGCCATCGACCTGTTCAAGGAAAACACCGCCAAGACCGAACTCGACATTGTCAACGAGGTCGATCGCTATATCGCCTGGCCCGGCCAGGCCCTCGCCTACAAAATCGGCGAGCTAAAAATCCAAGAGCTGCGGCAGCGAGCCCAGAAAAAATTCGGCGACAAGTTCGACGTTCGCGAATTTCACGACGTCATCCTCCGCCAAGGTGCCGTCCCGCTCGACGTGCTCGAAGGCATCGTCGATGCGTGGCTCGGTTCTCAATCCCAATAGCCGGGAGCAAACCTGCTCCCGGTCGTAGCGACAAGCAGCCTGCTTGTCCGTGAAATGATTTATGAACGATCATGGACATCGCCTCGCCATGTGGTCCGGCCCGCGGAACATCTCCACGGTGATGATGCGATCCTGGGGCAACCGCAACGACTGCATCGTCGTCGATGAGCCCTTGTATGCGCACTATCTTTCTGTGACGCGCAAGCCACATCCAGGCATTGATGAAGTGGTTGCCGCTGGCGGCACGAATTGGCGAGAGGTCGTGGAATACTTAGCCGGCCCGATCCCCGGCGGAAATCGAATCCACTACCAAAAACACATGACCCACCATCTCCTCCCCGAGATGGATCGATCCTGGCTCGGCCAGCTCACCAATTGCTTCCTCATCCGCAATCCCCAGGAAGTCCTCGCCTCTTACACCAAAGTCATCGACACCCCCACGCTGGAAGACACCGGCTTTCCCCAGCAAGCCGAAATCTTCGACTGGGTGTATCAACACAACGGACAGATCCCGCCCGTCCTCGACGCCGCCGATGTGCTCAAAGACCCCCGCCGCATTCTCAGCCTCCTCTGCGATCGGCTAGACATCGACTTCCAAGATTCCATGCTCGCCTGGCCCCCCGGCCCGCGCTCCACCGACGGCGTCTGGGCTAAGCACTGGTACGCCGAAGTCGAAAAATCCACCGCCTTCCGCCCCTACCAACCCAAGGCCATCAATCTCCCGCCCCACCTCGCCGACCTAAACGCCCGATGCCAGGCATTCTACAACCACCTCTATCCTCACCGCCTCGCCTGATTCACAAATGACCAATGACAAGTGACGAATGACAAATTGCCATGCTCCAAAAATTCAACGATAAAAACCGCGATCTGATCGTCAACATCAACGGCCGACTCGTCCACCGCGACGAAGCGGGCATCAGCCCGTTCGATTCGGTCGTCCAAGGTGGCGATGCCGTCTGGGAGGGCCTGCGCCTCTACAACGGCCGCATCTTCCGGCTGAATGAACATCTCGACCGGCTTCGCAGCTCCGCCCTCGCTCTCGCGTTTTCGCAAATCCCCTCACACGAAGTAATCAAAGAGCAAATCAGCAGCACGCTCGCGGCAAACCACATGACCGACGGCGTGCATATCCGTTTAACGCTCACGCGCGGCGTCAAAGTCACCAGCGGCATGGACCCGCGGCTGAACCAGGCCGGGCCAACGCTCATCGTCCTGGCCGAGCATAAGCCTCCCGTCTATGACAAAGCCGGCCTCTCGCTCGTCACCAGCAGCGTCAGGCGGTTCCCTCCCGACTGCCTCGACCCCAAGATTCATCACAACAATTTAATTCAGTCGATTCTTGCCAAGATCGAAGCCAATGTCGCCGGCGCGGACGACGCGCTGATGCTCGACGTGCGCGGCTTCGTCGCCGAGACCAACGCAACCCACATCTTCATCGTCACTCGCGGCGAAGTTCTCACCCCCCGCACCGTCGCCTGCCCCGAAGGCATCACTCGGACTGTCGTTCTGGAAATTTGTCTCGCCAATAGCATCCCTCACGCCGAACGCGACTTCTCGCTAACCGAGATCTACCGCGCCGACGAAATGTTCTGCACCGGCACCATGGGCGAGCTCGCCGCCGTTACCAAAGTCGACGGCCGGACCATCGCCGACGGCGCATCCGGGCCGATGACAAAACGGCTCTCCGAATTATTCACCGAGCGAACACGCGCCGAAGGGGAGCAAGTTGTCTAACCTGCTATCGCGTTTCCACCGTCACGGCCATCACAATCGGCGCGCTGCGGTCATCACCTTTAACTAACTCGATTTTTGCCAGTGGCTCCTCGCGATTCACGGGGACCGATAGATAGCGAAGCTGTTTGCCACGCACGTCGAACGCAAATTTCGACTGCGGCACGTCGATGCGGCGGATGTAATCCGCAAAATGCTCGCCGTTGCTCAGCTTGTGATCTTCCGTCTGGCCATCGGCATACGTGAAACGCACGATCAGGCTCGTGCTGCCGTGCTGGCCGCCAGGAAAACCCCAGCCAGAAACGCCAGAGAGCAGATGGATTGCTTTGGCGGGAAAGCTGCACGGCAATGACACGGAGCGCGGCATCGAAGGCGGGATTTTTCCTTGCGGGCCATACAGCAGGACGGTGTTTTTGGCTTTGCCGTCCTGCGGATCGACGAGCACGAACGGAACTTCCTCGACAGTTTTTGGTCCCCAGTCGGCAAGCAGCAGCCGTTCGCCGGCGGAATTCTCGTCGTGGAACATGCCGCGGGCGCTCGTCACCGTGGCAACCTTGTCGAGCGGAATCGGCACATATTTGCCACGCAGCGTGAGGAATTCGAGTAGGTCGGTGATCTCCTGCGGCTTAACTTGTTTTTCAAAGCCTTCGGGCATGAGCGACTTGGTCGAGGCTTGCAGGTTCTCAATGTCCTCGCGAAGAACGACATGCCGCTTGGCCTCGGTATCGATCAACTCGATCGCCGTCTTCGTCTCGGAAGCGAGCAACCCGTTAATCGTTTGGCCCTCGGCAGTCAGCACCGTATAGACACGATAATTGCCCTCCACCGAGCGGCTGGGGTCGATCAGATGGACGAGCAACTCATGCTTGGGATGCACGGCTATGCCGCTCAGGTCGGGGCCGATCTTCGTCCCTTCACCGGAGTGGGTGTGGCACTTCGCACATTGATTCTTGAACACGAGCTTGCCAGCCGTTACATCCCCTTTCTGATGCGTCAGGGTCACCAATTCATCGAGCACTTTTTGACGATCGGGATTCGGCAGGCTGCCGCCGGCTTCCAAGAGGCGACGAGCCCGATTGGCAAGCTGCCGGTCGGGATGGCTGGCGAGGGCCTGCTTTTGGTCGAGCGAGAGATCGGCCAGTTGCAGCTTGCCATTTTGCAAGCCATTCACGAGTGCCGCGGTCCACTCATTGCGACTCAAAAGAACCGTGAGCGCGGCTTGGCGAACAGCGGGCGTCAGCTTGGGCAACTGATCTGCCAGTGCGTTGCCAATGGCTGGTGACTCGCTCTTGCCGGCCGCGACGACGAGGCCGCGGGCCAGCTCAGGCGAGCTGCGCGGTGTGATCAACTCCAGAATTTTTGTCCCGGCTGCGTCGGATTTTTGCAGCTCGACAAACTGCGTCGCGGCGGCAATGCGATCGGCGTCAGCCTGGTCGGGCTTGCTCGCCGTTTCCAGAAAAGTCGCGGCCATCTTGGCGATTTGCTCGCCAAGACCCTGGCTGCCCCAGCGAGTAGCCAGCGTGGCTACTTGCGACTTGGCGGCCGGAGGCAGTTTGTCGAACAGGCCGCTGAGCGATTGCTCGAGTTCCGACGTGAGAGCAATCTTGCGATCACGCGGCCAGCCGCGAACGAACCCGCGGAGGATAGCCACCGCAACTTCGGGCCGTGCCTGCCCCAAAGCCGCGACCAGTGGTCGCGGTTCCAGCGACTCTCCCCGCGCCACATGCTCCGCAACGATTGCAATCCGGTCAGCCGCGGCCGGCGCGGCCAAAGCAGCGTTCGTCGAAGCCGCAACCGTCGTTAAAAACAGTTGGTCTTGGCCTGCAGCCGCTGTCGTGACCGCATCAAGCAAAATCGTATCGCCTTGGACCGTAGGATCAGCCAGAGCGGCGATCACCGCATCGGTCGCGCGGCGATCCGGTTTGAACTGAGCCAGCGCAAGGATGGCTTGCAGGCGAACTTGAACTTCGCGGTCGTTCAAGGCCCCACTATCGAGCAGCGCCGACAATGAATTTTCGCCCGTCGGCAGCAATTGCACGGCAATGCGGCGCACGCCGGCCGCGGGGTGCTTGAGCGCCCCAGCCGCGACGGTTGAATCGAGTGCTTGTAATCCGCTGAGCGTGCCCAGCGCGTGAATCGCTGCGGTGTTGAGGCCAATCGAATCGACGGCTTGGTCTTTGGCCAGTTCGGCGAGAGCGGGAGCAATGCTTTTATCGCCACGTTCGATCAGCAGCCGCTGGCCGAGCAACCGCTGCTGCATGTTGTCGCTCTTGAGCAGTTCGACGAGCCGTGGGGCGGGCGTCCCGCCGGCCGTGACTTGGTTTTCATTCAATAATGGCCGGCCAGAGGCCCGCCCCACATAAACCAACCGATAAATGCGCCCATGCTTTTTATCCCGCAGCGGCGTCTCATACGCCTGCCCTTTGCCCGTCTGAAAGCCGACGGGCGTCGGATTGTGCTGGACGATGTAGTTGTACCAATCGAGGAACCAAACATTGCCGTCCGGGCCAACTTCGGCCTGGATGGGGCTAGACCATTCGTCGTCGCTGGCGACGAGGTTCCACGAGTTCTTTGATTTGAAGCCCGCGCCGTTTGGGCGGAGGACAAACGTCGCGACGAGGTGGCCCGTGGGCTCGGTGACGAACGCCGTGCGGTTCCAATATTCGCGCGGATAGTTGCGGGCCGTGTACAGGGCGTGGCCCGCGCCGGCGGTAAAGCCGCCATGCCAATCGACCTGCCGCACGTTCTCGGTGATCGGATCGAACTTGTTGCTGTCGGCGATGCCGGTCAGCACCGTGCTGCTCCAACCGCGAACCGCTTCGTAATAGCGATTGGGAATCGGCATGTGCTCACTCGGGTTGCCGTTGGCCGTCGAGCCAAAAATGATTCCTTCCTCGCTGATGCCCAGGCCCCAGGTGTTGTTGTTCGTCGAACGGAGGAATTCGAGCTCCGTGACCGCGACGTTTTCGTTCTCCCCTTCGACCTTGAAGCGGAAAAAGCCCTGGCGAAAGCCGGTGATCCGCTTGCCGTTGGTCAGCACCGGCTCCGACGGGTTGTAGCCCTGCATCGCGTAGTACCAGTTGTCGATTCCATACCGAAAATTGCTCACCTCGCCGTGCGTATCGCGCATGCTCCAGCCGGTGACGAGCGTTTTCTTGAGATCGGCCTTGTCGTCGCCGTTCGTGTCTTTCAGATAGATCGTCTCGGTACCGTTTTGCACGATCGCTCCGCCGCGATAGAAGGCGATCGTCGTGGGGATGCTCAGCTTCTCGGCAAACACGGTGAATTTGTCCGCCCGGCCGTCCCCATCGGTATCTTCGCAAATGCGGATGCGGTCGCGGCCTTGGCCCACCGGCTGCAGCTCATTCGGATAGTCATAGGTCTCGCAAACCCACAGCCTGCCCCGCTCATCCCACGTCATATAGATCGGTTTGCCTTCAAGCTGCGGCTCCGCCACGAACAACTTCACCTCAAAGCCAACCGGCGTGACAAAATGCTTCATCGACTCTTCCACCGAGATCGGCTGCTGAATCTTGCGAGCTCCCGTATTGACGGTGCCCCACCGCTGGCCGGCTGGGTAGAACGGGATGTTGCCTTCGCCGTATTCGAACGGCTTCACGTCGGTCCGCTTTGCCGTCATCTGTGGGGCGGGCGTCTCGCCGGCCGTGAAGGCCGATTGTTGTGACGGTAGGCCGGAACCCTGCGCCGCTGCTACAGTGAACGCCGGCACCACACTCGGATCGGCAGCTACCGCCCAGCGAATGCCCCGTTCAACCAGATTTTGAAAACCCGGATTGCCCCAGGTGCGTTGATCGTGCCCCCAGGCCGTGTAGAACACGCGGCCCTTGCCGTGCGTGCGAACCCAGGTCCACGGCTCCTTCTGATCCCCTTCCTGGCGGTGTTCGAGGATGGTGCGATCTTTCTCGTTGTGCTTCGTGTGAACGTACGTCTCGTCCCAGCTTTCAAAGCCGCCAAAACCTCGCATCAGCGGGTGTTCTTGCTCGGCCAGGCTCGTGCGGAACGTGCCTGTCTTATGGCTTTTGAATTGAGCGCCAACCAGGTCGATATACTTGGGCGAATTCAGGAAGCAGTACGACGCACAATGCAGCGGAATAAATCCCTTGCCACTGGCGACATAGTCGAGCAGAGCTTTTTCTTGCTCCGGCGAGATTTTCGTCGTGTTGGCATAAACGATGAGCCCGTCGTATTTGCCGAGCGTCTCGGCATTCAAGTCCTCGACCTTATCGGAATACGTCAGCTCAATCCCGCGCTCTTTCATCACCGGCTGAAGCTGGTCAAAGCGGGCTTTAGGTTGATGATGACCGTTATCGCCGAGAAACAAGAGTTTCAGGTTGCTTTTAACGTCAGCGTAGGAATACGCGGCAACCGTATCCCAAGCGATGCGCTGCAAAATCGCGTGTTGCTCGTCCGACACCCCTTCAGCCGTGATCTTCAGGCCGACAGGGCTCTGTTTGTAAATCGCCGCAAAGTTGCAATACGAGACGAGCCACTGGATATGGGCCAAGCCGTGGCCAATCGGATCGCGAAACAGCTCCGATTGCTTCGTCACACCAGGGAATTTTCCATCCACAACCATCGCACGCAACTTTACCACCGCGTCGCCGGCGGGAATGAGCGACAGACAGCGTTTGCCATGCTGCTTGTTCAAGTCATCGACCTGCGCTTCCAGCTTCGTCCTCCAGTTATCGACAGCAGCTTGCAAGTCAACGATCTTGGCATTATCCCGTTGGGCATTGTCTTTGATCCGCTTATCCGGCTCCGGCACATCGAACGGAAACCAAGACGCTTGCACTATCAGCCGCACATTCGGATTGTGCTTGAGTGCCAACTCCGTGAAATGCGTGATCCCCGGATCGGGTATCTCGACATGCGCGGCCATCGTGAAGACATCGACCTCGCCCGTTTTGAGCGCCGGCTTGGCCGTGTTTTGGTCGTCGGCTTTGTCCCAATGCTGAATCACACGCGAGCCGCCGATGCCCTGCTGCCCAACGGGCTTGTGCCCTTGAATGCCCGCCGCCTTGACCATTTGCTCCACATTTCGCGGCACGAACATGTGGAAGCTGTGGCCCGTGTAAAAGACCCGCTGGCCAGCCGGCGGCGACGAATCGGCAGCCGCGGCAACGCCAACGAGCAAGCTAAGTGCGAGCCAGATGCGAACGAGGGAGAGGGGAAGCATGTTACGAGCTTTCAAGATGGATGAACGGACGCGGCAACTGGCGGACGCCGCACGATCGCAGCGATGACGAGGCCAGCCACACCCCATTCCAAAAGAGCACAATACAGTTCGTCGTGGACAAAGTCATGCGGAAAGCGATACCAGAAGCCGTAAGAAGCGGTGAGCGAAACCCACGCGAAGACTCCCATCAGCAGCACCGCCAGCCAGCGGCGACCAAAACCAACATCCGCCGCCATGAGCGAGACAATCCAAGCCGCCATCAGCGCCGCAATCATATTAGAGAAGAATTCCTTCCCTAGGTTTTCTCCCATCAAGATCGGGCCTTTGTGAACGATCAGCAGCATTCCGGAAGGGCCGGCGCCATAGCGCTCATTGAACGCGGCCATCTTGGCTGGATCGCTCTGGTCCTCAACCGTGGGCATGTCGGGAAAGACGTAGAGCCCGTGAGCGAGGCCTCGCGACGACAGATGCTCGCTGAAAGCAGAGGACTCGGGCATTTTGAGGAAGGTGCGATCTTGGAAATGGAAAACAGTGTGGTTCACTGCTCCCATGCAGAACACTAAAAATCCGCCGACGAGACTGGCGACCAAAATGCGCGCCCACATGCGTGCCTCACTGTGGTTTATTGATATTGTCGGAAAACTTATTTTTCGCTTGCCGGTTTTCTTACGAACAACGCGTTCACGGTCAGGTAGCGTCCCGGGCAGTAATTGATATTGCCGTCCATTTTAAGCAGGTTTTCTGATAGCAATTCGGCCGTTCCTGAAGGTGGGAGCACGGTCTTCTTTCCCTGACTCGCGTTCATCTTGTCGATGAGACCGGGTGCATGATGATGAAGCAGTATGCGCTTATTGAGCTCATCGAAACTAAAGTAGAGTGCACAAAAACCGCTTCCATCGGCGGGAAGTTCGTAAATAAGTTGGCCACGAACTATGCCTGAATCCGCCTCTGGTTGGTTCTCCTTAAACCTTAAGGTCAATTCGATTCGGCCTTGGCGAAGCTCCCATTCGCCCTTGAGCTTTTCCATGCTTGGAATGAGTGGACCGGCGAGGTCGTTTTGGGTGACTTTGGATGGGTAGGCGACAAGCGTCGAAGGCGGCGTCTGATTGTTATCGCAGCCAACAATCGGCACTCCCATTAACACAGCCGCGTATGAGACTGCTATCACGCGCACATAAGCACTCCGGGTAGTTTGAAGCGGTCGAATCATTGTTGTTTTTACTCCAGCGTAAACCCCGGCAAATCCACGAGCTTGCCGCCCTTTTTCGCCGACTTGTGGGCACAAATGCCCACGCACGTCCAATTCGCGCTCGTCGTCGCATTCGGCCACGGATCGCGGTTTTTCACAAGGGCGGTGACGAACTCGTTGACGAGGTGCGGGTGAGAGCCCCCGTGCCCGCCGCCTTGAATAAACGAGAGATGTTCGGTGTCGTGAATCTCCGCCGGCTGCGTGAACTTGCGAATCGGCTCCGGCAACAAATGCGCGAAATCGGGAATCGTCACCTTTTCCGGAATCTCCGGCTCTGGCTTCTTCGCCGTATGGATCACATGCGGCTCATGCTCCACCAGCGTCCATTCAAAGCTCTTTTTCGTGCCATACACATCGAAGCTTTCACGATACTGGCGGGCAGTGTCGTAGAGGAAACGCCAAATGTGCGCGACGACATCTGAGTCCTGAATCTTAATATGGCACGATTCAACGGCGAACTTGTTGCCTGACTTTTTTGCGATCTCCTTCCGCACGGTGCCGCTGCCGAAGCAACTGACATACTCGGCCCGCTTATTCATCAAGCCCAGGCACGGACTGACGACGTGCGTGGCATAGTGCATCGGAATCATTTCCTTCCAATAGTCCGGCCAGCCATCCATGTCTTGCGGGTGCGAAGCCGCCAAATGCTGAATCTTTCCCAACTCCCCCTTGTCGTACATATCCTTAACGAACAAGAACTCGCGGCTATAGACGACCGTCTCGGCCATCATGTACTTGAGGCCAGTGTCTTCCACGAGTTGGCAAATCTTGTCGCATTCCTTGATCGTCGTTGCCATTGGCACGGTACACATCACGTGCTTGCCGGCCTTGAGGGCCTGAATCGACATCCAGCCGTGGTCGGGAATCGGCGAGTTGATGTGGACGAAATCGACATCAGGATCGGCCAGCACATCGTCGTATTCGGTGTACCGATTACCGATCTCAAACGTATCGCCAACCTTGTTCAGCTTGGCTTCGTTCCGCTGGCAAATGGCGTGAATCTGGGCGTTGGGATGAGCCTGATAAATGGGGATGAATTCGGCCCCAAACCCCAGTCCCACGAGGGCCACGTTGACTTTCTTATCTGTTGGCTTATCTGCTGCTTTCGCCATCTTATCTGTTGCTTTTGGCATGACAGGTTACGACTCCACAAAGGTGCGTGATTCAAAGGATGTTGGACGCGTTCAGTCCGCCCGCGCGGCCCGATTGGGCGATTTATCTTGTACGGTCCAGTCGGGTGAACTGCAATCGGCGGCATCGAAACCGTGCGGATCTCGCTAATCCGAGATTTTTGCCACTTTTCCTCCTGGCTGCCCGCCCTACGATTCATTCGGCTGCGTAGGAACAACATGTGTTGCCTTCTCGCAACACAACCCATGCCAGGCAGGGCGTCTCGTCATCGCTCTAAAGCCTTATCGGACAGCAACTTATCGAATACTTGGTGTCTCGCGAGGCACTCACGGTACTGCCCTTGCTCCACACCTGCCCTCACGAAGCAGTGCTGGCCCCCAAGCCTGTGTTTCGAATTGATCGTCGTCGCGGCCTGTGTCGCCGCCGTGGAGCAACCGAGACTGATGGCAAAAAACTTCAAAAAGCAGGCGTTGGTAAAGGGTGGTCGCAAGCCGCGAGTGAACGGCCACGGCTTGGGCCACGACGACGGTTTTGCCGCCGGCGACGACCACGAAGGCCCCGTGGCGGCCGTTAAGGACGAAGAGGGGCCGGGCTGGGAAGAAGACGAAGCGGAAGCCGTAGATCCGCACGGCGACGACGAAGCCAGTGTCGATGCCACGGACGATCCGGTGCGCATGTATCTGATGCAGATGGGGCAGATTCCCCTGCTCAACCGGGCCGAGGAAATCTCGTCCGCCAAGCAGATCGAGCAAACTCGCACACGGTATCGCCACAGCATGTTGGCGACCGACTACGTGCTGCAAGGCGCGGTCGAATTGCTCGAAAAAGTACGCGACGGCCAGTTGCGGCTGGACCGCACGATCGAAGTCTCGGTGACGAACACGACGGAGAAGAAACGGATTCTCAAACGCATCTGGCCGAACCTGGCGACGCTGCGGCATTTGCTCAAGCAGAACAATGCCGACTATCGCATCGCCGTGAGCAAGAAGTATCCGCTCGGCGAGCGCCGCGCTGCCTGGCGCAGTCTTATTCGCCGCCGCAACAAGGCGGTGCGTCTCGTCGAGGAAATGAACCTGCGGAACAACCGCCTGCAGCCGCTGTTTGAACGGCTGGTTGATATTCGCCTGCGGATGAAGACACTCAAGATTCAGATTCGCGAGGCGAAGGTGCTGGGCCTGTCGTCAGGACGCACCGAGCAGGAACTGCGCCGCGAGCTGTACTATCTGATGCGGATCACGCTGGAGACGCCGGCGACGCTGGCGCGGCGGATCGATCGCACGGTGCATTATCGCGGGCAATACGATGCGGCCAAACGCGATCTGTCGGCGGGCAACCTGCGGCTAGTGGTCAGCATTGCCAAGAAGTATCGCAATCGCGGTCTGTCATTTCTGGATTTGATTCAAGAGGGCAATACGGGACTGATGCGGGCCGTCGATAAGTTCGAACACGCCCGTGGCTATAAGTTCAGCACCTATGCGACGTGGTGGATTCGCCAGGCCATCACGCGGGCCATCGCCGACCAGAGCCGGACGATTCGCGTGCCGGTTCACATGATCGATACGATGAGCAAGGTGCGGGCAATCAACCGCTTGCTCGTGCAGGAGCTGGGCCGTGAACCAACTCCGGAGGAAACCGCTCGCCGGGCCGGCCTGACGCTCGACGATGCCCGCTGCATCATCAAGATGTCGCGGCAACCGCTCTCGCTCGATCAACCCGTGGGAGATCACGAAGACAGCTATTTCGGCGAGTTTTTGGCCGATCATCGCAACGACGATCCGTTGTACGAAACGCACCAACAAGCGCTCAAGGGGCGCATCGACGAAGCGATGCAGGGCCTGAATTATCGCGAACGGGAAATCATCAAGCTCCGTTACGGTTTGACCGATGGCTACTCCTACACGCTGGAAGAAGTTGGCAAGATTTTCAGCGTGACGCGGGAGCGCGTCCGACAGATCGAGACGAAGGCGGTGCGGAAGCTGCAGCAGCCGTATCGGGCTCGTTCGTTGGCGAGCTTTATCGACGGGCTGGAGATTCCGCTGGATGCCGCCTCTACAGAGGTGTAATGCGGTTTGTGGCTTAGCGAAGAACATTCTATAATTGGACATGAGGAATTGCCTATGTCCACAGCGCCCGATCATCGCCGTATCAGTCTCGAAGAGTATTTGGCTTTGGAGAATCCCTCCGAAACTAAGCACGAATACTATCGAGGCGAAATCTTCGGCATGGCGGGTGCGAGTTTAACGCACAACCGTATCTTTTCGAATCTGTTCCCCCGTCTAGCAACACTGCTGGAGGGTAAGCCGTGCGAAGTGTTTGGAAGCGACTTGCGAGTCCGCATTGATGCGGTCGATCTCGCAACCTACCCCGATCTTTTGGTGGTTTGTGACGGGCCGAAGCTGCATCCAATCGATGACCGCGCTATCACGAACCCCCGTTTGATCATTGAGATTCTAAGTAAGTCCACGGAAAACTATGATCGAGGCCCTAAATTTGAGTTGTACCAAAGTCTCGAATCGTTTTCGGAATACGTCCTCATCTATCAAACTCAGGCCAAGGCTATCCACTATGTTCGACAGCAAGACGGGACGTGGACCTACCAGTTGATCGTGGGTATCGAATCGAACCTTGAACTGGAATCCATTGGCTGCTCCGTTCCTTTCTCGGCCATCTATCGAAACATAGACTTTCAGCCGGAAATCAACGAACCAACAAACCCTCCACGTCGCCCCAGGGAATCTCGCGAGTAGAGCCCCGCCACACTAGCCCGACGCGCAAGCGAGGGAAGCCCGCTCTCCATTCCAATCCAGCCCAGAATTGCGAACTCAAGTACGGACAGCTACTTCGCCAACTCCTTCGCCCTCACATTCTTAAACGACAAATCGGTCGTCGGGTCGTGCCCCTGTAACTGCAACGTGCCCGCCTCGGTCCGCAGGCCGTTTCGTGGGTTCTTGTCCGCCTTCCGCTCGTCGGTCCAGTCGGTGACTTGATAGCCGTTGACCCAAACAGAGAAGTGCGGGCCGTCGGCGACGACGGTTTTGGTGAACCACTCCTTGTCGTTCGGCACGACGACGCGAGCCGCGATCCGGCGATAGATGCCGCCGGTGCCAAAATCCTTCGGCTGAGCACGGTCGCCGTCTTTGATGCCGTTGTGAATCTGGCTTTCGTAGCCGTTGGCGAACTCGCCGGGAATACTGCGCAGGAACATGCCGCTATTCAGTTCCGGGGCGTGGCTGATCGCTTCCATTTGCAGCACAAAGTCGCCGAATTTCTTCTCCGATTCCAGCGCACCGCGGCCGGTGCTGGTGACGTGGATTTCCCCTTTGTCAGTCACCGTGTACGTGCTCTTGCTCTCCGGGTGATTCTTCCAGCCCGTCAGATCCTTGCCGTTGAAGAGCGGCTCCAGGCCCAGCGGCTTCAGCTTGATATTTTTGAACTCGACCTGCCCCTCGTTCAGTTGCAGGCCGATGTAACCGCGGCCCACCGGCTTCGGATCGGTGTATTCCAGCACCGTATCGCCATTCAGCTTCACTGTCGCTTTGCCGCCATCCAGCGTTACTTCAAACGACTGCCATTCGCCGGCCCGTTCCGGCACGGACTTCCCCTTCAGCCGTCCCACAAAGCCCCCCGTCGGAAACGGATTCTCCGGCGGAGCGATGTTCAGCTCATAGCACTTCGTCGTGATGTCGTTCATCCCCACCACCGGCGCCGTCCGCAGGAAGACGCCGCTATTCGTATTCTTCGCCGCCCGAAAATCGCACTTGAGCACATAGTTATCGAACTGCACGCTCGTGTTCAGCAACCCCTTCTCCCCTCCCGTCACCCGAATCGCCCCCTCCTTCACCTGCCAATCTGCCTTACTCGCCGCCTTCCAACCAAACAGCGTCTCTCCATCGAACAACGCAATCCACCCCTCCGCCAACTCCGCATCACTCAGCACCTTCGGCGCTGCGGTGATTTTCTTGGCGCTTTGGGCGAGAGTGATCGGGGCTGTGAATAGCGAGAGGGCGATGAGGAAGTAGGCGAGGGAGAGCGTTTTCATGGGTGTGGTTTGGCAAGAATTCCGATATTGTTTGGGCGATTGGCATCTTAGGCAATGAAAACGGGCAGTGGAAGCAATGATGCGTGCTTCCCAGAACCAGCGCTCGTCATTTTTTCATCCAATGCGGCTAGAAGATCGCCTCATCCGTTGCGCCGACTCGTCCGTTAGCCTAGGTTGCAGCATCTCGGACGCATTCCCGCCTACAGCTTCTTTCGTTCAGCCATCCGAAAGATCAAAGCCAAGCTCGCTCAATAGGACATCCTTCGTCCGCTTGGGCCAATCGGCGTTGGCCACTGTAGCGTCGGGTTGGATTATGCGAGGCTTCGCCTGTCCACTGACCGCCTTGGTCTTTAGCTCGTCGATTTCAGCTTCCGTAGGCTCCTTGCCAGTCAGCTTGCGGTACAACTCGATAATTTGTTCGACCGTAGGGTTGGGCGGAAGCATGTCGAGCGTGGGTTTGTCAGCCACTAGAATAGCTCCGTGATTTTTTCGACAGCGGGGCAACAGTCAACTAATCGTAACTGGACTCGCCCCTCTCTCAATGGGGACGCTGCACAATGTTTGATCTGATTGGCGACATTCACGGCTACGCTGACGAGCTTACGGCCTTGCTCGCTCTCCTCGGCTATCGCCGCAGCGGCGATAGTTACCAGCACCCGACTCGGCGCGCGATTTTCTTGGGAGATTTCATTGACCGGGGTCCGAAAATCAAGGAAGTGCTTGGCATTGTTCGGCCGATGGTGGAATCCGGCGCGGCCTTAGCCGTGATGGGCAACCACGAATTTAATGCGCTGGCTTTTCATACGCCGCACAGAGATCGTCCTGGCGAGTACCTTCGGCCTCACGCCCCCAAAAACGTTAACCAGCATCAGGCGACGCTGGATCAGATCGAGCCGACTGAGTTCGGAGATTATTTGCGATGGTTTCGCTCACTTCCGTTGTGGCTGGACCTCGAGGGCCTGCGTGTCGTTCACGCTTGCTGGGATTGTGAACTGCTCTGGACCATTGACAAAAAGTTGAATGGTAGCTCAACCATAAACGACGATTTTTTGCATGAGGCGTGCGACCAAAAAAATTTCCTATACCATGCCGTCGATGTGGTCCTGAAGGGCAAGGAAGCCAAGCTGCCAGCCGGAATTACGTTTCTGGACAAGGACGGACACGAGCGAGATTCGATTCGGACAAAGTGGTATTTGCCATCCCTTGGCCAAACTTACCAGGACTATGCACTCCAATCGAACCCCATCGAATGCAAACTGGCGCTACCTGACAATGTAATTGCGGCGGCGCGGCCATACCCGCCAGGCAGTAAGCCGGTTTTCGTGGGGCACTATTGGCTGTCGGCTGCACAGCCCGAAATCCTCGCCAGCAATGTCGCGTGTTTGGACTACAGCGTCGCCAAGGGAGGCATGCTGTGTGCCTATCGATGGAACGGCGAATCGACGCTCGACAACGCCAATTTCGTGACGGTTTCTGCTGGCCAAGCGGGGTAGCCTAGTGGACCGAACGACATGAGTTGAAAAGTGAACGGTTGCTAATCCAGGCAAACTCATCGTAGTCGCCAAGCATTTCAGCCCGGTCGGTCCACTATAGGTTGCCTGCAACCTAGAAAGAGAAGCGTGTTAAAGGCGAGTCCCGCAACCGTGTGGCTGTGGTTCGCGCAGCGAACCACGCCTTACGCCACATCGCAGCGAAATTAATAATCCTTCGTCCTACTTACTTTGTACCCAGTACTCAGTACTCCGACCTCCGTCGATCCCCTCCACCGCGCAGACAAAACCCCATTCATCCTCCACCATCCGCGCCACTTAGCGCCATCCGCGGTCAAATCCCCCCTCCGATCCGTGTCACCCGAATTCATCCGCGGCACTTCCCCTCCCGGTTTCGTGTATTTCGTGTTTTTCGTGGTTCCCCTCTCTCTGACCACAGCTCAGCTCGCGCCGCCCACGTTCATCCGCGCCTTTCCCTTCCCTGATCCGTTCAATTCGTTCCATTCGTGGTTTTTCTTGCCTCTCAAAATGGACCACACTAGTCCATTTCTCCCGACCCCAAAAATAAATTCCCCCTCGCCCTAACCCTCAGCCGCACAACAACCTACCGCCAGCCGCTCCCGCCCAAAACCAAAATTCCGCCAACAACTTCCTTGTGCTAGCCCAGTCTCTTTGGCAAATTTAAGTACTGTACAAATGAATCAATACGTCTTTGATTCTGAATTCTGCATTCCGCACTGGATATTGCCATGTCCAATCTATTGCCGATCACCAACGCCCCTCCGCCTACGCCGCTCGCTCCCCGTCCCCGCCGCGCCCCCAAGCCACCCACCGAACGCGACCTCCACATCTACAAACTCGTCAAAATCCAGGGCCGTGAGCAGTGGGAAGTCGCTCACGATCATCAGATCGACCGCACCCGCGTCTGCCAAATCAT
>JANNTN010000789.1:0-18371 GCA_031394445.1 Anatilimnocola sp.
TCGACGGGTTCGGCGAGCGTAGGAAGCAGATAAACGTCAATCTGGCCGGCAATCGGCATAAGTGGACCACGCTTTGGTAACGGAGCTGGGATTTGTTCGTTGACGAGGGGGTTAGCGGCTTGCAGAATCAGTCTATCGGGCAACTGTGACCCGGAAAACATCGTGTGCTGAATTGGCGGACATGTGGTTGAGTAGTGTTCTCAACAGGTACCTGATGGAATTTAAAGTCGAATGAAGAATTTGTGCCGGCCCTCCGGGCCTGCCAAAAAATTACACTCGGTCGTATTTCCCCGACCTTACGGTCGGGGCTACTTCTTGCCGGCCCTCCGGGCCTAAGGAAAATGCTCGGCTGAAGCCGGCTGCGGCATTTCGCAATTCAATATGAACCCGCCCATGGAATCCTCGACACCATCTTCAGAAACTAGCGGCGATGCGGCGCAGTCGCGATTTGCCGGCAAGGTGGCGCTGGTGACGGGGGGGAGCGATCGGGGGATTGGGGGCGAGATTGCGGTGCGGCTGGCGCGGGAGGGGGCGGCGGTTTCGATTATTTCCCGCCATGAGGCTCCACGGCTGATGAAGAAGCTGAATCGGTTCGAGCATGGGGCGGTGCATACGACGGGGGATGTGACGAAGTCTGCGGATGTGAAGCGAGCGATTGATGAGTGCATGGGGGAGTTTGGCAAGATCGACATCGTGGTGAACAACGCCGGCGTCGAAGTGGCCCGCTCGCTCGATAAGTTTCCCGAAGCCGAATGGCGGGAACTGATCGATATTAATCTCAATGGGGCGATTGCCGTGACGCAGGCGGCGCTGCCGTATCTGTCTGCTCCTGGCGGCGTGATTGTGAACATTGCCTCGGCGCTGGGACTCGGCGGCTGTCCCGGTTTTTCGGTCTATAGCGCGAGCAAGGCGGGGCTGATTGGCTTTACGCAATCGCTGGCGTGGGAACTCGCGCCGAAAAACATCCGCGTGGTTGGCGTCGCGCCCGGCCTGGTGCATACGCCGATGATTCATAAACACGTTTCGCAGCTCACGCCGGATATCTGGGCGAATATCGAAGCGTGCCACCCGCTCGGCATGGGCCGGCCGGATGACGTGGCGGCGGCGGTTGCGTTTTTAGCTTCGAGCGATGCGCGGTGGATTACGGGGATCACGCTGCCGCTGGGCTGGGCGTATCACTACCCGCTGCCGACAGGGCAGATGATGGGGTGAGGAGAAAAAGACAAGAACCAAGCACCAATGACCAATGTGTAAGGATTCAACCGCAAGAATTCGTTGGGATTTGGTCATTGGTCATTCTTCACTCATTCACGTACGTCTCTAAGAACCGGGCCAGCCGGTGGAAGTCGCTGTTGGATTCGATGTAGCGGACGACGGTGACGAGGTTTTCTTGGTCGATGAGCTTGGCGAAGGGGACGAAGTGGAGTTGGAGCTGGCCGGTGACGGAGACCATGACGCCGTCGAGGCCTTCTTCGACGAGGGCGCGGTAGGCACCGACGCCGAGCTGGCTGCCGAGCATGACGTCGAACGCTTGCGGCCGGGCACAGCGGGATTCGTAGCCGAGTTGCAGGCCGGTGACTTTGCGGCCCTTGCCGGTTTGCCGCTTGTATTCGTCGCTGACGAGCTTCGCGAACATGCGGCCGAGATTGACGTGTGAAATGGAGATGTGGCCGTGGTCGTCGCGCGGAATGCCCTTGAGGTATTTCATGGGCAGGAGCTCGGCGAGCCCTTCGGCCAGCACGATGACGCCGTACGGCTTGCCTTCGGCATCGCGGGCGGTCATCGTTTTGACGATGCGACTGATGACGCGATCGACATCCATGACGTCGTGCGTTTCTGTTTGGCCCGTCTGTTCGTCGGTATAGGTCTCTGGAACGCGGTAGCTGCCGATGATGTCTTCGACGCTGATGACGAGGGAGGCTTCGCCGGCGATGGCGGCACCATACGATAGCCAGCCGGCACTGCGGCCCATCGTTTCGGTTAGGAAGTAGGCTTTGCTGGCTTCGGCATCGTATAGCAGGTTGCGAATTTCGGCGGCGAGGAATTCGACAGCCGTGAAATAGCCGAACGTGAAGTCGATCCCCATGTAGTCGTTGTCGATCGTCTTCGGCAGGTGGACGACGGGGATGCGCTTGGCTCCGGCGGGCAAGCGATCCTGAAACATTTTGAATTTGTTGGCCGTTTTCAGCGTGTCGTCGCCACCGATGCTGACGAGGGCATCGCATTCGAGCGATTGCAGGGCGTCATAGACTCGCCGCAGCGGGGCGGAGAGATCGGGATCGTCGAGATGAGTCGGATGCGAGACGTTCTTGCCCGGATTGGTGCGGGCGGTGCCGATCATGATGCCCTGCGTGTTGCGGGAGCGCTTGAGCAGGTTCGACCGCAATTTGACGTAGTGGTTGCCTTCTTCCAGCGGCTTCTCGGGCGAGTAATTCGCCAGGTTGGAGTAGCCGTGCATGATGCCGAGGACGTCGATGTCGTTTCGCTGAAAGGCGGCGGCAGCGGTGGAGATGACGGCGTTGGCGGCGGGCGCGGGGCCACCAGCAAATAGGATGGCGACTCGCTTGAGCGCTGTCGCCTTTTTGGTGGGGGCGGAGAGGGAACCGGCCATGAATCGAAGCTCCGAACAGACGAACCGAGGAATGGGGCAATTGTACGGGAAGGGCCGATTTCTCACCATTCCCGGCTTATAGTTCCCCAAATTCTAATCGCGCGGCTAGCAGATAATCCCGGCTTTCGACGCAGAAGTTGTCCGGTGGACCACCCGCTGCGACTTCAACGCAAAGGCGCAAAGTTGCGCAAAGTCCGCAAAGAATAATGCAGCGACCGTGGGTTAGATACGAGCAACCGCGGATGACGCTGAGATCGCGGATGGGAGGAGAGATTTTGAGATTGAGGGAGTGAGTTTCTTTCCTGCTAGCGTGATCCGCGCCGATCAGCGAAATCAGCGGTTCTTTGCTCGTTTTGTTGAGGGGCTCGTTAGAAGAGGGTTTCGTCGGGTTCGCGGCCGATGAGCTTGCGGGCTGTTTCGCGGTCTTTGTCGGCTTCGGCGGTGCGATCGAGCGCGGCAAGGATGAGACTGCGGTGATAGTAAATGACGGCGGCGGAATAAGCGATCCGTTCTTTGTCTGTGGCCGCATCGAGTGGAGGTGAAAATTCCGCCAAGCGTTTGGGTTGCAGGTTTGTAATGCGGCGGAACGCTGCCGGCATCGATTTACGTTTCGCGATAACTTCGGCTGCGGCGAGTTCTTCCTTTAAACCGCTGACGGCTTGATTGAGGTCGGCGAACGCGGCTTCGTGGTCATCTTTCAGGTGATGGATGTAGCCGCGAGTGTCGAGAATGCTGGGATTGTTCGGTGAATGTTCCAGAGCTTCGGTGGCGTTTTTCAGGGCGTCGTCGAGGTCGGCTTTGGCGAGTGCTTGGGCGTAGGCTAAGCCGTTGAGGGCGGTAGATCGGCCAGGGATGCCGCTGCGAAAACTGTATTCATCGACTTTCTTCCAGTCGTCGATAGCCTGGGCAAAGTGGCCCGCGTGTTGAACAAATGAGGCGTGGACCATGAGCCAAGTGGGATCTTCCTTGGCGGCGGCCAGCATTTTTTCGGCATCGGCCAGGGCTTCCTCCGTTTTTTCGTCGGCCAGTTTCCATTCGGCGCGTTGCAGCAAGAGCTCGGGGCTATTGGAAAACCAGCCGGAAGCCTGTTCGAGCTTTTGATAGGCGGCGTCGGATTGGCCGTTTTCGCGAAGGCGAATGGCCGTGGCCACTTTCCAGCGGCCGATTTCAAGCGGAACTTGGGGCACGGCACAGGGGCCGACTACGCCGAACAGCAGCAACCAGAAGAGCGGCCTGGGATAGCGGAAGCGGGGCGGCTGGCCGCGAGGGCGGCCATTGGTTACGGTCGCCCGTTCGTTAGAATGGCTCATCGATAATATTCAGTTGGAATATTCAGTTGGGCAGTTTCAGTTCGGCGATTACAGTGCCGACTGACGGTTTTTTGTATTGTATCCCAGGCGGATTGTTTTGGGGCGATTCAGTTGTCTATCAATTCTAAGAGCCCATCGGCTCGGCATCCTGAGAGCTCATCTGCTCGGAATACTAAGGGCCGGTCGGTTCGGAAGACCGACGGCCTTTCGGCTCGACTCTTTTCTGCCGCCGTTATTCTGGTCACGCTGCTGACGCTGATGTGGCTGGATTTTCGTATGGTCTGGTTTGGCGTGCCGGGTGCGTGGCTGTTTCCGCTCTTGGTGGTGATCGCTGTGCTTGGTGCAGAGGAAGTGCTGAGCTTGCTCGCCGCGCAGAATCATCGACCGCGGGGGGCGATTGTGTATTTGGGGAGCGTGGCGATTATCGTCGTTGCGGGTTGGACCATTGTGGCGGGCATGTTTGGCGGTGCGAAAGCCGTGGGATCGTTTGCTGAGTCGTTTACTTATGTCGGTCCTGCGCTGGCCATCGTGTTCGCGGTGGTGTTCGTGGGGGAGATGGCGCGGTTTGAAAAACCGGGTACATCGATCGTGAATGCGGCGCTGGCGATTTTTACAATTGTGTATATCGGCCTGAGTCTCAGCTTTTGGGTACCGCTGCGGTTGCATCAGGGCAACAACATTGGCATGGCCGCGCTGTTTTCGATGCTGCTGATTGTGAAAATGGCGGACGTGGGGGCGTTTGCTTGCGGCAAGAGTTTTGGCCGGCACAAAATGACGCCGGTGCTAAGTCCCGGTAAGACTTGGGAGGGGGCTGTCGGCGGAGTGGCGGTCGCATGTGTCACGTCGTGGGCTTTTTTTCGCTTTGCAGCGCCGTTGATCGCGGGAGCAAGCTGGGTGCAGCCCTCGGTCGCGGCTGTGGTCGGATATGGCGCGGCCCTGGCACTGGCGGGAATGATTGGTGATTTGGCCGAATCGCTGCTCAAGCGCGATATGCAGCGGAAGGACAGCAGTTCGTGGCTGCCGGGGTTAGGGGGGGTGCTGGACATTGTCGATGCGCCGCTGATCGCGGGGCCGGTGGCGTGGGCGTGTTGGCATTTTGGGTTGTTGGGGAATTAAGATCGGCCAACAGCCGGTAAAGAAGGAATTGAACAGGAGGGAACAGAGGAAACGGAGAGAAGGCGAGGGAACAAAAGTAAAGGAAGGCAACGAAGTGGGAATATTGCATACCAAAGGTTTGATGATTCATGCAGATTTCGAGTACGCACAATCCGCGAGTTAAAGCTGCGGCTCGGCTGCGGGAGCGGAGTGGGCGCGACGACCAGGGGCGGATCATTATCGATGGGGCTCGGGAGATTGGCCGGGCGCTGGCGGCGGGGGTTCAGTTTGTCGAGTTGTTCGTTTTTTCCGAGCTTTGTCGCGATGAGGCTCATCAGCAATTGCTGGCGGCGGCGAATCAGGCGGGCATTGAGCAGATCGAAGTGACGCCGCATGTGATGGAGAAGCTGGCGTATGGAAATCGAGTGGAGGGGGTGGTGGCTGTGGCGTTGCCGCCGAGGCGTGAGCTAAAGAGCTGGAAGCCGCCGAGCGATTCGCTGGTGGCGATTGTCGAGGGGGCGGAGAAACCGGGGAATTTGGGGGCGATATTGCGGACGGCGGATGCAGCGGGCTTGGCGGGGGTGTTGGTGGCGGATGGAGGGACGGATCTCTATAACCCCAACGCGATTCGGGCTAGTTTAGGGGCGATTTTTACGGTTCCGACGTTTGCCGTGAGTAGCGAAGTGGCGCTAGTGTGGCTGCGGGAAAGTCAGTTTCGTATTTACGCCGCGCGCGTGGATGGATCGATCGATTACACGGCGGCTGAACTGAATGGACACACAGCCTTGGCCCTGGGCAGCGAAGCTTACGGCCTCTCAACCGCTTGGCAGGCTGCCGACATTACACCTATCCGTCTTCCGTTGAAGGGGAGCGTTGATAGCCTGAATCTGTCGGCGACCGCGGCGGTGCTGTTCTATGAGGCGCTGCGGCAGCGAACTACTTCCCGGCCTGGCGATCGATCTCGGCCATGATTTGGCTCTCGACTTGTTCCGACCAGACGGTGGGTTGGCCGTAATAGACCATGGCGCCGCCCCCTTCGTAGCCGCCTTCGGTGAGGACGCGGCGGGAGGGGATGTAGGCCATGATGTCGTTGCTGTAGCCGGCGACCCAGGTTTTGGGGCCGTGCTGCTCGGCTTTGGTGCGAATGGCGAAATCGACGACGACTTCGCCGCCGAGGAAGAACCAGCTTATGTCGTTGCCGAGCCGCCAGAGCTGCACGGGATAGGGGTAGGTTTGGCTGAGCGGCTTGCCGGCGTCGATTTCTTCCAGCAGCATTTTGGCCCGCATGCCGATGTATTTGTTGGTGTCTTTCGTTTGAGTGAGCAGGTCGTCGCGGGTTGGCAGTTGGGCGAAGGCGAGCGGGATTTCTTGATACGTGGTGGTGAGGCGGCCGGTGACGGGCGTTAACGGCTTGCTCACGACATCTTCGACGGCAGCGGCGAGTTGCTTGCCGTATTTTTCGGCCAGTTCGACCTGGCGGCGGGGGATTGGGTTTTGATCGGCACCGCAGCCGGCCCAGAACATGGCGATCGTGCCGGGGTGGGCTTTTTCGATTTCGATTTGGTAGAAGCCGGGATAGTCGCCGGACCAGTCGTAGCCGGAAAGGACGGTGGCGTGGCAGGCGTAGCCGCAGACGATGGCGAGCGGTTTGCCTTGGGCGTCTTTGGCGACGAGGACGGGCAGGTCGTGATCGTTCGGACCTTTCAACTGGCCGGCTTCACGGAGCTTGGGCACTTCGGGTTCTTTGTTGGCGCGGCGATTTACGGCAAAGTCTGTCTTGCCGTTGCCCCACTCGAGCTTTGCAAGTGCGAGCTTGGCGAGTGCATCCCCCACGACGGTGATGATTTTCTGTTCCAGCGTGTCGGCGTATTGATGGATCAGTTCTTGCTGCGACCTTTCGAGTGCATACTCGTGCATGGGGCGCAGATTGCGAGCGACGACGGGGCCGCTGTGCGTGTGCGAGCAGTTGAGGGCGATTTGCGAGCGGTCGAGGGAGTATTTCTTTTGGAGCTTCTCGCAGAGGGGCAGCGAGAGTTGGCGCTCGACGCCGACGAGATCGAGCGTGATGAGCACGGCCCGTTTGCCGGTGGAATCCTGAAACGCGAGCGCCTTGGCCCAGAGGTCGGTCATTTTGCCTTCGGCCGGCTTCTCGCGCGCGGCGTAGCCGGCCATCCACATGGGCTTTTCGGGTGTGATGTTGATCTTGGCGACGCCGGCCTTCCAGGTGTTTTGGGCTAAGAGAGGGAGCGGAGTGACAATCAAGGCCAAGAGGGCCGGTGAAAGCATCAAGCAGAGCGTGCGGTACATTCGTGGCACCTGCGAAAATAGTTGATTTGGGCGTGTAAGAAATCTTGTGTCAGCTAGCAGGAACAGGCAACTATAATAGCCCTTTCTGTTGGGAGAATGACGCATGGATGCCTCGTTTCGCTGCTTGGAGCGGTAGCGGGAGGGCAAGTGCTGCACGTGCGGTGGGTGGAGCGGTAGGGGTGAACAACCAGAACATGCCGATTTTATCCTCTCGGGCGGATTTGGGCTTCATCGCGCGGAGCCGACCCGCAGTGCAGGTGTTCCCTGGGTAGTGCGTTCCCAGGCGGGAGCCTGGGAACGAGGGGGATACTGAGGGGATGCGGCTGGGGTTGGGCTCATCACGGCGGAGCGTGATGGCTACAGAGGAGTTCCCTCGCTTGTGCGTCGGGTTGGTGTGTTCACCATTTGATTTGGGGGGCGAGGAGGTTGCCTTTTTTGTCTTTGGGAGGGAACTTGCGGATTTTGAGTTCGGAGTGCATATCGACGGGGTTGACGTAGAAGTCGCTTTCGGCGCGGTGGGTTTTTACGTCGCGTTTGTCGTGCTCGGAGAAGCCGACTTGGGTGGCTTCGGAATAGTTGTAGGAGCCTTGCTTGATGGAGTCGCGGACGATGCGCTCGTAGATGTTTTCCTCGACGTTGGCCTTGCCGATTTTTTCGCTGCCGCCGCTGACGCTGCCGGCACCATAGTTCAGCAGGATGACTTCGCACGAGCCACCGCTTTTGTCCATGCGAATGAGTTTGAAGACGGGGACGTTCTTTTGGCCGGTGACGACTTGCGTGTAGGCGGCTTCGCCGGATTTCCACTTCACATTGCCGCCCCAGTGGAAGATTGTGGCCCCGGCGGACATCTGGTACCAGAGCCAGCCGTGATCGTCCATATAGACGTCGTTGGAGAGAGCGTCGCGGGTGGGTATGAAGTCGTCCATGTGGACGACTTCATGCGGGGCCTTAGCGGGACACATGGAATGCACCGTGAAAGGGTCGGGGGCTCGGCCGAGGGGAGTGGGTTTGCCGCGATTGTTCTTGTTGAAGGACTGGTCTTGGTGGCAATTGGCCAGGTAGGTCATGCGGGGGCCGTCCTTGGCACCGATCACGGCGTCGGTGGATTGTGCGTCGAGCCGCGCGAGCGTGGTCGGCAGGATGTTGAAATAATTGCGGACCCTGCTGGCCCAGACGGGGACTTTACCGGGAAAAACCTTGGCCCAGCCGCCTAAGCCGGCGGCGGAGAAGAGGACGTCCTCTGGGGTGGTTTTGAGCCACTTGTTGTAGTCGCTCAGGTCGTCGATGGTCATGGAAATCGCTCCGGTTCGATGGGGGTGCGGCAGTGAAAATGGCCGCGAATCGGCGGAATCGGAAGGAACTTCTGGCGAGTAACTGCCGGCCGGGCTGAGGATGGTCGGACTGGGCAGGTGCGGCAAGCCTGCCACTATTTCGTCTCAGCGTAAACGGTGGCCATGTGTTACAGGGAACGGGTGGGAACCGACCAAGGTCCGATGGCAGCGAATCAGCCACCATCGCACTTATCTTTCAGCTTTTACAAGCGTCACGTGAGCCGCGATTCTTTTCGGAATTCAGTCAACTTGTGGCGTCGGCGGGCGATAACTAGGGGGTGAAATCACAATGTGTGGAGTTTAGAGATGGCTCGCAGTATTTCGGCCTCGGTAGGACTGGGCGGTGTCAATCGCAAAGACGATTCGGTGACGATCCAGGAGCTACTCAACAAGGTTCCGCCCGATCGGGGTGGCCCCGTGCCGCTGCTGGCAGTGGACGGCTTGCCATGGCAAAAGACAGTCGCGGCGATCAAGAATTTTCAGCGAGCAAGCGTGGCCATAAAAAATCCTGACGGGTGCGTCGATCCGAATGGACCGACGCTGAAAGCCCTCAACGAGATTGAGGACTCGCAAGTAGCCGAACGGCTGCCACCCGGCAGGTGCTGGCTCGTCTAGTTCCACAGCAACATGGATCTTGTGGTTCTGCGGCTGCAAATCGCGGCACTCCCGAATCAAGATCGCGCGAAACTCACTTCGCACGCCAGGCAGCGTGCGTGTTGTGACGCGGCGAATAACACTTTCCACCGATTAGGAAACTCTAGCGATGGCGATTGCATTAACTCTAGGCATTGAGGCCGGATTGGCCGGCTCCGTGAAGGCCTACTTCGACAAGTTCAAGGTACTGCCGCCCAAAAACACCGTCGTCAGCCAGACCAAGTCGCTGGCTGGCGTGGTCAGCTTCGAAACACTGCTCAACGGGATTCTGGCGGAGGCAAAAACGACGGATTTTGTGATCGTGGTGCATGGCCACGAGACTGGCAACGGGCTGTTTCTCAAGCTTGTGTCGCGCAGCGGAACGGCGGCGGGCTTTGAAACAACCAATGAAATGCTGCAAATTTTGATGGACATCAACAAGCGGGATCCGGCCAACGCCACAGACGCCGAACTGGCCAAGCTGCAAATCACGCAGGCCGAAGTGACACGGCTGATTGGCATCATGAAGAAGGTGCGAGACAAAAGTCTCGGGACAGTCGAGTTTCGCGGCTGCAATCTGGGTCGCAATCTCAGCTCGGTAACTCGCTTTCGCGAATTCCTGGGGGCGAAAATCTTCGGAGCGCCGAATCTGCACAGCTTTTTTGGCAAATTCCCCACGGGCACGGGCGCGAACCTGATGGGCAGCCATGACAAGTCGCATAACGGCACCACCGAGACGTACACCCAGACGCTCGCCGGCCATACCTGCCATTGCTGCATTGGGCTGAACACGCACCGCAAGCCCGACAACGGACATATCGTCGCCGATGACGCCACTACGCTCGACGCCTGGATCAAAGCCAACTTTGACGCCAACGCAGCGCTCGGCACCGCCAAGGAGCTGGCCGTACATGGGCTTTGGGAGTTTCGCAAAGCCGATCCGAACGACCCGGCCGCTGTCGAGCCGCCTCCGCGCCCCATTTTTCCGCTCGCAGTAGCTAGCGATGGGGCCAACAAAGGCAAGAATGAGTACGTCCTGCACGTGATTTACAAGGCCTAGTGGCGGCGTTACAAGCGATCGCGAGCGGACCCGCCCACGGGCAGACCAAGGAGACCTTCCAGTTCTCTTGGCGGCCGACTGCGATGGTGGGGCCATTTGATATTTTGCCACAGCCGCTGGGAGGTGGTGGACGTTAACGATTGTTCAATCGGCGAGATGCCGCCTCTGGTTTTGTTGTTGTCTGGGGAAATGGGGGTGTTTATATTGCGGGGGCCTACCAAAAAACCCTCCCCTCTCCTGCTGCATGTTAGGTGGCTTATGCGCCCATTGTGTCTTCGGCGCGCTTTTACGCTGGTCGAATTGCTGGTGGTGATTGCGATCATCGGCGTGCTCGTGGCGCTGCTGTTGCCTGCTGTGCAGAGCGCTCGGGAGGCGGCACGGCGGACGCAATGCAGCAATAACTTGAAGCAGTTGGGCATTGGGATGCACAATTATCACGATGTGGCGGGGCGGCTGCCGTGCAATATCAATCGCGTGGTGATCAACCTGGGCATTGGTGGGCAGTTGGCGAACGATCGGAACCAGGCGTCGCATTTGGTGAATCTGCTGCCGTATATCGAGCAGCGGTCGCTGCATGACCAAATCAATTTCAGTTTGCACGATCCGGCGTTTGGCAATCAGATTGTGGCGGGGCAGCCGCTGAAGAATGTGCAAGTGAAGGCTTACATTTGCCCCGATTCGAACCATCAGCGGTTCAATCCGACGACGAATATCGCGTTCACGAATTATGCGGGGTCGATTGGGGCCCAGCAGATGGAGGCGAGCGGGAAGATTTGCGTGATGGCATCGGTGGTGGGGAACGGCGGGGCGGCCTACGACGACGATGATGATGGCGAGGATTGGTTCAACTACACATCGAAAGGGGCGACGTGCAACGGGGCGGGGCCGGGGAACACGCGGTCGGATTGTCCGTATCCCGATCGGACGAGTGGGCCATTTGGCCGCAGCACGTGGGCGGCGCGGTTTGCCGAGATCACCGATGGCACATCGAACGTAATTGGCATGGGGGAGATTCGCGGGTGGTGCTCGGGCTTTCAATACACCAACGGCTGGGCGCTACCGGAGGGGTTGTGGTTTGCGACGACGGCACCGATCAACATGCCGACATGCCCGGGGGAATTTGGCGTGCCGCGAATTCCCGGGGTTGGCGGCAGCGGCTGCCAATCAACGCAGAACGCTTGGAACGCGATCATGGGATTCAAGTCGCTGCATCCGGGCGGGGCGATGTTCGTGTTGTGTGATGGGTCGGTACGGTTTATTCCGCAGAATATCGACCACACGACGTATCAGATGCTGGGTGATCGGCAGGATGGGAATGCGGTGGCGGCACCGTAAGGATTTCGTGCTTTGAGTTGCGAACGATGGAACCACCCCAGATATGAACACGGATTCCAAGTTGAGAACGGACTTACCTCGCTTGCGCGTCGGGTTAGTGTGTGGGCTGCGCGGCGGGTTAGTGTGTGTGGCGTTGTTGGTGGTGGGTTGTTCGGATGGACATGGGATGGCGAGTGTGGCGGGGACGGTGTTGTATAAGGATCGGCCGGTGGAGGGAGCGACGGTGATTTTTCACCCGCAGGGAGGTGATGCGAAGGCGAAGCCGGCGCAGGGGAAGAGCGGAAGCGGCGGGCGGTTTACGACGACGACGTATTTTGGTCCGACCGAGCAGGTGGCGGGGGCGATGCCGGGGGAATACAAGGTGACGGTGACGAAGATCGATGAGCCGGTGGGGGCGTTTGATCCGCACAAGGATCCGCCGCCGAAGAATCATTTGCCGACGAAATATATGACGCCGCAGCAGAGTCCGCTGAAGGTGACGATTAAGGCGGGGTCGAATCCGGTGGAGTTGAAAATGGAGGATTAGTTTCGGCTTTTGAGTTGGTAAAAACGCGGGAGGTTGTTTTTGAGTGACGTCGTTGGCTTTTAACGCAGAGGCGCAAAGGCGCGAAGACGCAGAGAGGAAAAGGAAATAGTGGCCACGAAATACACGAGATCGAAACCAGCGGCAACGGGAGAGGGAGAAAGCAGGCGGCGGGGTTTTACGCTGGTGGAGTTGTTGGTGGTGATTGCGATTATTGGCGTGTTGGTGGCGCTGCTGTTGCCAGCGGTGCAGAGCGCGCGGGAGGCGGCGAGACGGACGCGGTGCAAAAATAATCTGAAGCAGCTCGGGCTGGCGCTGCATAACTATGAGGGGACGGCGAAGTGTTTTCCGCCGGGGGTGATTTGGAATTCGACGACGACGACGTTTACCTCGCCGCGGATTAATTTTCATTGCCTGCTGTTTCCGTATATCGAGCAGGGGAATGTGGCGGGGATGATCGACCTGGTGAACTTCGCGGGCTCGACGGGGAACGCGTGGTTCACGACGACGGCGAATATTCCGGTGACGACTTCGCCGATGCCGCATTTGCGGTGTCCGACGGATAACCAGAAGCCGAAGTACACGCAGCCGACGGTGGCGATCAACTACTATCGGAGCAACTATTTTGGAATTTGGCACGGATTTGCGACGAACGATGTGCTGCCGTTGTCATACGACCGGTCGCCGAGCGGGTCGAAGGCTTTTTTTTGGGGCGAATGTGCCGATTCGGATCGCGGATATTACCGACGGCACATCCAATTCGGCGGCGATAGCCGAGGCGCTCGGCGGAATGAATGAGCAGGACGCGCGGGGGTTCATTTGGGGAGACCAGGCGGCGTTTCAGTTCTTGTTTGCGGAACTGGGGCCGAACAGCAAGCTGCCCGATCGGTGTCCGAACTCGACCCAAGGCTGCCGCTCGGTGCAAAACACGGATCCGTTCAGGCCGTGGACGGCGGCGACCAGCGGAAACGAAACGTGTGCCAGCCGGAGTTTGCATGCGGGCGGCGTGCATGTGGTGCTGGCCGACGGTTCGGTGCGGTTTGTGAGCAACAATCTTGATTTGGCGACGTGGCGGGCGGTTTTGTCGGTGAATGGCGGGGAGACGATGGGGGAATTTTAATCGTTGGTTACTTGAGCCGGTTTGGATTTAACGCAGAGACGCGGAGGCACAAAGACGCAGAGAGAGGCAAAAATGATGTGGGTTTTGAGTGGACGATTGGGCGTGGTGGTATGGGTGGCGGTTTGTTTATTGGCGTGGACCGGTTGTGGGGGTGCGGGAGTGGAGGTGAGTGGGAAGGTGACGCTGGATGGCGTGGCGTTGGATGAGGCGACGATCACATTTGTGCCGATGGAGGGCGGGCAACGCGAGGCGGGCTGGACGATGGTGCGGGGAGGGAGCTATGCGATTCCGGCGGCTAGTCAGTTGGGCACAGGGAAGTTTCGCGTGGAGATTCGGGCGCTGCGGAGCGGGGGCGGCGACAAGGGAAGCCAGAATGATCCGACGCTGATGGCGGCGAAGGAGATTGTGCCGAGCAAGTACAACAGCAAGTCGGAATTGGTGGCGGAGATTAAGCAGGGAAAGAATGCGGTGGATTTTGAGTTGAAGACGAAGTAAGTAACTGAGGCCTGGAACTTGTCAATGAATCGTTATTGGGTTGGGATCATCGCTCTTTTCATCGGCCCGTTGGCTGTGGCTCAGGCCGCGGAGGAAGCCAAGCCGGGGCGGCCGAATGTGGTGCTGATTGTTTCGGACGATCAGGGGGCGGGGGATTATGGGTTCATGGGGCATGAGCGGGTGCGGACGCCGCATTTGGACAGGCTCGCGAAGCAGAGCCTCGTTTTTCCGCGCGGGTATGTGACGACGAGCTTGTGTTGCCCGAGTTTGGCGAGCATGGTGACGGGATTGTATCCGCATCAGCACAAGATCACGTCGAATGATCCGCCGCTGCCGGGAAAGGGCGCGAAGGATAGTCGCGGGTCGTCGCCGGAGTTGACGGCGAAGTGGAACGCGGCACTGGATGGCGTGCCGACGCTGCCGCGACTCTTGGCGGCGGAAGGGTATCTGAGTTTTCAGACGGGAAAGTGGTGGCAGGGGGATTTTTCGCGAGGTGGATTTACGCACGGCATGACGAAGGGGTCGCGGCACGGCGACGAGGGTCTGAAGATCGGTCGCGAGGGATTGCAGCCGATTTATGATTTTGTCGCGGAGGCGCGGCGGGAGCAGAAACCGTTTTTGGTGTGGTACGCGCCGTTCATGCCGCACACGCCCCATACTCCGCCGGAGCGGCTGTTCAAAAAGTATGCCGAGCAGACGCCATCGCCGCATATCGCTCGCTACTGGGCGATGTGCGAATGGTTTGACGAGACGTGCGGCGAGTTGATGGGATTTCTCGATCGCGAGAAGCTGGCTGAGAACACGATCGTGATCTATCTGGCCGATAATGGCTGGGTGCAATCGCCTGATCGGCAGGCGTTCGCGCCGAAGAACAAGACGACGCCGTTTGATCGGGGGCATCATACTCCGATCATGGTGCGATGGCCGGGACGCGTGCAGCCGGCAATGAGCGAGTCGCTGGCTTCGTCGATCGATATTGTGCCGACGGTGCTGGCGGCGGTGGGGATGTCGAATCCGCCGGGGATGGGTGGAGTTGATCTGCTGGATGCGAAAGCGGTGCAGGCTCGGAAGTATGTTTTTGGCGAGTGCTTTACCGTGCGATCGCAAACGCTGGACGATCCGTCGGCGAACGTGTTGTGGCGGTGGGTGACGGATGGCAAATGGCGGCTGATCTTGCCGCGGACTTGCGAGGCGGATGCGGCACTACAGACGATTCCGCGCGATAGCTATCTAACGCCGGACTTGATTGCGACGCTGACGGCCGCTCAGCCGATGCTGTTTGATGTGCAGGCCGATCCAGGGGAGGATCGGAACCTGGCGGCGGAGCGGCCGGAAATGGTGGCGACGCTGCGGAGGGAGCTGGATGGGCTGTGGAAGCCGGCGGTGGCGGGGCGGTGAGGCGGCCGAGGGAGGCGGAAATGGGCTGGTGAACCTGGCGGGGGTCGGAATTGTCTGGGAAATATCGCAGGGCAAGGGTCGGAGGGGCTCATTGTGGGGTTATTTGGGCGAGGATAAAATCAAATGCTCACGGTGGCTGTAGCTCAGTTGGTTAGAGCATTAGATTGTGGATCTAAGGGTCGGGGGTTCAAGTCCCCTCAGCCACCCTGCTTGGTCGCTATTCCTTGACGGGATGGCGGCCTTTCTTTTTGCGCGGGAGGCGATTCTATTGCGCCGGATACGGGCGATGTATTGCGGAGAAACAATAGCGGGAGGTGGGCGATGAAGCGGACAGGCATTACGGGTCGGCGGGAGTTTCTGGGGGCAACAGCGGCGGCGATTATGGCGGCGCGGGAAGCGCTGGGTCAGCAGCCGGCGGTTAATGAAGGCGGCAAGTTTCCGCTGGTAGTGCCGGGGTATTTTGGCAGCCGAGGGGGAGTGCAGCTTGGGACACAGATGCCGGCGAGTGCGAGCGAGGAGGACATGCAGTTCGCCCGGCAGCTTGGGGTGGAGTGGGTGATGACGGGGCTGCCGGCGGCTCAGAGCACGGTGGAGGATTATCAGGCGGTGATTCGGCGGTTCGCGGCGGGCGGGCTCAAGGTGTATCGCTTGGCGAATGATGCTTGCCACAACATGGAGGAGGTGACGCTGAACCTGCCAGGCCGCGACGAGAAGATCGCGAAATATCTCGATTACATTCGCCTGCTGGGCAAAGTGGGGATTCACTATTCGACGTATGCCCACATGGGGAACGGGATTTGGAGCAGCCCACAGCGGGAGCAAACGCGGGGCGGGGCCGATGCGCGGGCGCTGCGGCTGAACACGGCGGTCGGGCGCTGGGCGGGGAAGACGTGGCAGAACCCGCTATCGCATGGGCGGCGGTACAGCGAGGAGGAGCTGTGGGAAAACTACACCTACTTCATTAAGCAGGTTGTGCCGGTAGCAGAAAAAGCCGGTGTGTATATCGGCATTCATCCGGACGACCCGACCGGTTTTGAAATGGGGGGCGTGCCGCGGTGCATTTTTGGGACGTTCACCGGTTATGTGCGGGCGCTGGAGATTGCGAATAGCCCGAACATTGGGGTGTGCTTGTGTGCGGGGTCGTGGATTGAAGGAGGCGAGCGAACAGGGAAGCACGTGACCGAGGCGATTCGGCATTTCGCGGGGCAGAAGAAGCTGTTCAAGGTGCATTTTCGGAACGTGACCGCGCCGCTGCCGGAAGGTTTCGTCGAGACGTTTCCCGACGATGGTTATGTCGATATGTCGCAGGTGATGCGGGCGCTGGTGGAGAGCAAATACACCGGCGCGGTGATTTCAGATCACTTACCGAACATGGTGGGCGGGAGACGATCGGCCGAGGCGTTTGCGGTGGGGTATATGCGGGGGTTGATTCAGGCGGCGGAGGGCTTGAAGTAGCTGCGCCTCTCGGCGCGCTCCGGGACCAAGTTTGGTCCCGGCTAGGAGTAATAGTTTTGGTTTCGTGGCGGATAGTTGCTGAAGCCGGGGTTTACCGGCGGCCTTCCGGCGATGAAGGGGTAGGCGAGGGCGGCACCGGCGACGAAGCCGCCGATGTGGGCCATGTAGGCGACGCCGCCGGTGGCTGAGCCGCCGAGGATGCCGAGGCCGCTGACGAGTTGAAATGCGAACCACATACCGACGGCGACGTAAGCCGGGACGTTCATGACGATTCGGAGGATGAGTACGGTCACTCGTTGCTTCGGGTGCAGCACCAGATAGGCACCCATGACGACGGAGATCGCGCCGGATGCACCGAGGCTGGGGATATTGGCTTGCGGGCCACTGGTGCTGACTGCGACGTGGGCCAGCGAGGCGAGGATGCCGCAGAGAATGTAGAAGAGCAGGTAGCGGGCGCGGCCCATGTCGTCTTCGATGTTGTCGCCAAAGATCCAGAGGAACCACATGTTGCCGAGCAGATGGGCGATGCCGCCGTGCATGAACATGCTGGTCAGGATCGTGAGATAGACAGGGATGGGCGTCTTGCCGAGGCCGGGAACCATGACTTCTTGCGGGCCTTCCTCCGTGCGGACGACTTCGACATGCGGCTCGGTGACGACGTCGCGGCCGGTCACGATCTCCGCGGGCACGGTCGAGAAGGCCAGTGTGAACCCGTCGTTCGAGCCGAGGCCTTGGAAGAGCACGAAGACGAGAATGTTGGCGGCGATCAGGCCGATGGTGATGACCGGAAAGCTTTTGCGGTCGGTGTTGTCGTCGCCGATGGGAAAGATCATGCGTGGTGCGGATTTGGGCAGTTGAAAACGAGGTGACTCCGTCTCTGATTGTAGCCATTTGAGATGGCCCTCGCTTACTGGCTGGTAAACTCACTGACTTCAACGCAGAGACGCGGAGACGCAAAGTCGCAGAGAGAGACAAGGAAGATGAGGAGAAGGAGTTATGAGGGGAAAGGGCGCGTCGGGGTGGCAAGTGGTTGGGTGGGGGCGTAAATTGGCGGCAGAATTTCAACAAGGGAAACGCGCACTGGAATCCTCTCATGCCAGCGACGACTTGGAAGATTATTGACGAGAAGAATCTCAATCGGGGTCCGCAGGGGCCGTTTAAAGCTAATGGGAAGCACGCGGGGGGTGAGTGGAGCGTGGTGGGGACGGCGAATGAGGATGGGCAGCGAGCGGGAGTGGATGTGATCGCGCTCGATAACGGCAAGCTGCGGCTGGACGTGGTGCCGACGCGGGGAATGGGGATTCATAAGCTGGCGGTGAAGGGGGATCAGGAGGTGCCGACGATTGGGTGGAAATCGCCGGTGCGGGGGCCGGTGCATCCGTCGCTCGTCGATTTAGGCGAACCGAGCGGACTGGGGTGGCTCGATGGGTTCGATGAGTTCTTTGTGCGGTGCGGGCTGGAGAGCAACGGCGCACCGGAACACGACGCGAAGACGGGCCGGCTGACGTATCCGCTGCACGGGCGGATTGCAAATAAGCCGGCGCGGGATGTGCATGTGACAGTCGATCCTGAGAAGCAGGAGATGTCGATTCGCGGCGTGGTGGAGGAGACGCGGTTTCATTTTCTCAAGCTGTGGATGACGACGACGATCAGCACGAAGTTTGGCAGCGGCAGCTTTACCGTGCGGGACGAAATCGA
>JANNTN010000371.1:0-6774 GCA_031394445.1 Anatilimnocola sp.
CGGCCAGGGCCTGCATCTTCCGCACGTCGGCTGGGTCGCCCAGATTCAAAAACGGGCGGACATGCAATTGGCCGTGCCCGGCGTGGGCAAAGAACGAGGCGGTGACATCATGTGCCTTGAGGACGTTTTGCAGTCGCACCAAAAAATTGGCGAGTTCGGCGGGAGGCACGGCGATGTCTTCGACGAAAGGTGTCGGCCGGTCGGCACCTTGGACGCGATAGAGCGTGGGCGAGACGCGGCGAGCCATGCGGCGGAAAGCATCGAACTCGTCGGGAGCGAGCGCCATGTGAAAGCCGAACGCCAGACGCTTCCGCCGCTGCCAGCGAATGACCGCTTGTTGCAAGCTGTCGATCACTTCGCGTTCTTCTTCGGCATGTTGCTCGATCATGAGCATCGCCTCGGCCTCGCGCGGGATGGCGCGGGCGTAGCGATCGTCGAGGTCGCGGGCGAGCGAGAGAATGCGGCGGTCGATGAGGTCGCAGGCGGCGAGGCCGAGCGACTGGGCCTCCATCGCGGCTGTCGCGGCGGACTCTAAGCGATCGAAAAAGAGTAAAGCCACGCCGCGGTGCTTGGGGATCGGCACGGTGCGCAGCGTAGCCTGCGTGATGAGCCCGAGCGTGCCTTCGCTGCCCACGAGCAGGCGGGCCAAATCCAACTCGCCATTCTCGATCACGTCGTAGAGGTGGTAGCCGCTGCGATTGACCCAAGCTTTGGGCTGGCGTTCCTTGATGAGCGATTGTTCGCGATCGATGAGTTCGGCCAGGCGTCGAATCAGATCGCGACGACGATGATCTGGGTCTTTGAGCGGGTCGTCGGTGATCGGATGTCGGCCCGCTTCGAGCACTTCGCCATCGGCCAGGACAATTTGCATGCTCACAACGTGGCGGCGGGCTGAGCCGTGGCGCAGCCAATTGCTGCCGGAATTGTCGAGGGCGAGCACGCTGCCCATCGTCGTCACGCCGCCGGTCGCTGGGTCAGGCCCGAACTGGCGGCCGAATCCAGCCAAGTAACGGTTGAGTTGGCCGAGAACGACGCCGGGCTGAACCGTCACCGTGTCGCCATCGATGCCGACGATGCGCCGCATCGACCGGCTGAAATCGACGATCAAGCCGGGGCCGAGCGATTCGCCCGCCAAGCCGGTGCCCGCCCCACGGGCATGCAGCGGTAGCGATTGCTCCGCGGCGTATCGCACGAGCGCCCGCACGTCGGCCAAGCCCCGTGGGCGAACGACGCCGAGCGGCCGCATCTGATAGACGCTGGCGTCGGAGGCATACATGAGCGTGTACGGGTCGTCGCAAAAGACTTCGCCCGCCAACAAGCCGCGAAGATCGGCCTGAATTCGCTCACGCTGAGGGTCCATGAATTGAAACTTCGCCGCCTATTTTTCGTCGCGGAGGCTACAACGCTCCACAATGCCATTCTAAACCGCCAACGCTGCGGAGTCAGCTTGAAACGGCCCATTTTGCGGGCCTTAACCCGTGACGGTATTCAAAATAAGCTATTCTGTCAGCCGCGGACAATGACGTACCTGTCAGGCTGCTGTTGTGTCGAGGTAAAATTTCCCGTCTCTCCCGCAATCGATAAGCTATCCAACCATGCCCGAACTCGGAGTAAATATCGACCATGTCGCGACGTTGCGGCAGGCGCGGAAGACGTATGAGCCGGACCCGGTGGCGGCGGCGGCGCTGGCGGAGCTGGGTGGGGCGGACGGGATTACGATCCACCTCCGCGAGGACCGGCGGCACATTCAAGACCGCGATTTGCGGCTGTTGCGCGAGACGGTGCCGATCAAGCTGAATCTGGAGCTGTCGATTGCGGATGAAATTGTCGGCATTGCGTGTGCGACGAAGCCCGATCAGGCGACGATCGTGCCCGAGCGGCGCGAGGAAGTGACGACGGAGGGGGGCTTGGATATCGTGGCCAATCGCGAGGCGACGAAGAAGGCTATCGATCGGCTGAAGGTGGCAGGAATCAGCGTGAGCCTGTTTCTCGATCCCGACCCACGGCAATTAGAAATGGCGAAACAATTGGGCGCGGAGGCGGTTGAACTCCACACGGGGCAATACGCCCTCACTCGCGGCGCGGCCCAACAAGAGCAACTGGTTGCATTAACAAATGCGGGCAAACTCATTTGCGACCTCGAAATGACATTGCATGCCGGGCACGGACTAAACTATCACAACGTCATTCCCGTCGCCCGCATCCCGAAAATGCACGAGCTGAACATCGGCCACGCGATCGTCTCAAGGGCGGTGCTGGTGGGATTGGAGCGGGCGGTAAGGGAAATGAAGTCATTGGTCATTAGTCATTAGTCATTTGTCACTGGTTATGTCGTCAGCCTCTCTCCAAGATGTGATCTGTTGCCTCGGCCAGCCGGTGGCTGGAAATCCGACGCAATATATGATGGAAAAAGCATTCGCTGCGGCGGGCTTGGAAGATTGGAAATATCTCACCTGCGAAGTGCCGCCAGAAAATTTGGGCGATGCGATGCGGGGAATTCGGGCGCTCGGCTTCAAAGGGGCGAATTTCACGATCCCGCATAAGGTCGCGGTGATTCAATATCTCGATTCGCTCAGCCCGGCAGCCGAGTTGATGGGAGCAGTGAATTGCGTCAACCGCGTGGGCGACAAACTGATCGGAGAAAACGCCGACGGCAAAGGCTTTTATCAGTCGCTCCGGGAAACGTGCGATCCGGCGGGGCTGAATGTCACCATTTTGGGTGCCGGCGGCGCGGCGCGGGCTATCGCGGTGGAATTGGCGCTCGCGGGGGTCAATGAAATCTCGATCGTCAATCGCTCGCCGCAGCGGGGGCAGGCCCTGGTCGATTTGCTCGTGTCAAAAACCAGCGTAAAGGCCCAGCTTGTGCCGCTGGCAGGCAATTATTCCGTGGGCGACAACATCGCGATCTTCATCAACGCCACATCCATCGGCCTCGGCGACGAATCGGCCCGCGTTCCCGTCGAAATCCAATCGCTGCGACCGGAACTCATCGTGGCCGACGTCGTGTTCAACCCGCCACAAACCTGGTTGATCCGCACCGCGGCCGAACGTGGCTGCCGCACGATCGATGGGCTGGGGATGCTCATCAACCAAGCCGTCATTTGCTTCAAGATCTGGACGAGCCGCGATCCCGACGCCAGCGTGATGCGCGACGCGCTGGAAGAATATTTAGAGATTTGAACCGGCGTCCTACGTTCGCAATTTCACATACCACGTGTTTTCACGTACCGCACCGCGCAACCCACGGCGGGCGTTTCTTTTACTTCGGGCAGTTTGCCGGCGAGTGCGGCGGCGACGGCGTCTTCGACGTAGTGTTTGGTGATTTTTTTGCCGTCGGGGCTGTCGTCCATCGCTCCCAGATAGATGACTTTGCGATCCTTGTTCAGCACCACGAATTCGGGTGTGAATGTCGCGCCGTAGCTGCGGGCGACTTGCTGTGACTCATCATGCAGGTAGGGGAAGTTGAAGCCCTTGGCCTTTGCTCGCTCTTGCATCGCGGGGAGCAAATCGTCCTTCACTTTGTTCGCGTTGATCGCGACGACGGCACACTTGTTACCTTCAGCCGCGAAACGCTTCGCCAAGGTAATTAGCCGGTCCTCGTAATCGACCGCGTAAGGGCACGTATTGCAGGTGAAGCAAACGACGATCGCCTCTTTATCGGCCAGATCGGCCAGTGAGTGTTTCTGGTCGTCGGTGCCTGCCAGTCCGCTCCAATCTGGTGCCGAATCGCCCAAGTTGAGCAGCTTGTTGTATGTGCCGGCATCGACTGTCAGGGCGAAGGCGAGCAGGGCAAATGTGAAGACGATGTTAAGTGGGCGGCGCATGGCTATGAGGCTCTTGCGAGGAAGTGGCAAGGCAGGCTGGAAGCCTGCCCCACGAGGGAGCGCTGGTTAGTATAGTAAATCTTCCATGACAACCGTACTGCTGACAGCCTTTGAGCCTTATGACCGCTGGCCGGAGAATTCCAGTTGGCTGGCGCTGATTGAACTGACGCGCGAACTCAATCGCGAAGTGACCAGCGATCTGCCGTCGGGTCTGAAAATCGTGACGCGGCGATACCCGGTAGATTTCGATGCGGCGCGAAGTCGCTTGAACGACGATCTAGCGGCCAACTACGACTATGCCTTGCACCTCGGCCAGGCACCCGGGATCGGCCGCATTCATTTGGAGGCCATCGGCATCAATGTCGGCGGCCACTCCACGCAAACACCTGACCAGTACCAGCCGCTAGTGCCGGGCGGCCCCGCCGCTTATCGAAGCACGCTGCCGCTGGCCGATTGGGCGGGGCAAATTTGCGAACTCGGCATTCCCTGCCAAGTTTCGTATCACGCCGGCACGTATCTCTGCAACGCGCTGCTCTATCTGACCCATCACTTCGCCGCCCAGCGGCAACTCAAGACCCAAGCCGCCTTCATTCACTTGCCGTTGGCCCCCGAGCAAGTGCTCCACGACCGGCAAGATTGGCCCACGTTACCGACCCAAGCTTGCGCCACGGCTGTGCGCACTATTCTCGGAACAATAGGTGGCGGCACTCTGGCATAGTGCGATGACAGTCGCGCGCGAAATGACTGACAGGGTAGATCGGGACTTGGCTGCAGTTAACACAGAGGCACGGAGTCACAGGGGCACAGAGAGGAAAGAAAAAAGCGAATCGTCTCCCCCGCGCTACCTATAAATAAATCCCGTTTTGTCTCTCTCTGTGACTCAGCGTCTCTGTGCCTCTGTGTTAAGACGAAAGAGGGGGCGATTCCGTGAGAGCCAGAATCAGGAGGGGAGAGATGCCCTACCGCCGCGCCTTCTTCACGCCTGCGTGCGACATTTGCGACTTCATGCACGTCGAGCGAAACGCCTCTGGCCGCGAGACGCCTTCCAGGCGAAATGTCTCGACTTTGCCTAGCTTGAAAATCAGATCGCCCGCGTAGTACCAGGCCTGTCCCGGCTGGACTTCGATGTTGATTGTATCAAAGCGATCTAAATCGACGGCCTTGTCCAGCACGCCGGTCAGGCCCCGCTCGACAATGATCCGCCGGTTGGTCAGCCGATAGCGCGTGCCGATAAACGGGGCAATCCGCATGAAGTACAGGGCGAGCGCGATCGGAATCGACAGCAGGGCAATGAGATTTCCCAGGCGAAAGAAATAAACGTCCGGCCACCGAATTGCGAACAATGTTCCCAGGGCCCGGCCAATCGGATACATGGCGACCGACGGCCAGACCGTCATCACGGTCGTTTCACGAAATTCAGCCGGAGCGACTCCGGAAATTGGCGTGGGGACGGGGGGAGCGGTCAGAGTAGTCATACGACGGACAAATTCCAGATTCCGAGTGCGGTGTTTGCCAAACAAGAGCGTAACAAAGGTCCCGGTTAGCATCCAGCCGTCAAAGCCGTTGCCGCGCACTCGCGGCAACCAGCAGATTGCCCGCGGCCCGCGGTTGCCGGCTCAAAAATTCTGGCCACGCTTGATTGCATACGGGCGCACGAGTCGCCATAATCTGCGGCGCTACAGATTGTTCTGTCACGTTATTGAGGACTCAACATGGCACAGCGCACACCCACGCTGGAAGCTCCATCGGGTTTCAGCCGCCGCGATTTCCTGCGGGGAAGCGGCGCGGCGGCCGCGGCTGCGGGCATTTCGCAGCAGGCAACCGCCGCCTTGGCTCAGGAAAAAGGAGCGAAGGTCGCCAGCGGGCCACAGACCATCACGCTCAACATCAACGGCAAGGATCAGCAGGTAAAAGTTGAGCCACGCACGACGCTGCTCGAAGCGCTGCGCTATCAGCTCGATCTGACGGGCGCGAAGCCAATCTGCACCGATGGCTCGTCGGGCGGTGCCACAATCCTGGTCGATGGCAAGCCGATGCAAGCCAACACGATGCTGGCGATGCAGGCGACCGGCAAGAAGATCACGACGGTCGAAGGCTTGGCCAATGACGCGGTGCCAAAAGCCTTTGTCGCGTGCGATGCCCAGCAGTGCGGCTTTTGCACGCCGGGCTTTGTGGTGGGCGTGCGAGCCTTTTTGAATATGAAGCCGAAAGCGACCGAAGAAGAAATTCGCAAGGGGCTGAACGGCAATCTCTGCCGCTGCGGCACCTATGCCAACGTCATTCAAGCGGCCCTCAAGGTCGTGAAAGGAGACGCCTAATGGCTGTTGAATATTCCTGGCCGAGCAAGGACAAATCGCAGGCGATCGGCAAGCGCGTCAAACGCTTGGACGGCCTGGCCAAGTCCACGGGCGCGGCAAAATACACCTACGACGTCAACCTGAAGGACCAGCTCATCGCCAAGGGGCTGGGCTCTCCTCATGCGAGTTGCACGATCAAGTCGATCGACACCAGCGCCGCGGAGAAAGTACCCGGCGTTGTGGATGTTCTCGCGCTCAAGAAAACCGGCGACAAGATCGAGTTCCAAGGGGATTTGATCGTGGTCGTAGCCGCGGAAAGCGAAGGCGCGGCCCGCGAAGGCGTGGCGGCCTGCAAAGTCGAATACGACATGCAGCCGGTGTTTGTGAAGGACTCGGATTTAGCGGCGGCGAAAGCGGCCGGCCGCACGAGTTCTGGCGGCGGCAAGGTCCAGTTAGAGAAAGAGCCCGCCGCGGGCGAAAATGCCGATGATTTCGCCGCGAAGGAAATCGAACGGCTCCTCAAGGATTCGGCCCACGTTGTCGAGGCCGAATATGGCATCGACGCGATCACGCATTGCTGCCTGGAGCCGCACGGCACGACGCTGTCGTGGGATGGCGGCAAGCTCACAGCTTATCTTTCGACACAAAATGTC
>JANNTN010000393.1:0-6992 GCA_031394445.1 Anatilimnocola sp.
TCGATGCGGGTCCGCGTTTCAGGATCGCCAATTTGCTGATACGTCAGCTCGTTGAGGGCGTTCAATCCGTCCAGCGTTTTGCGGCGCACGGAGGCGGGCACGCCGGGCGGGTTGTTGATGTAGAGGATTGGATCGCCGGCTGAACGGAACGAGACGCCGGCATGCTCGCCCGGTAAATAGCCGGCCTGCCACAGGCGGGCCGAGATGGCTTGAACCTGCTCGGTATTGGTCGGGCGGGCGACGAGGACCACGAACGTCGGCAGGTCGCTATTTAGCGAGCCGAGGCCGTACGACGCCCAAGCGCCGAGGCACGGGCGGCCCGTAAGCTGATTTCCCGTTTGGATATACGTGATCGCCGGCTCGTGATTGATCGCCTCGGTGTGCATGCTGCGGATGAAGCACAGCTCGTCGGCCATTTTGGCCTTCCACGGCAACAGCTCGCTCATCCACATGCCGCAATTGCCATGCTGGGCGAATTTGTATTTCGACGGTGCGATGGGAAAGCGGGCCTGCCCGCTGGTCATCGTCGTCAGCCGCTGACCCTTGCGGATCGTTTCGGGCAAGTCTTTGTCGTACCATTCCTGCATCACCGGCTTGTAGTCGAATAGATCAATCTGCGACGGCCCGCCCACCATGTGCAGGTAAATCACATGCTTTGCCTTGCCCGCAAAATGCTGCAAGTTCTTAACCGCGGGCTTTTGCACGCTTTCCACGGCCCCGGCCGGATTGCCGCCATTCAGCAGCGAACCCAGCGCGGCCCAGCCCAAGGCATGTGAGCCCTGTCGAAAAAAATGGCGGCGGGTGATATTGGACTGGAGTTCAGAAAAGGGATGCATAACAAAAACTACTTATTAAGGACTTCGTCGAGGTTCATTAGCTCGTTGGCCAGCATCGTCCAGGCGGCCAATGCTGCGGGGTCGAGATTGGCATCGGGCTTCGATTCGCCCACGGCGATCAATTGTTTGGCGTCGTCGAGGTTCGCGCGGTAGTGATCGACCAGGCTTGCCAGCGATGACTTCACGATGGGCAATTCGGCCGTGGTAAGCGGGCGAGCCAGCAGACGGCTGGCCAGTGCATCAACTCGGTCCTCTTCTTTTTCGCTGCCTTGCTTGAGGACAAGCTGCGCCAGATGCCGCGCCGCTTCGATGAATTGCACGTCGTTGAGCGTGACGAGCGCTTGCAGCGGTGTATCGGTGCGTTCCCGCCGGACGGTGCAAGTTTCGCGGTTGGGTGCGTTGAGGATGTCCATCGACGCCGGCGGCGCGGCCCGCTTCCAGAAGGTATAGAGGCTGCGGCGATAGAGGTTGTCTCCAACATCGCGTTTGTAGTCGCGAGTGTTGCTGCCAATCATGGCGACGGCCTCCCACACCCCCTCCGGCTGATAAGGCTTCACGCTCGCGCCGCCAATTTTGCGGTTCAACAGGCCGCTGGCCGCTAGTGCGTAGTCGCGAATCATCTCGGCATCCATGCGGAAGCGCGGGCCTCGCGAAAGCAGGCGGTTGTCGGCGTCTTTGGTCAGCTTATCGGGCGTCGTTACCGCCGCCTGCCGGTAGGCATTGCTCGTAACAAGCAGCTTGTAGAACTTTTTGAGATCCCAGCCCTTATCTCCATTGGAAGGCGCGCGGAACTCGACCGCGAGCCAATCGAGCAATTCGGGATGCGACGGCAACTCTCCCGTCACGCCAAAATCACCGCTGCTTCGCACGAGGCCCGTGCCGTACAGTTCCTGCCAAAAGCGGTTGACCGTAACGCGAGCCATCAGCGGGTGCTCCGGCCGCAGTAGCCATTGCGCCAGGCCGAGGCGGCTCATGGGCAAATCATTCGGCATGGCGGGCAGCGCGGAAGGTGTCGCGGCTTTCACTTGATCGCGGCGCTGATCGTATTCGCCCCGATAAAGAATGTAAGCTATCGGCTCGTCCTTCCGCTCGTTCATCACATGAGCGACGGTGCCGCGAGACTTGATCTTCGTCTCTTCGTCTTGCAGAATGCGAATCGCGGCATCGATCTCTCGGCTATTTCCATCGACGGCAGCCAACCACCAGTCGAGCGCTTTGGCTTTTTCCTCGGTAGTGCGTTCGTCCGCCGGCTTCGCCAAGAATTTTTCGATATCTCCAGCCGACGCCAATTGCGCTGCCTCTTGTGCCGACAGGCCGCGGCTAAACAGCCGTAAATCGGCGACGGTCATCAATTGCAGCTTTTGATCGCTGTCACGCTGCCCGATTTTGAACGGTACCGACGTGCGGATCGTGCCTTTCAGCTTGTCGGCAGCGATAGTCGCCGGCTGCGGCTTGCCGTTGTAATAAACCTTCACACCCGCGGCCTTTTTCGAGCCGTCGTAAGTGACGCAGACGTGTGTCCATTCGTTGACCTTGAGCGGCGTTTGGCTGACGACCTTGAGGGCATCGTCGGACCATTTATTGACAATGTGCGTCCCGACCTTGTCGGCTTCGAGCCAGAGATCCCAGCCGCGATAGTCGGATTTGCTATCCATGCGGGCGACGATCGCACCGGTTTGATTGCGACGGCCGAGCTTAACCCAGATGCTCGTCGCGAACGGTTGATCGGAGTCGAAATCGCCGGCATCGGCAAATTCAACCGCCGGTGTCGTGCGCAGCGACAGCGCTTTTTCTTTCGCGTCGCGGCCTTCGGCCCAAACGATGGTTGGTGGAGTAATTTCACGCGATTCACCGCCAGCGATAACGGTGATCGACTTGCCTTCTCCTTCAGTCAGCGAGGACCGCAGAGCGAGCCCTTCCTGCGGAACATAGGTCTTCAAATCTTCCGTCTTGACGCTGACGAGCCAAGCGTCGTACTCGCCTTGGGCTTCGCGCTTGCGAGCATCCAGCTTGGCCTTGGTCGCTGCGATTTCAGCTTGCAACGCATCCCAGCGCGGTCGATCCGCCATTGTCGGCACCACGAGAATTGGCGGCGTGTCCTTGATGTTGCCGTCGCGCACGGCCTGCGTCGTGTTGTCGAAAAAAGCGGTGAGAGAATAAAAATCTTTGGTCGAGATCGGATCGAATTTGTGATCGTGGCAGACGGCACACCCAGCCGTCATGCCCAGGAATATCTGGCCAAAGGTCTCGGTGCGATCGCGAGCGTAGAGGACTTTATATTCCTCGTCGATGATGCCCCCTTCGTTGGTCGTAATATTGCAGCGGCAAAAGCCGGTGGCGATTTTTTGCTCGAGAGTCGGGTTCGGTAGCAAATCGCCGGCAAGTTGCTCGACGATGAATTGATCGAACGGCATGTTTTTATTGAGCGTGTTAATCACCCATTCGCGATAGGCCCAAATCTCGCGGTAGTTGTCGAAATGAATGCCGTGCGTGTCGGCATAGCGGGCCACATCGAGCCAATACCGCCCGCGATGCTCGCCCCACGCGTCCATTTCCAGCAGTCGATCGACGTAGGCTTCGTAGGCACTAGCTGACTTATCGTTCACGAACGCTTCGACCAGTGCCGGTTCCGGCGGCAGGCCGGTGAGGTCGAGGCTCAAGCGGCGGGCGAGGACACGGCGGTCAGCCTCCGGCGCGGGTGTCAGACCCGCCGCTTCGAGCTTGGCCAAAATGAACGCATCAATGGGCGTCTTGACCCAATCGCTGTTTTTCACCGGCGGCAGCGCGGGCCGCGCCGGCGCGATCAGCGACCAGTGCGGCTGATACTCGGCCCCCTCCGCGACCCAGCGTTTCAGCGTTTCTTTTTGCGCTGCGGTCAGCTTCTTTTTCGTTGCGAGAGGTGGCATTACCGCGTCAGCGTCGTTCTCAAAAACCCGCGAGACGATGCTACTCTGCGACGGCTTGCCCGGCACAATCGCGTCGTGCTCGATCGCGATTTCCCGTTTGTCCAGCCGCAAATCGGCCTTGCGCGAGGCAGAATCCGGCCCGTGACAAGCGAAACAGTTCTCCGTGAGAATCGGCCGCACATCCCGGTTGTATTCGAGCTTATCGGCGGCGCGGGAGTTAGTGGTTGCCGCAAAACAAACCAAGGCAAACAGTAACAGGAAAGATTTTCCAACAGCCATGAAAGGATCGCCTGTGAGCGGTTCGTCGTTTTATGAGCAGGAACACTAATCAACACTAATCAAAGCTAATGAATTCAAATTAGTGAAGATTAGTGTTCCAATTTTTGCCGTCCGTAAGGTGCGGTTCTTCAACTCGTCAAAAACATTGCTTCAAGTCAAAATACCGCGAACAACTTCGCCTTCGACATCGGTCAGGCGGAAGTCGCGGCCGGCGTAGCGGTAGGTGAGTTTTTCGTGGTTGAGCCCCAGTAGATGCAAAATCGTGGCATGCAGGTCGTGGATGTGAACCTTGTTCTCGGCCGCGAAATAACCGTAGTCGTCGGTCGCGCCGTAGCGGAGGCCGCCTTTCGTGCCGCCGCCGGCCAGCCACATCGTAAACCCCTCGGGGTTATGGTCGCGTCCGTTTTTGCCCTGCATCACGGGCGTGCGGCCGAACTCACCGCCCCACCAGACGAGTGTATCTTCCAAGAGGCCGCGGGCCTTGAGGTCTTGCAACAGCGCCGCGATCGGCTGATCGACTTCGCGAGCGTTTTTCTCGTGGCCATCCTTCAGGTCGGAGTGCTGATCCCACTGCACCTTGCTATCGCTGTGCGTGACTTGGATAAACCGCACCCCGGCCTCGGCAAAGCGGCGAGCCATCAAGCACATGCGGCCAAAATTCGCAGTGACGGGATCGTCGAGGCCATACAGACTCTGCGTAGCGGCGGTTTCGTCTGATAAGTCCTCCACGTTGGGCAACTCGGTCTGCATCCGAAATGCCAGCTCGAACGAATTAATGCGGGCCTCCAGCGAAGGCTCTGGTCCGGCCTGCGCCAGATGCTCGCGGTTCATCGCGGCGAGACGATCGAGCTGCAGCCGCTGAATTTCACGCGGCAGCCGGCTGTTGGCAATGTATTTCACGCGGGCCTGATCCGACGGCACACTGGCGTTCCCCAGCGGCGTGCCTTGATACACGGCTGGCAAAAACGCCGAACTCCAATTGTTAATGCCACCGTGCGCCAGCGTGGGGCAAATCGTGACGAACGCCGGCAGATTGGCGTTATCCGTTCCCAGGCCATAGCTCACCCACGAGCCGATGCTGGGCCGGACAAAGTTATCGCTACCCGTGTGCAGCTTCAGCAGCGCCCCGCCGTGAGCCGGATTCGTGCCATGCACCGAATGAACGAGGCACAGGTCGTCCGCACACTTGGCCATGTGCGGAAACAAATCGCTCACCCAGTGGCCGCACTCACCGTATTGAGCGAACTTCCACGGCGAAGCCAGCAAGTTGCCGGTCGGAGCGAATTGCACGCGCGGCTTGGCAAAAGGGAGCGGCTTGCCGTCGTCGCGAGTGAGCAGTGGCTTGTAGTCGAACGTATCGACGTGCGATGGGCCCCCCTTCATGAAGATGAAGATGATCCGTTTCGCCCGGGCGGAAAAATGCGGCAGCTTCGCGGCGAGCGGATTGGCGGGGCCTGCTTCCGCGCGCGTTTGATCGGCCACGAGCGAAGCCAGCGCGAGAGAGCCAAAGCCAACGGCCGACTGGCGTAGCATCGTGCGGCGCGAAAGGAGTGGCGTTGATAGCGGCGGGCTGGTCATTGGACGTACACAAATTCGTTAGATGCAAGCACTGTCTGGCACAGGATGGCCCAAGCCTCTCGGCGACGAGCCGCGCCATCGGTTTTATCGACTGACAGAGCCCGTTCGGCGGCTTGAACGAACGCAATTCCGTTCGCGGTCTCGCCAGAAGTTGGCAAACGGCCCAACGCGATTTCATACAGTTTGCAAAGTCGCCCCTCGTCCGAATCATCTATCTCCATTAACCGGGCAGCCACATCGCCGGCCGTCTGCATGATCAGCTCGCTATTGAGCATCAACAGCGCTTGCGGCGCGATCGTGGTCGTCGAGCGATCGCCGCTGGGAATCGCCGGGTCGGGAAAATCGAGTAATTGCAGCACGTCATAGACATTGTTGCGAACCACCGGCAAATACAGCGACCGGCGGCGACTGTCGTAGTCGGTCAAATCCTTCGAGATGTGATCGAAAAAGTAGCCGCGGTTCTTCACCTTGAGGAGCGAACCGCCGATGGTCGTATCGATATTCTTGCTGACGGCCAGAAAAGCGTCGCGAACCTCTTCGCCCGTCAGCCGCCGCACATTGGCCCGTCTGAACAGACGATTTTCCGGGTCGCGGGTCAGTGTTTCTGGCATCGGCCGGCTGGACTGCCGGTACGTGCTGGAGGAAAGGACCAGCCGGTGCATGGCCTTAAGTGACCATTCGCGATTGACCAATCGCTGGCTGAGCCAATCGAGCAGTTCCGGGTGCGAAGGCTGCTCACTCAGTAAGCCAAAATTATCGACCGTGCGAACGAGTCCGGTGCCAAAATGCCAGCGCCAAAGGCGATTAACGAGAACCCGGCCGGTGAGCGGATGACTGGGATCGGTGAGCCAGTTGGCCAATTCCTGCCGACCGCTGGCCGCGGAGGCAAATTGCGGCGGCGCTGGGCCGCGAATGGCTGGGGGAACATGCCGCGCAATAACATCGCCGAGCTTGAGCGGGTTGCCACGAATGCAAATCGCCACATCGGCAATTTTGTCGTCGTCTTTGGCACCCATCGCGGTCGGCAACTCCGGCGGTTCCTTCTCGGTCTTTGTTACTTCGTCGCGCAGCTTCTTTAACGCTGTTTTCGTTTCCGCCGGATACAGCGTTTCGAGCTTCTCCGGCACCGAGGCTCCAGCCGAGAGACTCGTTCGCACCTTTTCATCGGCATCAGCGATGAATGTCTCAACGGCTTGCTTCTTCGCAGCCAGATTCGCGTCATATTCGGCCTTCAGCGCATCCGACTCGGGCGACGGCAAAACATTTTCATGCCACCGCGCGACCTTTTTGTAGTGCTCCATAACGCGGGTGCTTTTGAAGATGCCCGCCAAGCCGTAATAGTCAGCCGTGTCGATCGGATCGAATTTGTGATCGTGGCAGCGGGCACAGCCGA
>JANNTN010000430.1:0-8244 GCA_031394445.1 Anatilimnocola sp.
CCTGGCCGACGGTCAGCGGATAAATCACCTCGCCGCCAGTGGTGGCATTGGCCTCGACCGGCCATTCCTTTGCCAACCACAATTCGCAAACCGTCGTGCTGCCTTTGGTGACTTTAATTCCCTTCGCATCCATCAGCGAAGCGATTTCCGGTGCGAGCGTGCCAGTTGGCGGGGCCTCGGCCGATGACACTTGATATTCCTGCGCGACAAGTTGCCAAGCGGGTAGGAAAAGGAGGGTCGCGACAACAGCCAGGCGGAACATCGTGTGATTGCCTCAAAAAAATGGGGGGGGAGGGGAATGGCGGGGGAGCAAAGTTAGTATAAATCGACGGAATCGGCTGGCCTACGCCCCGCCTGGGGAGAGTGGCTAAAGGATTCTATAATTGCCACTTAATACTCACTTACTCACCACTCACTTACTCACCTTTTGGCCACCTTGTCCTCGCTCCAAATCATCACTTATCCCCATCCGACGCTGCGGCGGGTCAGTAAGCCGCTGCGCCGCGTGGATGCTGATCTGCGGAAGAAAATCCGCGAGATGTTTGACCTGATGTATGCCGCCAAGGGCATTGGGCTGGCCGCGAATCAGGTCGATCTGCCGCTGCGGCTGTTCATCATGAACCTGGAGGCGAAGCCGGACGCCGGCGAGGAGATGGTGTTCATCAATCCGGTCGTGTCGTTGCCTCGCGGCGGCAGCGAGGAGTCTGAAGAAGGCTGCCTGAGCTTACCGGGCCTGTACGGTCCGGTCACGCGGCCAAAGCAGGTTCGCATCAACGCCTATTCGCTCGACGGCAAGGAAATCAAAACCGACGTGACGGGCCTGTTTGCCCGCTGCGTGCAGCACGAGCTCGATCATCTCGATGGCGTGCTCTTTCCCGATCGGATGAGCCCTTCGGCCCGGACCGACATTGTCGAAGGGCTCGACGAATTCGAATCCGAGTTCAAAAGCCGCCGCGACACCGGTGGAATTCCCAGCGATGAAGAGATCGCGAAGCAGTGGGCGGATTGGGAAGCGAAGTATTCGTGAAAACAACTAAAGTTGGCGAACTCGACAATCCCACCGGGCCGAATATTTGCAGGCTATATTGACCGCTTAGATTTAACACGGAGACGCCGAGACACAGAGCCACAGAGAGGTTTAGGACAATCTGCATCCTTGATATCTCTGTGGCTCTGCGTCTTTGTGCCTCTGTGTTAAATAGGAGCGAATTTGCTCCGGAGAGCCGTTTTCAGTCATCGAAAGCATTGACTAGCCATGCGACCTTACATCCTCTCAGAAGCCAACTACGCCTATACGAAGGCGAATCCTTACGAAGTGGCGGTGCTGCCGCTGGGAGCGACGGAGCCGCATAACTTACATTTGCCGTATGGCACGGATGTGTTCGAAGGCACGATTATCGGCGAGAAAATCTGCGAGGAGGCGCATCGGCGCGGGGCGAAGGTCGTGCTGCTGCCGACGATTCCCTACGGCACCGAAACGAATATGCATCGCTTCCCGCTGGCGATGAATGTCGATCCGACGACGCTGTACCGGTTCATTACCGATATCGTGAAATCGTGCATCAACAGCGGTGTGCGGAAAATCGTGCTGTTGAACAGCCACGGCGGGAACGAGATGAAGCCGCTGTTGCGGGAGCTAGCCGACAAGATCGATGGTCAGCTCTTTCTGTGCAATTGGTACACGGTGCTGAACCACGACGAGGCAGCGAAAATCTACGAACACCCCGACGACCACGCCGGCGAGATGGAAACGTCGTTCATCATGGCGTTCTATCCGCATCTCGTCGCCAAAACGGCCGACGGCAAGCTCGCGGCTGACGACGGCACGACCGCCAAAACGCGCTTTGAAGCCGTCAATCGCGGCTGGGTCAACATCACCCGCCCCTGGCATCTGCTCACCACCAATTCCGGCTCCGGCTACCCCCACGCCTCCCACCCCGACAAGACGCACCAGATGCTGAAAATTCTCGTCGATCGGCTGGCGACGTTTCTGGTGGAGCTATCGGCGGCCAAGATGGATGAGAGGTTTCCGTATTGAGGTTTGAGATTCCAAATTGGAATTTCAAAGGGTTTTGAGGTCGCAAATTGCGACTTCAAACGCAGATTTTGAAATGCCAAATTGGCATCTCAAGTTTCTAAGGTCGCATTTTGCAACCTTAGACAGCAAAGTTGAACAAAACGAGTTCACTATGGCCGAGCTTGCAAACCTGTTTCCCATTGAACGGATTGTACGTTCCATTCTGGTCATTCGAGGACACAAAGTACTGTTGGACAACGACTTAGCGGAACTGTACGGCGTCCCGACAAAGCGATTGAACGAACAGGTCCGTCGAAATCGTGACCGATTTCCGGAAGACTTCATGTTTCGACTCAATGCCGAGGAGTCAGCAGCTCTAAGGTCGCAATTTGCGACCTTAGACATTGGCCGAGGCAAATACCGCAAATATTCGCCCTACGTTTTCACCGAGCAGGGTGTCGCCATGCTGTCGAGCGTGCTGAAGAGTAAGCGGGCGGTGCAGGTTAACATTGCGATCATGCGGGCGTTTGTGGAGCTTCGTGAAATGCTCGGTTCTCACAAGGACTTGGCTCGAAAGCTCGAAGCGATGGAAAAGAAGTACGACTCGCAGTTCAAGGTCGTGTTCGACGCCATCCGCGAACTGATGAAACCGCCCGAAATGCCGCCTAAACGAAAAATTGGCTTTGTCTCGCAATAGGTCTCTCCATTGACTCAACGCACCCTCACTCCCGATGCTCGCCTGCCCACGGTTTGGCTGAAGTCAGCCGGGCTGCATCCGCTGATTTATCGTAAGCGGATTTTTCGCGTCGATCGAGCGGCGGGGGTGGGGGATGTGGTGGCCGTGCATGACGAGGAGGATCAGCGCGCCGGATATGGGATGTTCAATCCGAAGGCGGAATTAGCGCTGCGGATGCTCAGCCGCGGGGATGAGCTGCCCGATGAGAACTGGTGGCGGCAACGGCTGGCCGATGCGGTCCAGTTACGGCGAGAGCTGCTGAAGCTGGACGAGGCGAGTGACTCGTATCGCCTCATTCACGCCGAAGGAGACGGTCTTTCTGGCCTCATGATCGATAAACTGGGGGATGTGCTGTCAGCCGAGTGCTTTACAGTGGGCATGTATCAACGCGCGGAGGCAATCATTGGGTTGCTCGCGCCGCTCGTGGGCACGAAGCACTATCTCATACGCGGCGGGCCAGCGACGGTTGCCCAAGAGGGGTTCGACGGGACGGATGTTGCCTCGCCCGAGCTGCCGAAACGGGTCACGATTCAAGAATTTGGGACGCGGTTTCGCGTCGATTTTCAGGCTGGGCATAAAACGGGGTTCTTTTGCGATCAGCGTGATAATCGCAAGCTACTGGCGTCGTTTTGCCAGGACAAAACGGTGCTCGATTTGTGCTGTTACACCGGCGGCTTCGCGATTCAGGCAAAAAAACTGGGTGGCGCGAGCGACGTGATTGGCGTCGATCTGGATGCCGATCCGCTGGAGCTGGCGAAAGAGAATGCGAACCTCAATCAGGTCCGAGTGAAGTTCGCCCAGGCCGATGCGTTTGCCTACATCCGCGATATGGCAGCCGCGGGCCGAACTTTTGACGTAGTGGTGCTCGATCCGCCGAAACTCATCCGCTCGCGGGCCGAACTCGAAGAGGGAACACGCAAGCATTTCGACTTGAATCGGCTGGCAATGCGGCTGGTCGCCCCCGGCGGCATCATGCTCACCTGCACGTGCGCCGGCCTGCTCTCATCGGAGGAATTCTTGCGGATGATCTATGCTTCAGCCCGGCAGGCAGGCCGCGAGATTGCTCCGGCGACGGCGGAGCGGGGCGCACGGCACGCGCCGCGGCACGTGCAAATCCTCCACAAGTGTGGCGCGTCGGCCGATCATCCCATCGCGACGAACTGCCCGGAAACAGAGTACCTTCAGGCTATTTTCATGCGGGTGCTATAAACTCAGTGGTCGCGCGAGAGGGCGATGCTCCCACCGAGCCTTACACGTGTCAGATACATTGACCACTTTGGATTAACGCAGAGACGCAAAGCCGCGGAGACGCAGGGGAAAGGAAAAGAAACGGCTTTTTGTCCGGTTTCCCCTCTGCGACTTTGCGCCTCCGCGTCTCTGCGTTAAAGCCAGCGAGATCGCCCCGGCAAGAAAGAATCCCTCATCGAGAACCCCCGCGTGCGATCAACTCATGCTTCGCCCACCCGACCTTCATCTCGCCGAACAATTCACGCGCCAAGCTTTGGCGGCGCAGCCAGGGGCGGCGGGGTTGTGGAATGAGCTGGGCGTGATTCTTCGCCAGCAGGGTCGCGACCAGGAGGCGGTGGTGGCCGCGCGGCAGGCCGTTTTGCTCGATCCTGGGGCAGCGGTTCTCTGGGCGAATTTGGGCAATGCCCATTTTCAGGTGCAGCATTGGGCTGAGGCCATCGCCGCGTATCAGCAAGCACTGGCCCGTGAGCCCCATGACGTCAATGCTTGGAACAATTTGGCCAGCGCGCAAATCAAATCAAACGCATTTATCGACGCTCAAAGAACATTGGAGTACGCGTTAACGCTCGCTCCGGCGCATCCGGGCGTGGTGCCCAACTATGCCTATTGCCTATGCCGCCAATCGCGACAGGAGGATGCTGCCCGCTGGCTTGAGCAGCGATTGGGCATGAATCCCCTCGTCGCCGAGGCATGGGTCAAGCTGGGCGAAGTCTGGCAAATGATGGGAGAAATTGCGCTGGCAATTTCTAGTTATAGCCGGGCGCTGTCAATCGAACCGCACCATTCGACGGCACAGTATCAACTCGCTCGGATGCTGCGCCAGCAACGGCGGCTGACAGAAGCCGAAACGGCCACGCGGCAACTCTTGGCAAGTCACACACAACACGCTGACGGATGGGCGCTGCTGGGCGAGTTGATGTCTGTGCAAGGCCGAACACAGGAAGCGCTCGCACTGGCGCAACACGCGGTCGAGATCGGGCCGAACGATGATCGAGACGCCCGGCTGCTGATGTTGCTGCAATACAGCGACGAAATTGGCTCCGAAACACTGCTCGCAGCTCATCAAGCGTGGGATACTGCCTACGCACGGCCGTTTTTACCAGCGGCACCGCCCGTCGCGCGCGGCGGCGGGCGGCTCCGCATTGGTTTTCTATCGGCCGATTTTGGCCGGCATCCGATCGCTTTTTTGGGCTTGCCTGCACTCGAACACCTCGATCGCGCAGCTTGCTCGATCGTGTGTTATTCTGATCGCGGCAACGAAGACGAATACACGGCTCGCTTCCGCGCTGTCGCGCACGAGTGGCGCAGCAGCGCGATGCTCTCGGATGAGTTTTTGGCGAAGCAGATCGCTCATGACCAAATCGATGTGCTGGTCGATCTGATGGGGCACACCGGCAAGCGGTTGCTGGTGTTTGCTCGTAAGCCGGCACCGCTGCAGGTGACGTGGCTCGGTTACGTCGGCACGACGGGCATGACCGCGATGGACGGTCTGATCGCCGATCGCTTTCATGTCCGCGCGGGCGAGGAGCAGTATTACGCCGAGCAAGTGTTGCGGATGCCCAATGGCTATGCGTGCTATGCGCCGCCGGCCGACGCGCCGCTTGTTCAGGCACTGCCCGCCGCGAGCGGCGGCTACGTCACATTTGGCTGTTTCAACAACGCGGCCAAGTATTCGCCACGCTTGCTAGAGGCATGGGCGACCATTCTGCTTCACGTGCCGCAATCGCGGTTGCTGCTGAAGACCGGAGGAATCGACGATCCGGTCGTGGCAGCCCGCCTGTGTCAATTTTTCAGCGAGCGTGGCGTTGGATCGGAGCGAATTCTCATCGAAGGCTCGTCGCCGCCGGGCGAACTAATGGCCCATTATCACCGCCTCGACTTGGCGCTCGATACGCTGCCCTATTCGGGCGGCGTCACGACGTGTGAAGCTCTGTGGATGGGCGTTCCCGTCATCACTTGCCCGGGACGGACGTTTGCCGGCCGCCATTCGACCAGCCATTTGAGCAATGCCGGCTGTGGTGAATTTGTCGCCGCTGATTTGGCTGGATATGTCGAGCTTGCAGTTCAGTGGGCAAATCGAATTGGCGAGTTGGCAAAGTTGCGTGCTGCGCTGCGCGATCAAGTCGGTCGTTCGCCGCTCTGCGATGCTCCCCGGTTTGCCGGGGACTTTCTTAGCCTGTTGCAAACGGCCGCACTATCGGCGCGCTAACCGACTACCGAACTGCGGTGGCAACCAGTAGCCTATTGTCGTCGCGTAAAACTTCTTCTCGGAGCCTCCCATGCACGCCAAAGACGCCATCAAGATCAACATCGAAATGGGGCAGTTCATTTCGCTTGGATACATCGAAGACCTGACCGATCAAGAGCTGCTCCATCGGCCGGCACCGGCGGCCAATCACATCAACTGGCAAATGGGGCATTTGATCGTGTCGGAACACGGCATGATCGAAGGGGTCGCACCTGGCACGATGCCGGCCTTGCCCGCCGGCTTCAAGGAAAAATACACGAACGACACAGCCGCGATCGATGACTCGGCCAAACTGTGCAACAAAGCCGAGCTGCTGAAGGTTTATCACGAGCAGCGGGCCGGCACGCTCAAGGCCCTCGACGCCACCAGCGATGCCGATATGGATAAGGCCACCGGAGTCGAATACGCGCCGAACGTCGCCAGCATGTACTCGATGCAAGGCACGCACTGGGTCATGCACGCCGGGCAATGGGCCGTCATTCGGCGGCAACTCGGCCGGAAGCCGATGTTTTAAAAAAACCTAATGACCAATGACTGAATGACCAATTATTTTCTTCATTGGTCATTCGTGCTTCGTCATTCTTCCCCTGGATGAGTCGCTTTGAACACAACCGCCGCACAAGCCCCGCCAGCGAGGTTGGCGACAAAGTAGATCCAAATCTTGGCAGGGACGACCAGCTTCATGATCGTGATTCCGACGGCGACGGCCGGATTGAACGCGCCGCCAGAGATCGAGCCAACGGAATAGGCCCCGGCAAGCACCGTGAAGCCGATCGCCAGGCCGTAGAACGAGTTGCCGGCTGTCCCTTTAGCCGTAGCGACGTTCAGCACGACGTAGGCCAGGGCAAAAGTGTAGAGGAATTCGACGATGAGGGCTTTGACGACGTCGGGGTCAGCCGGGGGAGCCGTCGATGCGCCTTTGACGAAAATAACAATGCCGGCCGCGGCTGCCGCACCGGCGATTTGGGCCACCCAATAGGGCACCACGTCTGCAATCGAGCATTTTCCACGCAGGAACACGGCCAGCGTGACGGCCGGATTGAAGTGAGCCCCGGAAATGTGCCCGCCGGCGAAGATCATCACCATTAGCGTCGCCCCGATCGCCAGCGGGGCCATGTCTCCCGCGCCGCCCCCCACGACGGTGAACCCGATCGTGAGAACGAGGAAAAACGTGCCAATGAATTCGACGAGATACTTTGCCATGCCAGTCACTCCAATAATTCGCGCTGTGCCATCAATGTGATGCCCGAGCCACTCGCCCTGAGTGACTCAACCTTAGGCGGTATTAGAATAGAAACGTGCCTGCCACGTCCATCTATCTTGACAACAACTCCACCACTCCCATCGACCCCCGTGTCGTGGAGGAGATGACCCGCGCCTGGCGCGATTGCGGCGCAAACCCCGCCAGCCAACATGCCGCTGGCCGCAAAGCGCGGCGGATGCTCGAAGACGCTCGCGAGGGGATTTTAAATTTGCTCGGGGCCAAAACGGCCGGCATGGACGCTGATCAGCTCATTTTTACGAGTGGTGGAACCGAAGCGAATAACCTGGCGTTGCTGGGCATGATGTCAGCCGCCTCTCCTGGCCATCGGGAATTGCAGATTCAATATCCCAACGTCATCGGCGACCTTGTACTGTCCGCCATTGAGCATCCGAGCATTGTGGTCGTGGCAGATGAGTTGCGGCGGCGAGGAATTAAAGTCGCCGTTGGACTCGCGACTGATCAGAGCGGCAGTGTTCGCGATGCCTTTTATGACTGCTTCGAAGCGTTTCCATACCTAGTCAGTGTCATGCTTGCCAACAATGAGACAGGCGCAATTCAGCCCGTCGCTGAAATAGCAAAGATGAGCCATGAATACGGAATATTGTTCCACACCGACGCTGTTCAAGCCGTCGGCAAAATCCCGATTCATTTCCGTGAACTGGGCGTCGATGCGATGACCGTCGCGCCGCACAAGTTTCACGGTCCTCTCGGCATCGGTGCGCTGGTTCTTA
>JANNTN010000491.1:0-9445 GCA_031394445.1 Anatilimnocola sp.
ACCTCATCATTTGCGATGTGAATGTTGGCGGCGATAACGGCTTGGAGCTGTCGCGCGAGTTGCGACGGCTGCCGGGAATGCAAGATGTGCCTGTGATGTTCATCAGCCGCACGCAGCTTCCCGATATCGTGCGCCGTTCGCACGAAGCGGGGGCGGCGTACTATTTGCGTAAGCCGCTCGATCCCGAAGTGCTGATCGACCTGGTCGGCAAGGCGCTTTGGTTGCCGCACTTGGTGCAAACACGTCTCTCGATGCACGAGCCGGCCAAGCAGCCTGTTCCGCCTCCTCGCCAAAAGCATTCGGCCCGCCACGCCGCCCTGCAAGGCATCCGCCTGCCGCTAGCCTAATTGCGAAGTTCGGACTTGTGTGAATGCTCATCATTCACACTAACCCGACGCGTGAGCGAGGGAACTAACCTTCTCTCCGCGCGAGATTGTTTCACCGCTACGATGAATGGAAACCTCCATTCGTCGCAATCATGACGACACCTAACGAACTTGCCTTGCTCGCGATTGGCAACCTGCAAGCGGGCGAACTGGCGGAGGCCGAGCAAGTCTGTCAGCAAATTCTAGCCACCGATCCGGCTGCGGCGACTGCCTGGCAGATTCTCGGATTGGTCGCCCAGCAAGCCGGTAACGATGAGCTGGCGAAAACGCGGTTCGAGCGGTGCATCGATCTCCGCCCCGATCTGGCGGCGGCCCACTACAACCTCGGAAATGTTCTGCGGAGGCAAGGAGCCCTCAATGGGGCGATTGGCTGCTATGCCCGGGCACTGGAGCTAAAGTCCGATTTTGTCGAGGCCCTCAACAACCTGGCGATTGCCTTCCAGTCGCTCGGCAAGCCCGCGGAAGCGGAGCAAGCATATCGCCGCGCGCTGGAAATCCGGCCTGACTTTGCCGCCGCTTATAACGGCCTGGGCACGCTCTACTTTCAGCAGAACCGATCCGATGACGCAGCAGCATGCTTTCATCGGGCGATCGAGCTAGAGCCGATGTTGGTTGACGCCCTGAGCAATCTGGGCCAACTTCTGAACACGCAACAACAATTCGCGGAAGCGGCTGTCTTGCTCAATCAGGCGGTTGAACTCGCACCGGATTCGGCTGCCGCTCACAACAATCTGGGAAACGCTCTGAAGGGCCTGGGCCAGCTTGCTGCGGCCGCGGCAAGCTATCAACGGGCAATGGAGTTAACGCCGGGCAACTTCAACGCCCACGCCAATCTGGGAAGCTTGCTGCAAGACCAGGACGACCTCGATGGTGCCGTCGAGCATTATCTGGCGGCCCTGGCGATAACGCAGCGCCTGCCAGTAACCGCACTACAACTGGCCGACATCTGGAACAACCTCGGCACGGTTATGAAAGACCGAAGCCAAATCGACGACGCCCTGAACTGCCTACGCCAAGCAATCTCACTTGCGCCCATCCACCTCACGGCTTACAGCAACCTGCTCTACAGTCTCTATTTCTCGCCGGAATACGATGCCACGGCGATCTTGAACGAACACCGCCGGTTCAACGACCAGCACGCCCGGCCGTTGACCGCTCTAGCGCCGCCGCACGCGAACTCGCGCGATCCAAGCCGCCGCCTCCGCATCGGCTATGTCTCCCCCGATTTCCGTCACCACTGCCAATCGTATTTCACCGCGCCACTCTTGGCGGCTCACGATCGCCAGCAGTTCGAAATCTATTGCTACTCCAATGTGCCGCGCCCCGATGCCGTGACCGAGTGTCTGGCCTCGCATGTGGACGCCTGGCGCGACATCCATCAGCTTTCCGACGAACAAGCCGCAGCTTTAATTCGCCAAGACCAGATCGACATTCTGGTCGATTTGACTATGCACATGGCACACAGTCGGCCGCTGCTATTTGCTCGCAAGCCCGCGCCGGTTCAGGCTTGTTGGCTGGCCTATCCCGGCACCACGGGCCTGACCGCCATCGACTATCGCCTGACCGACCCTCATCTCGATCCGCCCGGCATGTTCGACCATTGTTATTCGGAACAGTCGATCCGGCTCCCCGACTCGTTTTGGTGTTATCAGCCGTTGGTGTCGGACGTGCCAGTCAGTTCCTTGCCAGCCCTGAGCAACGGCTTTATCATCTTTGGCTGCCTGAACAACTTCAGCAAAATCAACCCAGCCGTTTTGGCCCTCTGGACTAAGGCTTTGCGGGCTGCCGATCACTCACGGCTCTTGCTACTGGCTCCGCTCGGCTCGGCTCGCCGAGCAACGGCCGAATTCTTCACCCAACAAGGAATCGATCCCACCCGTATCACGTTCGTGAGCCGGCGGCCACTGGCCGACTACCTGCGGCTCTATCAGCAAATCGATATTTGCCTCGACACCTTTCCCGCCAACGGCCACACCACCAGCTTGGATTCTCTCTGGATGGGCGTTCCCGTCGTCACCCTCGTCGGTCGCACGGCCATTGGCCGCGGCGGCCTGTGCCAGCTCACCAACCTCGGCTTAACCGATCTTATCGCGAACACTCCCGATGAATTCGCGCAAATCGCCCGCGAATGGGCGTCCGATCTGCCTCGGCTGAGCCAGCTCCGCTCCAGCTTGCGCGAACGCATCCAAGCTTCTCCCTTGATGGACGCTCCTCGCTTCGCCCGCAACATCGAACACGCCTTCCGCCAAATGTGGCAGCGCTGGTGCGATGCTTAGGGCTGCGGCGCGTCTGTGAGTTTCACGACCGTGCGGCCGATGGAGTAGTACGTGAATCCGTGATCGCGGATATGCTCGGGGTCGTAGAGATTGCGGCCATCAAAAATGACCGGCGACCGCATCCGCTGCTTCATTTCGGCAAAGTCGGGATTGCGAAATTCGCCCCACTCGGTGTTGATGGCCAGCGCGTCGGCCCCTTCGAGCGCACCGAGCGGTGAATTGGAATACACGATTCGGTCGCCGTACTGCGCCTTGACGTTTTCCATCGCTTCGGGGTCATGCACGGCGACTTTGCTGCCCCGTTCGAGCAGGAAATTGATGAGCGTCAACGCCGGAGCCTCGCGCACGTCGTCCGTTTTCGGCTTGAACGCCAATCCCCACAGGGCGAACTGTTTTCCCGCCAGGTGCCCGTTAAAATGCTGCTCAATCTTGTGTGCCAGCACGTGCTTTTGCCGGCTGTTGACCGCATCGACCGAATCGAGCAACAGCGGATCGATTCCCACCTGCCGCGCCAGGTGTGCCAACGCCCGCACATCCTTGGGAAAGCAACTGCCGCCGTAGCCCACGCCGGGGAACAGAAAAGCGAAGCCAATCCGCCGGTCATGCCCGATGCCGCGGCGCACATCGTTGATGTCTCCGCCGATCTTCTCGCACAAATTGGCCATCTCGTTGATGAAGCTGATCTTTGTCGAGAGCAGCGCGTTGGCCACATACTTCGTCAGCTCCGCGCTTTCCGGCGTCATTACCAATAACGGTTTATCGGTGCGTAAAAACGGCTCATACAGCTCCTGCAGCATCTCCTCCGCAACCTTCGTCCGCACCCCAATCACCACACGATCGGGATACTGAAAATCGTTGATTGCCGCCCCTTCCTTGAGAAACTCCGGGTTGCTGGCGACATCGACCGTCCGCCCGGTCAGCTTCTGCAGCATCGCAAACGCTTGCGAGTTCGTCCCCGGCGGGACCGTGCTCTTGATGACCACAATCGCGTCGGGCCGCAAGTGCGGCGCGATTCCCTCGATCGCTTTCCAGATAAAGCGAAGATCGGCCGCGCCTTTGTTTTCCGCCAGGTTTCCGTGCTTCGCCGCATCAAACGCCGGATCGTGATCCAGCATCGGCGTGCCCACGGCTATAAAGACCAGCCGGGCCGATTTAACGGCCTCGGCCGTGTTCGTCGTGAACTTCAACCGCCCAGCGGCAGCGTTGCGAATCACCAGCTCCGATAGGCCAGGCTCATAGATGGGGATTTCCCCCTGCTCCAGCCGCTCGATCTTGGCTTGATCGATATCGACGCAGGTAACTTCATTGCCGCTATCCGCCAAGCAGGTGCCAGTCACCAAGCCTACGTAGCCAGTTCCAATTATCGCGAGCTTCATGGAGTGTCACTTGTCACTAGTCAGTTGTCATTTGCAAAAAGCCATCATAATTTGCAAATGACCAATGACCAATGACTAATGAGTCGGCATATCGCTGCTCAAACCGCCGGCCGCCGGCACGTAGCAGTATTTCGTGTAATCCATCACCATGCGGTGGGCGCTGAATCGCCACGCCAGCGTGCTGATTGAGTTCATCTTCCGCTTGATCCAATGCCGCGGCAGACCGTCCACATCGCGGTCGTAGTACATCGGAATCACTTCTTCTTCAAGCACCTTGTACAGCGATTCCGCATCCCGGCGGTCGGTGATGACATCATCCATGTGGCTCTGGCCGTGGCCGATCGCGAAGCCATTGGCCCCGTCGTAGGCTTCCGCCCACCAGCCATCGAGAATCGACAGGTTCAAACCACCGTTGAGCACCGTTTTCTGACCGCTCGTGCCTGAGGCTTCCAGCGGACGCCGCGGATTGTTCAGCCACACGTCCACGCCCTGAATCATGTGGCGGCAGACGTTGATATCGTAATCCTCGACGTAGGCAATGCGATTGGCGAACCGCGGATCGTGCCGCAGATTGGCAACCTCTTGAATGAACCGCTTGCCCGGCTCGTCCTTGGGATGGGCCTTGCCGGCAAACACAAACTGCACCGGCCGCTCTTTGTCATTGCAAATCGCCGCGAGCCGATCGAGATCACCCATGACCATCGTCGCCCGCTTATAAGTGGCAAACCGGCGGCCAAAACCGATCGTGAGGATATTTGGATCGAGAATATTGCGGGCTGCCTCCACCGCATCATCGCTTTCACCGCGGCGGCGGCATTGCCGGCTGACGCGACGGCGCACGAACGCCAGCAGCAAATTTTTTAGCGCGTTGTGCGTCTCCCACAATTCACCTGGATCGACACTGTGAATGTTCTGCCAAACCTCCGGCTCGCCCATCCGAAAAATCCATTGCGCTGGGAAATGCCGGTCGTATAGCTGCAGCATCTGGTGCGCCAGCCAGCTCGGGATATGCACACCGTTGGTGATGTGACCGATGGGAATTTCTTCTTCCACACGCCACGGCCAGAGCGCCGCCCACATGCGCCGTGAAATATGGCCGTGCAACTGGCTCACCGCGTTCGCTTTTCGCGAAATCTTCAGGCCCACCACGGTCATCGTGAATTGTTCTTGATCGTTTTGCGGCTCGACGCGGCCCAGGCCCATCAACTGCTCGTAGCTGATGCCCAGTTGATCGCGCAGCGGGCCGAGATGCTCTTCCACCATGCCGCCATGAAACCGATCGTGCCCCGCGGGGACAGGCGTGTGCGTGGTGAAGACGGTTTGCCGGGCCACATCGCGCAGCGCGTCGTCAAATCGCATCCCATCGTCGTGCATGCGTTCGCGAATCACTTCCAGCGGGCCAAAAGCGCTGTGCCCTTCGTTCAAGTGATACACGCCGGGGACGATGCCGAGCGCGCGGAGCGCCTTCACGCCGCCAACCCCGAGCACCAGCTCCTGCCGAATGCGCGTCCGCTCGTCGCCACCATACAGCCGACTCGTCAGGTCGCGATCTTGCGGGCTGTTCCCTTCTACGTCGCAATCGAGCAAGAACAGCCGCACGCGGCCGACTTGCATCCTCCACACCTTGGCAAACAGCGGTCCGGTCCGCGTATCAACGCGAATCGTGATCGGCTTGCCTTCGGGCGAAAGCGCCGGCTCCATCGGCAGGTTTTCGACTTTCGTTTCAATGTATTCTTCTTTCTGCCAGCCCTTCTCGTCGAGCTGCTGCTTGAAATAGCCCTGGTCGTAAAACAGCCCGATCGCGACCAGATTCACGCCGAGGCCGCTCGCGCTTTTGATGTGGTCGCCAGAGAGCACGCCGAGACCGCCCGAGTAAATCGGCATCGACTCGTGCATGCCAAACTCTGCCGAAAAATACGCTACCGGCTTACTGCCCAGCACTCCCGCGTTCCACGCGGCCCAGGTCTGCCGGTTCGCCATGTATTCCTTCAGCCGGCGGTGGGCATAGTTAATGCGGCTGTACAGCACCATTTCCGCCGCCCGCTGCGCCAAACGCTCGGGCGTGAACTCGCGGAGCAGGGCGATCGGGTTGTGATCGAGCTGCCGCCAGCGGATCGGATCAAGATCGCGGAAGAGATTGATCACCTCCGGATGCCAGGTCCACCACAAGTTGCGGGCCAGTGACCAGCACTTGTCGTAAAGAGATTGAGCCGAAAGCTCTCCCGCGACAAACGGGTTTGGCTCTGGAACGATCGCCGGATCAGTGGTCGCCATGCGAGAGTCCTTCTCCGCCTTGAACGAATTATGCCGCGTATGTCGCTTTCGCACCGCGAATCGCGTTCACGCGCAACCGAGCGCACTCAGAATGTTTGTTATCGGCGTTTCAGGGTGGCTGTCAAGCAACAAGCGAAAAAAGAACGCCCCAAACGCGATTTTGTGACTGCATAACGGCGGCATGATAGCCGCTAATGCTACGAAGTGGCGGAATGCGGGTCGCTCCGACGCGCTGCTACGTCTTCATGCTGAAAAAACTGTTTTTCCGTTCGGCCCAGGGCAGCCCGCGTTACCATCCATTCCACCGGCAAGAAATACAGTGCCGTCAGCATCGCATTGAACTGAAAGCCGTAATCGAACGTCGCCAGCACCCCCGCATAAAAGCCAACTAACGCGAAGCCAATCGGCGTACGCAGCCGCGGAAAGATCGCTAGAATTCCCGCCGTTTCCAAAATCAGTGTCAAAACCTGCAACCAATACGTCAAATCGCGGCTGGCCAAAATCATTTGCGTGGTTGGCGACCACGGCCGGCCCCACAAATACGTCCAAAGCTGCAATGAAATGCCGTTCGCCCACTCTGGGCCGCTAAACAGCAGCTTCGACAGCCCCGCCGCTGTATGAAAGACGCCGATGTACGCGATGGATGCTAGCGACACCCAACGTGGCACCAGCGGCAACTGCCAATACGCGCCGTTTTTTCGTCGTTTCCGAATCAGCGGCGCATCCGCCGTGATCCAAATGGCTTGAATCACCAGCAGCATCGTGACCATGTTGAAGATATGGGCCGTGTTATACGTCGTCTCCACATGCAGCGACCACAGCGCCGTGAACGACACGACCACGAGCCAGCACGACCACGGCAGCCCCCGCTGCATCCCCCACAGCACAATTCCCAGAGCTAGCAGCCCCCGCAGCACCATCCACGTTGCCGAGTTCCGCACTACCTCATCCGGCAGCCACAACAACAAAGAAACGAACCCACTGCGCCTCCCCTCCCGCAGTTCAAACTGCCACGGCACCAGCGTCGCCGCCGCAAACAGCAGCACCCACGTCACCACCTGATTGAAATGCGGGAGCGTCCGCTCCTCGAGTTGCTCCAATTTTTTCGCCCATTGCATCCGTCAAAAGATACGCTACCACAGGCCATGCTGCCAACGCACCTTCTCGTCACAACATGAAAAACAACCTCTCGATCTCGTCCCTATCTTCTGCTTTGATTCTTCACATTTTTTCGTGTCTTCCGTGTATTTCGTGGTTATCTTCTGTCTTTGCTCCGTTTCGCTACGATAGCCCCATGCCCCACCCGCTCGACTGGCTCGACGAAGCCCTTTCCGACCTCGATCACCGCGGCCTCCGCCGCGCGTTAGTCGAACGCACCAGTCCGCAATCGAGCCAAATCAGTTTTGGTGTCGAAACGCTGCTAAATTTCGGCTCCAACGACTATTTGGGACTCGCCTCCGACCCCGCCGTGTGCGAAGCCGCACAATGTGCGATCCAAGACCACGGCTGGGGCGCGGGAGCCAGCCCCCTCGTCTGCGGCCACTCGCTGCCGCATGGGGAATTAGAACGCCAGATTGCCCGCTTTGAAAATACTGAGGCTGCGCTGCTCTTTCCAACGGGTTTTGCGGCCAACGCCGGCACCATTTCCGCTCTCGTCGGTCGCGGCGACGCGATTTTCAGCGACGAAAAAAACCACGCCAGCATCATCGACGGCTGCCGCCTCAGCGGCGCGAAGGTCTGCATCTATCGACATCGCGACATGTCCCACCTCCACGATCTGATCGCCGCGGAACCCTGCCGCCGCCGCTTGATCGTTACCGACACCGTCTTCTCAATCGACGGCGACATCGCTCCCCTGCCAGCCATCGCCGAATTAGCAACCGCGAACCACGCAATGCTCATGGTCGATGAAGCCCACGCCACCGGCGTCTTCGGTCACAGCGGCCGCGGCATCTGCGAAGCGCAAGGCGTCGAAGACGCCGTTCACATTCGCGTCGGCACGTTGAGCAAAGCGCTCGGTGGCGTTGGCGGCTTCGTCGCCGGCAGCCAACAGCTAATCGACTGGCTCACCAACCGCGCGAGAACCTTGATCTACTCCACCGCCTTCCCCGCCGCCATCTCCATCGCCGCCGCCAAAGCCCTCGAAATCGTGCAAACGCAGCCCCAGCGCCGCGAGACATTGCTATCGAACGCCAACAACCTACGCCAAGAACTATCGCGCCTCGGCTTCAACATTGGCGCATCACAAACCCAAATCATCCCCATCATCCTCGGCGACCCTCGCCAAGCCACCGCCGCCGCCGCTAAACTTCGCGACCACGGCATCTACATTCCCGCTATCCGCCCCCCCAGCGTCCCCCCAGGCCAATCCGTCCTCCGCATCAGCCTCACCTATTCCCACGCCCCCAACCAACTCAACTCCCTCGTCTCCGCCCTTTCTGAAGTACTGCGATGAATTGCCTCTGACTCCTGCCCCCTGAACCCTCCCCACTTCTCCCAATGCCCGCAAACCTCACCCCCCAATACAAGAAGGCCGAAGAAGAATACCGCCGCGCGCAATCGCCAGACGAAGAGCTGCGTTGCCTGGAGCTGATGCTCCGCGAAATCCCCAAACACAAAGGCACCGACAAACTCCAGGCCGAGCTCAAGGCCAAAATCAGCAAGGCTAAGCAAGAAAGTGAAACGGCCAAGAAGTCCGGAAAAAAAGGCCCTCACGGACCTCACATCCAACGCCAGGGTGCCGGCCGCACCATCATTCTCGGCGGCCCCAATGCCGGCAAAAGCCAACTCCTCGCCCGGCTCACGCGAGCCACCCCAGAAATCGCGCCGTATCCGTTCACCACTCGCGAGCCGCAACCGGGCATGATGGCGTGGGAAGACGTACAGGTCCAACTCATCGACACGACCCCCATCTCGGCTGACGTCTTCGACACCAACCTCCTCGGCCTCATTCGCGGCAGCGATTTAGCTTTGCTGATGTTCGACGCCGGCACGGACGACGGGATCGACAACTTCACCCCCGTCCTCGATCAACTTAACCAAACCAAAACCCGCCTCGCCAAAGAATCGTATCTCTCGGAGGAAGACGTCGGCCTCTCCTTCACTCAAACCTTCCTCGTCCACAACAAAATCG
>JANNTN010000496.1:0-2605 GCA_031394445.1 Anatilimnocola sp.
GCCCCTGAAAGCACACGCGCCTCCCCCACGAACCACCCTGAAATCCCAAACTGTATGTACGGACAGCATACAGATGTAATACAGATCGAATACACTCTGAATACGCGAAAATTCCAGCATTTCCCGCCGGTTACCCCGCCAGACCCGGCCCCCGTGACCGCGTCTCCGCACGCCGCATTAACCCCGCGTTCACCGGCGCTGCAACGGTCGGGCAGGGTGCCCGCTTGACTTCCCCCCCTGCACAGGCTTCCCTTGCCCCCCACCGGATCAGCGGCGTCTCCGGCATGGAATGATCCCGCGCGACTGTCCAAGAGTTTCCCCCCATGCCCCTCGAAGATGCCAGCTCCGTTATCTTCACTGGCCTCGCGATGTGGCGGGTGATCAATACGCACTCGATGCCTCTGGCGGCGATCTACGCCGTGGGTGCTGTGCTGCTTGGTATGATTGGCTTTGCCAAGCCCCGCTGGCTCGCACTGGTCTTCTCTACTTGGCTCTTGCTGACTGCCCCGGTGGCCTGGGTGGTTTCGGCAGTTCTGTTAGCTATTGTCTTTTACGGTGTTGTCACGCCGCTCGGCCTGTTCTTTCGATTAATCGGCCGCGAGGAACTCGACCGCCGCTTCCGCACCGGTCAAGATACTTACTGGCGGGAAAAACCCGCCACCAACGATACCAGCCGTTATTTAAAGCAATTTTGAAGCACCCTCTGATCATGCCTGACGATCCGCAAAGCGGTAACAGCTTGGACGAAATCACCAAGAGCCACTCGCCCCTGACGCTGCTGGGGGAATTTCTCGATTTCCTCCGCCACAACAAAAAATGGTGGCTCCTACCCATCCTGTTCGTCCTGCTACTGTTCGGCGTTCTGATCTTTCTTTCTGGCACCGGCGCGGCACCGTTCATTTATACTTTTCATTAGTGCGCTTGTGGGCTTCGCCGAAAGGTTACTCATGCTACGGCTCTTCGTTCTGTTGTCAGTTGCGATCTTATCGTGCAGTCTGTCGGCAGCCGATCCGCAGGCCGCGGCCGTGTCGTTCCAGCCGAGTGGCGAGGGCCTCCAGATCAAAATTGGCGGCCAAATGGTTGGCGAATATGTCTTCGAGGATCGACAGATCCTTCGCCCGTACTTCAGGCATCTACGCACCCTGGCTGGCACGCCGGTTACTCGAAACTCGCCACCGCAGGCCGGCGACTTGGACGATCACCCCACGATGCATCCCGGCTTGTGGCTGGCTTTTGGCGATTTGAGTGGTTCCGATTTTTGGCGAAATAAGGGGATGGTGAAGCATGACGGTTTTATCAAGGGGCCGCTGAGTGGCGACGGCCACGGTAGTTTTACGGTTCGCAATGCATATCAGGCCGCGGAGACGACGATTTGCACCGAGGAATGCTCGGTTACGATTTCTGCTCAATCTGACGGCTACCTGCTCGACTGGGTTTCTGTTCTTCGCTCCGACGACCAGGATTTCACATTTGGCGACCAAGAGGAGATGGGGCTAGGCATTCGTGTCGCATCGCGGTTGAGCGTGGTGCGAGGCGGTGACATCACCGATAGCGAGTGGCGCAAGAATGGAAAGCAAGTTTGGGGACAACAGGCCGACTGGTGCCAATACGGCGGACTCGTTGAAGGCCGTAAAGTTGGTGTTGTGCTCATGCCTGATCCTCAGAACTTTCGTCGCTCGTGGTTTCATGCTCGTGACTATGGACTGGTGGTGGCCAATCCTTTTGGTCAACGCGCGTTTACCAAAGGGGAAAAAAGTTCGGTGGTTGTGACTAAAGGGAAAAGTCTGCGGCTGCGGTTTGGTGTGTTGGTCTATGACACGCCAGCCGATGCGCCGCCGCGAATCAGTCCTGCATACCAGGCTTTTGTCGAAGCGAAACCGTCTTCACCTTGAAAGCGACTGAAAGCGACACACGATGATCGAATATCAGCTTGAACCACAGCTTTCGACCGACGAATTTATCGACGTGCTGGTGCGATCGACGCTCGCGGAACGACGTCCGATTGATGATCGAGCGACGATGGAAGGAATGTTGGCCAACGCCGGAGTCATCGTGACTGCCCGTTCTGGCACTCGGCTAGTCGGCGTATCGCGAGCGATCAGCGACCGTCACTACTGCACTTACCTCTCCGACTAGAGTTTTGCATTTGGGTGGCTAGCGGTAGTGGGGGCTGGCCGGGCGTATTCCGAACCGGGTCGAGCAAGTCGAACCAGTTTTTGTGCCTGATTATTCGGATGGCGCTGGCGGCGGCGGGCTGGGTCACGCGGCGGTGGCCAGGTATTCCAGAAGCCAGGCTGAACATTGCTCCAGCTCTGCCCTCGAAGCAGACTTCGCGAGCCAATGCTGCCATAAGTGATAGCGGCAGGTCGCCAACATATCGGCAAAAGTCACTTCCGGCTTATGCGTGTACCAGGGACGATGGCGTTGAGGGGTCGGTTCGTCGCGTCCGAACAGCGCGTACCACAAGATCACCAGCGAGCCGACGTACCACGACATGGGATGAGCCCGCTCGACCGAGTGCTCGCACCAGACCTCCGGATCGTGCAATCCCAGAAAGCCTTTGCTGTCGGCGTAGGCCACCTCGACCGACCAGCGACGACAATAG
>JANNTN010000546.1:0-1937 GCA_031394445.1 Anatilimnocola sp.
TTCGGCGGTTTCCACCACACCACATTGAAGTCGAAGTCGCGCACCAGGTTCCCCTGTTCCAGATAAGGCACGACAAACGGCCCCCAACCATGGCCGGCCGGCCCGGTTGATGTATCGAAGTAGGTCAGGGGAAACTGCCCATGGGCGCTTTCGAAGTTGTGAACCGCTAGGGCAATCTGCTTGAGATTGTTTTGGCACTGGGTACGCCGTGACGCCTCACGGGCCTGCTGAACAGCCGGCAACAACAAAGCCACAATCACACCGATGATGGCGATCACGACCAGCAACTCGATGAGTGTAAAACCCTGACGCGAACCGGAGAAAATTCGCATGACGCGCTCCTTGTGGAAGAGAATGATGCGAACGAACAATCGGCTCCGCGCAGTTTCATAGCGAATACACCGCGGACGTACGAACGATTGTATCCGGGGCCGGTTCGTTTGCACTATCCCAGTGCGCAACCTCTTACCCCATTGAGCAGAGCTGGACGCTTCATATTGGATTGTTCTTCGACTCGGACTTGGCGTAATTGCGTGAACCGTAACGGTCGGCGCCCCGCCTCAATCGTAATAACGTTCCCCTGCTGCGACGCGCCACCCATTCTGTGGATCGTTTGTCCATTGCGCCGCTTGGTGCCGGCGCAGTTTTCGGTCCTTCTCGCCGTCATTTTCGCGCTGACGAAGGCCGCACTTCGCGGCTGTCGATGACCACTGGAAGAACTCATGCGTATTCTCGGGTTCCCAGAAAACCACCGTATTTTCCTGAGCAAGCGCAAGCGGAATCAATCCGCCAGCCCGACCGGCCCGTCTTACCTATGTTGACATGCATTTTGTTCCGCAACGGTGGCGTCAGCTGTGGTCGCATTTTCAGACAGCGCTCGACTTGTCGGTTACGCCCGCGTGAGTACGCAGGATCAAGACCTCGCTCTGCAGATCGATGCGCTAATTCGGTGCGGCGTGGCCAAAGAACTGATCTTCACCGACAAGGCGTCAGGGGCAAGACACCAACGGCCGGGACTCGACACCTGCCTCGACGAACTTCATGACGGCGATATCCTGCTTGTCTGGCGGCTCGATCGGTTGGGACGGTCCATGCGGCACCTCGTTACCTTGATCGATCAACTGCGAGAGAAGAACATCGGCTTCCGTTCTGTTTGTGACGGGGCAATCGACACCACGACGCCGTCTGGCGAATTGATCTTCCACGTCTTTTCAGCGCTAGCGCAATTCGAGCGTCGCCTTATTCAAGAGCGGACCAATGCGGGTCTAGCTGCGGCTCGCATCCGTGGTCGAAAAGGAGGCCGCCCGCCCATCAGGCCGAACGACCGACGCATCGTGCTCGCCACCAAGCTGTTTCAGGACAAGTCGATCGGCTTGGACGACATCTGCGCTACTTTGAAGATTTCAAAGAGCACGCTTTATCGTTATGTGGTGATCGGAGGCATTGACCCGAAGGGTGCCAACAAACGTTAGTGTTCTCGGGGCTCAATTTCAGGTTCGCAAAGCCATCCCTTTTCCGTGAACGGAGCCGATCTGCCGGCCTGACGACGAAAAGTCACCTGGGAGCCCGGCAGCAATGGAATGTTTTGTGAGTCACCGTTTACCGCCGATCGGAATATGGCTGTGAACGCGATCGGTGGCGTCATGGCTGATGGCTGGCTATGTTCATGGCCATTTCCGAGGTCACACGCATCTTGTCACAGATCGAGGCTGGCGCTCAATAACGGGAACTTATCCCGCCCCGAGTAGCACAGAATGATCCCGTAGAGCGGCCGTTTCGGCAACTCAACGTCGGGCGACCGTTCGATCAATCGCATGGCAATTTCTCAAGAACTAGGCGTGTCTTGTAACATTTTTCCCGGACTTGCGCTGGGCTGAATAGGGGCCAGAACTGGGCACCCAATTCCGGTGAAAAATCAAAGGGAACCAAACAATGTC
>JANNTN010000552.1:0-16494 GCA_031394445.1 Anatilimnocola sp.
GCGCCTCCGGCGAATCTCGCTCCAAGGCGTCGAGAAAAATCTGCTTCGGATCGAGTTTCACGTCACTCATTGGGGAGCTCATGTAATTTCCTCCAATACTCAATGCCCCGTCTGAGTCCGGGTTGCACCGGGAAACCTAGAGATTTGCCAAGAAAGCTGTTCGGGCGGTTATTGAGCGCGAAGCCGCTCGAACAGCCACACACGAGCATACGCCCATTGACGGTCAGCGACTCGCCGCGTAATTCCAAGCGCCGCTGCGGCTTCCGTGTGTGACAGCCCGCCAAAGAAACGCAACTTGACCAGTTCGGCACACGCCTGGTCCTCATCCGCCAGTTGTTGAATCGCCTCGTCTAGGGCTATGAGGTCTTCGGCTCGCGTATCGAGAGCGACTTCGATTTGATCCAGATCGATTTTGACGTGGTCTCCACCGCGCTTCAGCCGCGTCTTGTCGCGAGCTCGGTTCAAGAGGATTCGCCGCATCGCTTCGGCCGCCGCAGCAAAGAAATGGCCACGGTTATCCCACTTGTCGCCTCCGTCGCCGCCCACCAACCGCACATAAGCCTCATGCACCAGCGCCGTCGCCTGTAGCGTCTGCCCCGGCTTCTCCTGGGCCAGCTTGGCAGCCGCGAGCTTTCTCAGCTCGTCATACACCAGCGGCAACAGCTTCTCTGCCGCCTGTGGATCGCCCTGCTCAATCTGCGACAAGATGCGAGTGACGTCGGACATGGAAGCGGGCGAGCGTGAATGAGCAGCAAACGGATACGTGCAGAGGCCATTACGCTACCCACTCGAAGCGCAAATGTCGAGCTTCAAGCGTTAGGAGATGAACGGCGATTGGAGGGTTTTGCGTGGGCGGCGTATGATGGGATCGAGAAAACGCTCGCGAATATCGCCAGAAGCATGACAAAATTCCACCTCACCGGCGAAGCCTTGTGGGAACGCATGGAACGAGCTGACCGCAAAGTGCAAGAGCGTTTGGAGCGAACCGCCACGGCCTTAGAGCAAGCCGGCGTTCCTTATGCGATCATCGGCGGCAATGCCGTCCGCGCCTGAGTGGCCCAGGCCGACGAAGCCGCGGTGCGAACGACGCGCGATGTGGATATTTTGCTGCGTCGCGAAGATTTGCAAGCAGCCGCCCTGGCCATGCAACATGCCGGATTCACTTACCGGCACGTGAAGAGCATCGATATGTTTCTCGACGGCCCCGACCCCAAGGCCCGCGACGCCGTGCATGTGATCTTCGCCGGCGAGAAGATTCGTTCGGACGACGCAGTGCCAGCGCCAGACATTTCCGAGACCGAAGTCATTCAGCAACACAACATCCTAGAGCTCGATGCGCTTGTCCGTATGAAGCTCACGTCATTCAGCACTAAGGATCGAATGCACTTGCTCGACATGATCGACGTCGAACTCATCGACCCCACCTGGACCACTCGCTTCCCACCCACTCTCGCCGCTCGCCTCCAAGAACTCCTCGACAACCCCGACTCCTAACTAACTACCAAGCGCAACTGCCTACTACCTCCTGGCCCCTGACTCCTGCCCTTGAAAAGCAACCAAGCCCCCGGTTTGTCACCGGGGGCTTGTGATTGTTTTGCTTTTCCCTGTGGGCCGCCGCAGTGGAGTTTGCGGTCGGCCGCCTGGACAGGTCTTCGGACTTTAATTAACCACCGCAGCCGCAAGTCGGGGCCGCATTGCAGCCACAGGTGTTGCAGCTATTGCAGCGATGGAACAGCTTGCAGCAGCGTTCCTTGCAGCAGCGCTGTTTGCAGCACCGTTGCTTGCAGCAGCGATTGCAACCGTTATCGCAACCGCAAGCATTGTCGCAACCGCAGGCCGGAGCGGCAGCGCAAGTCGGGGCTGGGGCCGCACAGGAAGGAGCGGCGCAAGACGGGGCAGCGCAACCGCAGCTCTTCTCGCAACCACAGGTGTTGCAGCTATTGCAACGGCTGAACAGCTTGCAGCGCTGCTTGCAGCACTTCGGCGCACAGCAATCGGTCTGGCAACCACAGGTGGGCTCGCAACCGCAAGTATTATCGCAACCGCAGCCACCACCACCACCCAGCATCATAGCCAGGCGTTCGAAGGCAAAAGCTTGCGACGACATACACAACATTCCGACCGCCATCACGGCGGCCAACACTCGGCTCTTCATGGCTCAGACTCCTAAAAGATCCAACACGGGGAGACGGAAACGGAAACGACGGACGAACGTGTCGCCGGAACCGCCGGCCCCGCGTTGCTCTTGGCAAAATGCGGAAGGCCGTGACAGGGACCAGGGGCGACTATCAGCACCGAAGTGCTGAATCTATGCGTGCTATCGTCCGCCTAGCTTCCCCCACTTCACTTGTCGGCAGGGTCGCCCAATTTTTATCCAAATTGCCAGGCCGTTTACGCTAGCAGTAACGACCGTAGGAATAATTCGGCCCCGCAGGCAATTTGTAGGGTGGGACCAGCAAGCGCAGCTTGCGCCGGCCCACCTTCGCCTACTTATTCACGGCTGCCTTCAGCGCCACCAAATACGGCACTGGCTCCGCCCCCAGCGCATTCAGCACCGTGCCGCCAGCCGTAAAGCAGTGCGTCACCCAATCCGGCTTGCCGTACTTCTCAAGCGCCGTGCCCCCTTCACCGCCACCCACATAAACCATAATACCGGCATTCTTCATACGGTTTAGCTGAGCGATAAACGCCTTCGTCCCGGCTTCGTACCGCGCATCTTCGAACATCCCAAACACGCCGTTGTGAAACGCCACCGTCGGCTTCCCCTGGTGGGCCGTGATGAACTCTCCGATCTTCTGCTCGAACAGGGCGATCGTTTTCGGCCCAATATCGAACTGCTGATCCGCTGGCTGCAACACCTCGACAACCCGTTCGTCCCCTAATTTGAAATCAACGGGCAGCACCAGCTCAATTCCCTGCTTCTTCGCCGACTCCACCATCCGCTTCGCCTGCTCGATCCGCTCCGGGGGAATGTAATATGGCTTATCCTTATGAGCCGGGTCTTCGGTCACACCCAAGCAGAACTCTTTACCGGCCAGCAGAGCATCCGCCTTCTTCAGCGCCATCGCCAGCGAGCCCGCACTCACGATTGTGCGAATTGTGCCGCGGGCGATCATCGCGTCCAGGTCGTCGAGCTTGTCGATCTTAATACCGCTGAACACCACCATTTGAGCCTTCAGGCACTCCTGCATCGGCCCTTCAAACTCGCGAGCAATGTAATCCCCCAGCACCGCGCGGTTCATCGCCAATGGAACGATCGTGCTTGACGCATCCAGGCTTCCCGCCGAAAGCGCCTCGTTCACATAGACCGCAGCCACTTTTTCCGCCAAGGAATTAGCGAACGTCGCCAGTTTCGCCGAGAGATCAGGCAGCGCTGGCTCTTTCGCCTTCCACAGCACCGTTTCAATGTCGTAGCCGCGGACGTTTTGCAGAAGCAGCACGCTACCTGGCTTAGCCGCAGCAATCTTATCCGTTACTTCCGGTTTAACCGTGCCCGTCGTTTCGTCGAGCCAGTCTTCAATCAGCGCGACTTCGCAATTCAATATCTGCCCCAGTCGCGCGGCGACTTTGGCTAGCGACCCAATCGGCTTATCGGGCTGCTTACGGCCCAAATGCCCAAAGAGAATCTGTTTCCAACCCTTGCTCCGTCCAAACTCCAGCGTCCCCTTCATCGACCGCAGCCGAATATCTTCCTGCCCAACCTCCGCCCCCGGCTTACAATCCACATCCCCTCGCACCAGCACGGGCGTTCCAGACGGCAAGTCACTGAGCGACTCCAGCTTCGGAATCGCCTTCATATAATCCGCCAGGCTCAGGTCTCCATGCGGATCAAACCCTTTGAGCACACGGCAGAGTTTTAGAACGCGATCGGTGGCAGCGAGCATCGGGCAGTTCCCTTGCAGTTGAGAAAGCAGTGTTTGCTCTCTCAAAAGTAGCAACTACAGCCCGAATCTCCCAGGTGGTATGCCCATTTGCCAACCGCCCTACCCGCTTGCCCCTGCGTGCAGAAGTCAGATTCGCCGGCACAGCGGGTTGCGTTTGACCTGATCGATCTGGGCCTGCGTCAGCGTCGGAACGGCCGCGCGCTGCAGATCGACCGAGTGCATCAGATTGGTATTAACGTCGATATGCACTGGAGCAAAACCGGATGTGAGCAGGATATGACAAACTTCATGCGCCGTGCAAAAATTGGTACCGGCTTTGGCAACGATGCAGGCCGGGCGATTGGGGGCATGGCCACCGCAGCCGTTCAGATTCTGTTGAAATCGCTCGACAAAAAAAACGCCGATACCCCCGGACGGGATATCACCCCCCAATTCCTCAACTTCCAGAAACTCGCCCGCGGCATTCCACTTACACTGGCCATCGACTTGGGAAAACCGGGCCGCCTCTGCGGGCGTTAACCCCAGGCTCAGGCCCGAGCCAAAATCGCAGCGGATACCAAACTGGGCATACACCGCTTGCGTGCTCGACAAAATCGTGTTGAACGGCACATCAGTGAGCGTCAGGCTGCGGAAGTGCAGGCTGATCGCGTGAGTAAACGGGTTTCCCGGCGCGGGCATCCCCAGAGCAGCCCGAGTTTGCGGACCGACGATGCCGTCTGGTGTCAGGCCGGCTTGCCGTTGAAACGCCACCACGGCATTGCGGGTCAACGGCCCAAAAATTCCGTCCACCGCCAGGTTTGGACGCGGAAAGGCCTGTCGATTCAGTTCGGTTTGCAGGGTCCGAACTTCCGGCCCCGTGCTTCCTTGGCTCAGCAAATTGGCCATAACATGCCTCGGATATTGTTTGATGGAATTGCATTCAGCAAATTCCATTGTCGAGGCGAGCCAACAAGAGTTGCCTCAATTCCGAAGATTTTCCTCGGAAAAATTCACCGCACAGCGGCAACAGCGATGCCTGACAGCACCAGGTCCGGCACAAACTGACCTTCAGCGCCCAAATATTGCGTGAACTGCCGTAGGTCGCCCCCCGTCACAAAAATCTGCGGCGATACCGCCAGCGTCGTCGAAATGCCGGCCACTACTTCGCGAACCGCCCCCACCGCGCCCCAAAACAATCCGCTCCGAATAGCATCCTCAGTATTCTTACCCACCAGCGGTGGCGGCGTCTCATTCGGCGCGAGCAACGCCAGCGGTAGTAGGTCCGCGCCAAACAAAGCTTCCGCCGACATGCGAAAGCCCGGCAGAATCGTGCCCCCCTCAAACGCGCCATCAGCCGCGATCAAGTTCACGGTGATCGCCGACCCCGCACCGATCACAATCGCCGGCCGATTCGCAGTCCGCAACCGATTCGCCCCCACCGCGGCCGCCAACCGATCCAATCCCACGCGTTCGGGATAATCCACGCGGGCTTCAATCGGCAAATCGCGACAACCAAGCATCCGCACCACGTCATTTGGCCGATTTGCGGCTATCCAATCGCAAAGTATTCGCGTCCCTTCGCGATGTACGCTGACAATCTGCCACTCGCTCGCTTCCGCTGGCAACACAGCAACAAAGCCATCCCCCGGCTGTTCGCCCGTCTTGAATTTGCCAGTCGCCACGGGCCTGGGCAGCGTTCCAACTCGCTCGGCGGTATCGTCAAACCACCCGACCTTCGTCGCGCTGTTGCCAATATCAACCGCGATCAATCGGCGAGCATTCATTGGACTTCAGATTTTTGCGCGACCAGCAATCTGTCGATCGCACGCACAAGCTGGTTCATTCCTTCCCCCGTCACCGCCGAAATGAGCAACACCTCGCCGCCGGTCACCTCACGCAATTTATCCCGTAGCTCCGCCGCACCCGGCAATTCCGCCTTGGAAACCACAACGATCTCCGGCCGCTGCGCCAGTCGCTCATCGTATTGTGCCAGCTCGCTCTGAATCACGCGAAAATTCTCGACCGGATCACTTTCGTCCATCGGCATGGGCTCGACCAGATGCACGAGAATTCCCGCCCGTTCGATATGCCGCAAAAACTCGTGCCCCAGCCCCGCCCCCGCGTGCGCTCCCTCAATCAACCCGGGAATATCCGCCATGACAAACTGGCGGTCGCCATCGACGTTCACAATCCCCAGATTCGGATGCTTCGTCGTGAACGGATAATCGGCAATTTCCGGCCGCGCCCGCGTCAGCCGCGATAGCAACGTGCTCTTACCGGCATTCGGCTTCCCGATCAGGCCGACATCCGCGATCACTTTCAATTCCAAAATAAACCCGCGACGTTCGCCTTCGCCGCCAGGAGTCGTATCCCGCGGCGCGCGATTCGTGGACGACTTGAAATGCGCATTGCCGCGTCCCATGGCTCCGCCCCGCGCCGCAATCACCTGATCGCCATCGTTCGTCAGATCCTTAATCGTGAATTGCTCTTTCGCGTCGATGATGAGTGTGCCCGGCGGCACTTCAATCACCAAATCCTGGGCACTCCTGCCTTGCTTGTTCGCGCCACTGCCCGGCGAGCCAGCTTCCGCTCGCCAAAATCGATGATGGGCCAGTGCGGCCAAATTGTTGACGCCATTCCTCGCGACGATGACGATACTGCCGCCCGCACCGCCGTCGCCTCCATCTGGCCCGCCGTGCGGTATGTATTTCTCGCGACGAAAGCTCATGCAGCCGTTGCCGCCCTTGCCGCCCTGAACTTCAATCGTTACGCGATCAACAAACATAGTCGTAGGATAGGCGTCTCGCCTGTCCGAAATTCAAAGGGCCATAAAAAACAAAGGACGCTTCCTACTGCAGGAAACGTCCTTCTTTTGTTACCTGATCGAACTCGTTACCTGATCGAACTCAAGGGCCGGCCAGAGGCCCGCCCCACTACTTACTTAATTCGTAGCTACGTCGATATTCACGCGACGCCCTTCCTGATCGAACCGCACCTTCCCATCGACCAAGGCATACAACGTGTAGTCCGAACCCATGCCCATGTTCTGGCCGGGATGAAACTTCGTGCCGCACTGCCGGACGATGATGTTGCCGGCGATAACTTTCTCGCCGCCGAACCGCTTAACACCCCGACGCTGCGAGTTTGAATCGCGACCATTCCGCGTCGAGCCTTGACCCTTCTTATGTGCCATTTGACGAAACTCCGACTACTCTTTCATTTCATTAGCCGGGAGCTAACAGCTCCCGGAGACTCGCCAGCCGCTGAACAATTTCAAGCGACTCCAGGGTCAAGTCCGCCCCGGCTACTAAGAAATATGGCGTAATCCTAGAGCTTACCGGTAAACCCAAGTATGATCAACCGGCTTTTCGATCCCGTATTCCTTGAGAATTCGCTGCTGTTCCGCCGGATCGGGGTCCAAACGGGCCCCAAAATGCACCTCTTCCTCGTGCGGATCGACCGTATCCCCCGGCCGCCAGAAGTTCAATTGCAGCGTCTTTTTCAGCAGCTTCCGCCCCGTCCCAGGTGCGTCACCCGCCTTAAACGCCCCAGCCTTGTCTTCAAATTGATACGCGTTCGTCAGCCCCTGCACATACACCATGAAATAGTCAATCCGCGGATCGACGTGCGTCCAGGTCACCACTCCCCACACTCCGCCATCTTTGTCGGTGCTCACCGGCAGCGGTACTTCGCCGATCGTTAGCGAGTTGAAAATCTGCTGATCCTCGCGGCCGGGAAATTCGCGTGCCCGAATCGGACCGAGCGCCGCCGGAATCACCTGATCGAGATATTCCTTTTTGTATTCCGTGGAGTGCAGCACGAAATGCGGAAAGAACCGCAACTCTTTCGTCTTCCGCCCAAACACCTCCACCTCGTTCGTCGTGTCCTTGAACTTCTCGTACAACTCCTTCGCCTCGGGCACGGCCGGATCGAGCAAAGCCAGCAATTCCTCGTTCGGATCGATCACCTCGCCTTCGCCGGCCAGCACATCTGGCGACGCCATGCCCTTCGGCTTGAAATGATTGCCCAGGTTCCGCACGCGATAAACCATGTACCACACCAACTGTTTCTGCATGCGCCCGCTCGCCTGCGGCACATCGACGGTAATCATCCGCAGCGGCTTAAAACCAAACTCCAAATTCCAAATCGTCCGCCGCAGCATGGCATTCTGCGACCGCTCGTAAATCGTGGACGAAGCCGATGACAATTTTGGCTCGTACTTCGAGTCCTTCATCACCACCGGCAATTCAACCAGCGGCCGCGGCCCGCTAAACATCTCTTCCGCTTGCGGCGCGGGCGAAATCACCGTGAGCACCCCCGGTGCAAACGTGCGGGTGATCCGCTGCGCAGCCGCTTCGCGCGCAGACACAACGCTCACCGCCAGGGCAAACAGAACAAAAGCCAAGCGAATTCGGGCAAGTCGCGGCATAGATTTTTTCAATTGGAAACGGCAACGCATCCCGGCAATTTGATCGAAACACGCGCCGAGCGAGAAAAGCCTAGCCTTTTAGTATAGTTCTGCTTTTTGCCGATTCCAGCCTAGCCCTCCTCCGCCCCTGGGAAAGGTTCAGGGTGAGGGTTTCTCCGCCTGGAACGACTGTACCGGCCCCATCCGCGAATTTTGCGTCATCCGCGGTTCCTAATTCCTTTGCTACTTCATCCGGCCAAACAGTTAAGCAATTTCCATCTTTTCTTGCATCTCAAAAAACCTTCTCGCTCCTGCCCCGTCTCATTTTTCGGGCAGCACTACTCATTCAGGAGCAGAATCATGGTCCGCCGCGTTTTCACCGCCGTTTGGCTGGCTTCCTTCTTATCGTTAGGCATTTCCTTCTCCCCGGCTCAGGAACAATCGCCGCCGAAATCAGCCGCCGGTGAACCAACTAAGCCGGCGGGCGGCACCGAAGCAGCCCCCATCAAGCCCATCGCCGACTACACCACCCAGGGCCTGGCCTATCTCGTCAGCCAGCAGCAATCCAACGGCGGCTTCGGCCAAGGTGGCGGCTGGCGCTCCGCATCGCAAGGACGCGTCGAAGGAACCAACGTGGAAGACCCCGCCGACGTCGGCAACACAGCCATCGCCGCCCTCGCCATGCTCCGCTCCGGCAGCACACCGAAAACCGGCGAATATGCCAAGCCACTCACCAAAGCGATTGAATTCATTGCCGGTAAGATTGAAAAGGTCGAAGCCGACTCTCCTTACGTGACCGACGTGCTCGGCACGCAACTGCAAAGCAAGATCGGCCAATACGTCGATACGTTTGTCGCCGCCCTACTGCTATCCGAAGTGAAAGGCAAAATGCCCGACACAGCCAGCGAGCAGCGCGCCTCGGCCGCTCTGGCCAAGACGATGGCCAAAATCGAAAAGCATCAAAAGGCCGACGGCACCTTCGCGGGCAACGCCGGCTGGGCCTCGGTCCTCTCACAGGCGCTCTGCAGCAAAGCCATCAATCGCGCCGCACAAAACGGCGTCGCTGTGAAGCTCGACGTGCTCGAGCGCGATTCGCAACTCGCCGCCGCCGGCGTCGATGTAAAGACCAAGGACTTTGCCGTAGCTGAACCGCGTGTCGCCATCGGCGGCGAAGTTTCAACGCGCATCGCCAGCTCCGGCCGCATCACTGCATCCGCAACCGCCGCCGCCAGCGCACCCAGCGACGCCGGCATCTCGGTCTATAGCTTCTCCGCCAAAGCCGGCGGCTTACAGGACGCCGTGAACACCGCCCGGCCCGAAGCCGCCAAAGCCCAGCAAGTTCTGGCAGACAAGAAAGCGAGCAAAGAAGCCAAGGTCGAAGCCGAAAAAGTCGTCGATCGCGCCCGCCGACTCGAGGAAGCCAGCGACGCCGCCACCAACGGCATCGTGAAACGTCTCGACGACCCCAAGTTCATCGCCGGCTTCGGCAACAACGGCGGCGAAGAGTTCCTCAGCTACATGAACATCAGCGAAGCACTGCTCGCCAAAGGTGGAAATGAGTGGAAATCGTGGGATAAATCGATCGGCGAGAATCTCCAGCGCGTGCAAAACGAAGACGGCAGTTGGTCCGGCCACCACTGCATCACCGGCCGCACCTTCTGCACATCAGCGGCGCTTTTAACACTACTGGCCGATCGCGCCCCCGTGCCACTCGCCGTCGAAATTCGCGGTGGAAAATGAGAAGCCAGAAGTTAGAGAGTTTCGCGTTACCAAGCTCAGTCTGAGGGCGTCCTGAATGTACGGGCTCCCCTCGCCCCGGTACTCAGGGGAGAGGGGCTGGGGGTGAGGGGACAGTACGGTTACACCCTCGGTCCCAAGCTTCGCTTCGCCTTACTCCGTAAGCAGTAATCGGTACTCAGTACCTAGCACTTTTTTCTGCCTCTCTCCTATCTTTTTTTCGTGTCATTCGTGTCATTCGTGTATTTCGTGGTTCTCACCTCTCCCCGAGGCTCGGTTCTATGCTCACTCGCCGTCGCTTACTAATTCTCGGTGCCGCGACAACAGCCGCAGCAATCGCGCCCCGGCCATTTCTCGCCAGCGAACCCCATCACCTCACTGGTAAAATTCACTCCGCGGTTCGCTCCGCGCTCGCCTACTTGATCGATCGTCAGCACGAAGACGGCTCCTGGCGTTCCCAAATCTACGGCCCCTTCAAGGACGGCCCATCACTCACCTCCCTAATAGCCGCCACGCTCGCGTCCCTGCAACACCGCGCCGACTGCCACGCCGCTTGGTCGAGCGCCACCAAATACTTAGCCGCACTCGCGCCCCATGAAAGCACGAGCGCACCCCAAGCCGAGCTGACCTACCCCGCCTACACCGCCGCCGGCGCGATCCTCGCGATGGCGAGCCACTCAGAATTCAATTCTGCCCGCCACTCCTGGCTCCACTATCTCCGCTACCTCCAACTCACCGAACAGCACGGCTGGCAACCTTCCGATATTTCCTTCGGCGGCTGGAGCTACGCCCCCACCGGCCTTCAACCGATCAACGGCATCCCCGCCACCCCGCTCGCCGTCCCCAACCTCTCCGCAACCACCTTCGCGCTCAACGCTCTGCGTTCCGCTGGCATCCAAACTTCGGACCCAGCAATTCAAAAAACGCAAACCTTCATCGAGCGCTGCCAAAACTGGTCAGACAACCCAACGCGCAGCAGCCCCCGCTTCAACGACGGCGGCTTCCATTTCCTCCTCGATGATCCCCAGCGCAACAAAGCCGGCGAAACCGGAAAAGACGCCACAGGAAAAACCCGCTACGCCTCGTACGGCAGCGCCACCGCCGACGGCCTCCACGCCCTCATCGCCTGCGGCCTTCCCCCCGATCACCCCCGCCGAATCGCCGCCCAGAATTGGTTACGCAACAACTTTTCCGCCACCCAGCACCCCGGCAACTACTCCCCAGCCCGCGAGCACCTTCGGCCAACCCTCTATTACTATTACTGCTACTCGGCTTCCCGTGCATTATCGTTCGATCATGGATCCGCAGGCAAACTCGCAACCCTGGCCGCAAATCTAATCTCTCTCCAGCGCCACGACGGTTCCTGGTCCAATCCAGCCCTCGATGTTCGCGAAGACGACCCGCTCGTGGCAACTCCCCTGGCAATCCAGGCTTTATTGGCTTGTTCCGAAGCCAATTCCTAAGGCCAGCGATTAACATCACAAAGCCGCCCCAGCCGCTGTTAAGCATTGCTAATAATAGTCACGCCGAAATTGCAGGTAGGTAATTGACGGCAGCCCGGGTGCCGACTATCCTACGATGCTCGTCGCTCATTTTCCGCGCCGTTATTATTACATTGGCTTATGCAGCCATGCACCTCAAGTCGCTCAAAGTCTTCTGTGATGTCGTCGGTCGGCGCAGCTTTTCGCGCGCTGCCAGCGAGAACGGCATTTCACAGTCCGGCGCGAGCCAAATCGTCAACGCCCTCGAGTCGCATCTCAGCGTCAAACTGATCGACCGCACCAAGCGCCCCTTCGTCCTCACGCCCGAAGGCGAGGTCTATTACGAAGGCTGCCGCAAGCTCGTCCAGCGTTATTTCGCCCTCGAAGAAGAAGTCCGCACCCTGCACGAAGAGGTCGCCGGCAAGGTCAGCGTCGCCTCGATCTATTCGATCGGCCTCTCGCACATGAACCGGTTCGTGCAGCGTTTTCTGCGTGATTACCCCAAAGCCAACGTCCACGTGCAGTATCAGCACCCCAAGCGAGTGTATGAGTTAGTCGAAACCGATCAGGTTGATCTCGGCCTCGTCAGCTATCCCCGCTCCAGCCGCACGATCAAAGCCACCGCTTGGCGCGAAGAGCCCATGATGGTGGTGTGTGCCCCCAGCAATCCCCTGGCCGACAAAGCCTCAATCAGCGTGCAAGACCTGCAAGGAGTGGACATGATCGGCTTCGATGCCGATCTGGAAATTCGCAGCGAAATCGACCGCGCCCTTGCGGCCCACGGCGTCGAGGTCCGATTCGCGATGGAGTTCGACAATACGGAGACAATCAAACGAGCGGTAGAAATTGACGCCGGTGTCAGTTTGCTCCCCGAGCCGACGATCGACCGCGAAGTCTCGGCCGGCGCGCTCGTCGCCCGTCCTCTGACGGGAATCGATTTGAAGCGGCCCATCGGCATCGTGCAGCGCCGCGGTAAAGAGTTGGGAAAAACAGCTCGCCGCTTCATGCAACTCTTGATCAAACAATCGCCGATCAGTCAGGGCACAGCCGACCACGAACCGCCCAACCAAGAACTGATCGATCACGAACCGATCGATAAAGAGGCCGCCGGGAACGACGCGGCCACTTCTCTCGAGGTCACGGACGATGTCGATCACGAGCTTGCACAGGCCAAAGCAGCCTTCGCCGGGCGAGCGGAGTCTTAGGCAAAGCCGCTCGGAATTGGTTTTTTGCCCAATTCCAGCCACACAGCCCAGCTACACGACACGGCTACACGTCACAAGCTAAGTGCAATTGTCAGGATACGGGTTATGGAAATCGAATTTGACGGAAATCTGCCGAAGAAGCAGGGTCTTTACGATCCCGCCTACGAAAAGGATAGCTGCGGCGTCGGCTTCATCGCCAACATCAAGGGCGTCCGCAGCCACAGCATCGTTCGCGACGCGGCCATCGCGCTCGAAAATATGGATCACCGCGGCGCTTGCGGCTGCGAAGCCAACACGGGCGACGGCGCCGGCATCATGACGGCCATCCCCGACGAGCTAATGCGCACGGAGGCCAAACGACTGTTCCACACCGAGTTGCCAGAACAGGGGCGTTATGCAATCGCGCAGGTCTTCCTGCCTCGAGATGATCAGGAACGTGAGCTGTGCAAAGCAAACCTGCAAAAATCAGTTGAAAAGCAAGGACAGCGTTTTATTGGCTGGCGATCGGTCCCTACCGATGCCAAAAAAGCAGACATCGGCAAGACAGCGGTTGCTTGCGAGCCGATCATTGAACAGATGTTTGTCGCGGCTGCCGACGGCGTCGATCAAACAAGCTTCTGTCGCCAGCTCTATGTCATCCGCAAGTCGGCGTTTCATTCGCTGAAAAAGCTGACGCTTAGACAACGCCGGATGTATTACTCGGCCAGCTTCAGCTCGCGAATCATCATCTACAAGGGCCAGCTCACCTCAATGCAGGTGGTGCCCTATTTTCCCGACCTGGCCGACCCGCGCTATACCAGCCACCTTGCGATGGTCCATTCGCGCTTCAGCACCAACACGTTCCCATCGTGGGAACGGGCTCAGCCGATGCGCTTCATGAGCCACAACGGCGAAATCAACACGCTCCGCGGCAATATCAACTGGATGGCCGCTCGCGAAGGAATGCTCGAATCGGAGCTATTCGGCGACGATCTGAAAAAGCTCTTGCCGATTACTGACCTGAAAACCAGCGATTCGGGTGTGTTTGATAACGTGCTGGAGCTCTTGCTCCTCGGCGGTCGCTCCCTGCCCGAAGCGGTCATGATGATGATTCCCGAAGCGTGGCAAAACCACGAATCGATGCCCGAATACAAACGGGCCTTTTATGAATATAACGCCTGCTTGATGGAACCGTGGGATGGCCCCGCTTCGGTGGTGTTCTGCGACGGCCGCTATATCGGCGCGACCCTCGACCGCAACGGCCTCCGCCCCAGCCGCTATTACCTCACCACCGACGACCGCGTCATCATGGCCAGCGAAGTCGGCGTGATCCCCGTCGATCCCAAAATCATCAAGGAAAAAGGCCGCCTCCAGCCCGGCCGCATGTTCCTCGTCGATTTCGAGCAAGGCCGCCTCATTCCCGACGAAGAACTGAAAAAAGAAGTCGCCACCGCCCGTCCCTACGCCGAATGGTTGAAGAATCAACGCATCGAGCTCAAGGAGTTGCCCCTCTCCGACCAGGCCCACGGCTTCGAGCCCGACTCGCTCTTGTCGCGCATGCAAGCCTTCGGCTATTCGACCGAGACGATGCAGTTCATGCTGCTGCCCCTCGTCAACGAAAAGCGCGATCCGATCGGCTCGATGGGCAACGACTCGGCCCTCGCCGTGCTCAGCGATCAGCCGCGGATGATCTACGACTACTTCAAGCAACTCTTCGCCCAGGTGACCAATCCGCCGATCGATTCGATCCGCGAAGAAGTCATCATGTCGCTCGAATGCTACGTCGGCCCCGAGCGCAATCTCCTGGCCATCACCGAGCAACACGCCCACCGCCTCCTCCTGCCCCACCCGATTCTTACCAACGAGGAGCTCGCCGCCCTCAAAGACATCAACCATCGCGGCTGGAAGACCCGCCTGATCGACACCACTTACGATCGCTCCGAAGGCGAAGCCGGTCTCACGGCGCGGCTCGACCGTATCTGCCGCGAAGCCGAGCAAGCCATCGAAAATGGCTGCTCGCTCGTCATCCTCTCCGACCGCGGCGTTTCCGCCGAGCGTATCCCCGTCAGCTCGCTCCTCGCCGTCGGCGCGGTCCATCATCACCTCATCCGAAACGCCAAACGCACGCAAATCGGCATCATCCTCGAATCGGGCGAGGCCCGCGAAGTCCACCACCATTGCCTCCTCGTCGGCTACGGTGCCGACGCGATCAACCCCTACACCGCCTTCGAGGCCCTCTGGCAAGCCCAGCGCGACGGCCTCCTCCCCGCCGACTACAGCGACGACAAAATCGTCCACGCCTATCAAAAGGCCGTCGCCAAAGGCATGCTCAAAGTCATGTCGAAGATGGGCATCTCGACGCTCCAGTCGTACAAAGGCGCGCAAATCTTCGAAGCCGTCGGCCTCAATAGCGACGTCATCGACAAGTGCTTTGTCGGCACCGCCAGCCGCATCCAAGGCGTCGGCCTCGACGTATTGGCTCAAGAATCCCTCCGCCGCCACGAAATCGGCTTCCCCACGCGCGCCGAGCAGCGTCTTCCCATCTTGCCGAATTTCGGCGAGTTCCACTGGCGCGCCGAAGGCGAACGCCACATGTGGGATCCCCAGGCGATCTCCGATCTGCAAATCGCCGCCCGCGAAAACAACGCCGATGCCTACTGGCGCTTCTCCAAGCACACCAACGACGAAGCCACCCGCAAGTGCGCCCTCCGCGGCCTACTGAAATTCAAAGAAGTCAACCGCCCGATTCCCATCTCCGAGGTTGAACCCGCCAAAGAGATCGTCAAGCGTTTCTGCACCGGTGCGATGAGCTTTGGCAGCATCTCGGCTGAAGCTCACGAAACCCTTGCCATCGCCATGAACCGCATCGGCGGCAAGAGCAACACCGGCGAAGGAGGCGAAGACCCCGAGCGATTCAAACCGCTCCCCAACGGCGACAGCAAGCGCTCCGCCATCAAACAAGTCGCCTCCGGCCGCTTCGGCGTCACCATCAACTACCTGACCAACGCCGACGAGCTGCAAATCAAGATGGCTCAAGGCGCGAAGCCCGGCGAAGGCGGTGAACTCCCCGGCCACAAGGTCGATGAAAACATCGCCCGCATCCGCTACAGCACCCCCGGTGTCGGCCTCATCAGCCCGCCGCCGCATCACGACATCTACTCGATCGAAGACCTCAAGCAGCTCATTCACGACCTGAAGAACAGCAACCCCGCGGCCCGCGTCAGCGTGAAGCTCGTCAGCGAAGTCGGCGTCGGCACCATCGCCGCCGGCGTGGCCAAGGCCTATGCCGACCACATCCTCATTTCCGGCGATACCGGCGGCACCGGTGCCTCACCCATCACTAGCATCAAGCATGCCGGCCTCCCCTGGGAGCTCGGCATTGCCGAAACGCACCAAACGCTCGTGATGAACGACCTCCGCAGCCGCGTTGTGTTACAGACCGACGGCCAAATCAAAACCGGCAAAGATGTCGTCATCGCCGCCATGCTCGGGGCTGAAGAAGTGGGCTTCTCCACTGGCCCGCTCATCACGCTCGGCTGCATCATGATGCGCAAGTGCCACCTCAACACCTGCCCCGTCGGCATCGCCACGCAAGACCCTGTCTTACGGCAACGCTTCGCCGGCCAGCCCGAGCATGCCATCAACTATTTCTTCATGATCGCCGAAGAAGCCCGCCAAATCATGGCTCAACTCGGCTTCCGCACCATGAACGAGCTCGTCGGCCGCGTCGATTGCCTCGAAACCAACGACGCCATCAAGCATTGGAAAGCTCAAGGCATCGACCTCACGCCGCTGCTCACCCCCGCGCGAAAGCCCCATCC